>CANRID010000014.1 GCA_947630665.1 uncultured Bacteroidales bacterium | reverse complement strand
TTGTCATTGTCCCAGGGTTTTACGATGAAATCGAAAGCTCCGCGCTTCATCCCTTCCACCGCCAATTGAATATCGGCATAGGCGGTAAAGAGAACGACTTCCACCTCCGGCACCATCTTCTTAATCTCTCCGACCCAGTACAGGCCCTCGCTGCCGGTATTGATGGAAGCGTTGAAGTTCATATCCAGCAGCACCACCTCCGGCCGGAATTGCTCCAACGAAGACACCAAGGCTGCAGGCGAGGGGATCGTCTTTACCTCCGCAAAATACATGGGCAATAAAATCTCCAGCGTCCGGCGGATCCCTACGTTGTCATCCACCACCAATATCTTTCCAACTTTAGAAGCCATTGAACAAATGTACGGACTTTTAACTGTTTGTAAAAATTTTATGTTAAGTTTGCAAAACCATAAAAACATGAAGAGCCCATGATACGGCAACGGCCTTCACAAGACTCCTTTGCAGAAAACATAGTTCTGTTTACGAATACTTATCCCTACGGAACAGGAGAAACTTTCCTCCACGAAGAAATCCCGTTCCTCGCAAGGGGATTCGGCCGCATCGTCATCTTTCCCCTTTATAATCCCGACAGGCAGCAGAACCGGAACGGAAACGGGGCCGGGCCGGCTTCCCCGCATCTTGCCGGAGCCGAAGACCGCATCAAGGAGCTGCCCTCCAATATTATTGTAAAACAGTCTCTTCTGTTCTTCGACCATAAAAACAAATTCCGTCTGCTGTTGGGCGCCGCCCGCTATACCGTTACCGGCACTTTCCGCTACGGCTGCATGGCGGCCATGATATTAAAGGAAATGGTGCGGAGAAAGCCCTTTCTGTCGGGAAAGAAATTATGGATATTCTTCAATTACCTTTTTCTGTTGCGGAGCATTTTAGGAAACCGAAGCATCATGCAGGAGGCGGAAAAGGAAATGAGTTCCGCCCGGACAGCCTATTTTTACTGGGGAGACAAAACCGCACTGGCCATCCCTTTTTTCAAAAAAAGGCTCCGGAGGAAAAACAACGGGAAACTTCCGGTTTTCGCCGTACGGTTCCACGGATCGGATCTGTACGAGGAAGCCAAAGGCTATCTTCCTTTCCGTGAGATACTTTACCGGAGTATCGACTATGCCCTGCCTGTCTCCCGCCACGGAGCCGATTATATATATACCCGGTATCCCGACAGCCAACCTTCCCGGATCATCCCCTGCCGTCTGGGCAGCCTGCCTCCGGCGATCCCGCCGCAAGAAAATGCCGGAGAAAAATCCTCCGGACACACGCTGCATATAGTCAGCTGCTCGAATGTCATAGCGTTAAAACGGGTAGAGCTTATCGCACAGACTTTCTGCAGCTTGGCCGCTGATCTGCAGGCGCAAGACAAGATAAAGGCCTTGGGATATGAACGGCTCCGCTGGACCCACTTGGGAGACGGTCCCTTGCTGGGGAAAATAAAAGAAATCTGCCGTCCACTGCTCCATTCCTGCGGACCGGTCCTTTTCACAGTCTCCTTTCCGGGACGCATTCCCCACAACCGGGTACTGGAATTTTATACCTCTAACCGCCCGGATCTTTTTATCCAGGCCAGCCGGAGCGAAGGGATACCCGTAGCCATTATGGAGGCCCTTTCCTGCGGCATTCCCATCCTTGCCACCGATGTGGGAGGTACAAAAGAGATATTTGCCTCCGCCTCCTCCCCCCAGACGGCAGAGGGAGGTGTTCCGAACTCGGATATTGGAATTCTTTTGCCTGAAAATCTGACGGTGGAGATATTGAAAAGCAACCTTTTAGAGGAACTGTCCCTCTCCCCGCAAGAGCGGGCCGTGCAGAAAGAAAACGCCCGCAGAATCTGGGAAACCTCCTGGAATGCCGAAAAGAATTATACCGAATTTGTCCGGCTGCTCCGGTCCTTCGACCTGTAAAACCCGGCAACGACCAATCGCAACGCAGCACAAAGCACAAGCCACTTTCTGCCAATTAAGCAATCGACCGATTAATCTAATTTAAGGACGGCCATGAAGGCAGACTGGGGTACTTCCACATTTCCCACCTGCCGCATCCGGCGTTTCCCCCGTTTCTGTTTTTCCAGCAATTTTCTTTTACGAGTGATATCTCCGCCGTAACATTTCGCCGTTACATCCTTCCGGACGGCTTTTACGGTTTCGCGAGCAATGATTTTCGCTCCGATAGCCGCCTGAATGGCGATATCGAACTGCTGACGCGGAATCAGTTCCTTAAGTTTTTCACACATTTTCCGTCCGAAATCATACGCATGGTTTCTATGGATCAGACTGGAAAGGGCATCTACCTGTTCCCCGTTCAGCAAAATATCCAGCTTTACCAGATCGGCCTGTCTGTAATCCGTAATATGATAATCGAATGACGCATATCCCTTGGAAATGGATTTGAGCTTGTCATAAAAATCGAAAACGATCTCCGCCAGCGGAATATTGAAATTCAACTCCACCCTTTCGCTGGAGAGAAAATGCTGGCTTACAAGCGTACCGCGCTTATCCAAACACAGTTTCATGATCGGTCCGAAAAATTCGCTTTTGGAAATTACCTGCGCCCGGATATAGGGTTCCTCTATATAATCTATCAGCGTAGGAGCGGGAAGTCCCGACGGATTATGCACATCCAGCGTTTCCCCCTGGGTGGTGACAACCTTATAAGAGACATTGGGAACCGTTGTGATTACATCCATGTCGAATTCCCGGAAAAGCCTTTCCTGTACGATTTCCAGATGGAGCAATCCTAAGAACCCGCACCGGAAACCGAATCCCAACGCCAAGGAAGACTCCGGATCGAACACCAAGGAAGCATCGTTCAGCTGCAATTTCTCCAATGATGCCCGCAGGTCCTCGTACTGGTCCGTTTCCACCGGATACACCCCGGCGAAAAGCATGGGTTTCACCTCCTCGAACCCCTCGATGGCTTCGCTGCACGGATCCTCGCAATGGGTGATGGTATCCCCCACTTTCACTTCCACTGCGCTTTTGATTCCGGAAATGATATATCCCACATCCCCCGTTCCTATCTCTTCTTTGGGACACAATTTCATTCTGAGCACACCCACTTCATCCGCCACGTATTCTTTTCCCGTATTGAAGAACTTGACTTTGTCGCCCTTGCGTATGGTGCCGTTTTCCACCTTGAAATACGCTATGATTCCGCGGAAAGAATTGAAGACGGAATCGAAAATCAGCGCCTGGAGGGGAGCCTGCGGGTCTCCGGCCGGAGGCGGCACCCTTTGTACTATGGCATCGAGAATTTCCGGGATGCCCTGGCCGGTTTTTCCGCTGGCCGGCAAGATATCATCTTCCTTACATCCGATCAAATCCACGATCTGGTCTTTTACCACATCGATCATGGCGGAATCCATATCTATCTTATTCAGCACCGGGATAATCTCGAGATCCTGTTCCAAAGCCAGGTATAAATTGGAAATCGTCTGCGCCTGTATCCCCTGCGTGGCATCCACCACCAACAGTGCGCCTTCGCAAGAGGCGATGGCACGGGAGACTTCATAAGAAAAATCCACATGACCGGGCGTATCCAACAGATTCAGAATATATTTTTGCCCGTCCTTTTCATATTCCATCTGGATCGCGTGGCTTTTAATCGTGATTCCCTTCTCTTTCTCCAGATCCATCGAATCCAGCACCTGATTCTCCATCTCGCGGGCCGACAACGTATGGGTCGCTTCCAGCAAACGGTCTGCCAACGTACTCTTTCCGTGGTCGATATGGGCGATTATACAAAAATTTCTGATATTTTTCATCTTTCTCCGGTTTCGCTTTTCATATAGCCTGTCGGGAATCTATATGTTAAAGCGCAAATATACACTATTTTTTGGAGGTAAAGCAGTCCGACGGTTCACTTTTGTTTAAAAACAAAGAGCCGGAAACTTTGGTTTTTCTCCAAATTACTCTTAATTTAGCAATATTTATTCTAATTTAGTATATCATGTCCAATATTCAAGAACTCAACAAAATAGCCACCCAAATAAGAAGAGATATCATCCGGATGGTAACCGGCGCCCAATCCGGCCATCCGGGGGGTAGCCTGAGCAGCGCCGATATTCTGACGGCTTTATTCTTCAGCGAACTCAACCATTCTCCCGCCGATTGGAACCGGTACGGAAAAGGGTATGATATGTTTTTTCTTTCGGCAGGACATCTTTCCCCCGTCTTTTACAGCGTTCTGGCCCGCTCGGGCTATTTCCCGGTAAAGGAACTGGCCACTTTCCGCGAATTCGGCAGCCGGCTCCAGGGACACCCCTCCATTGAAAAAGGGCTGCCGGGAGTCTATGAGGCGTCCGGATCCTTAGGACAAGGATTATCGGTAGCCTGCGGAGCGGCCATAGCCAAAAGGCTGAACAAAGACGACCGGTACGTGTATGTACTGATGGGCGACGGGGAAAGCGAAGAAGGACAGGTATGGGAAGCGGCCATGTTCGCCGTACACCACAGATTAGACAAACTCATCGCCATTACCGACTGGAACGGACAGCAGATAGACGGAACCGTGGATGACGTTATAGGTCTGGGCAACTTGGAAGCGAAATGGAAGGCGTTCGGCTGGAATTGCATCAAGGCGGACGGGCATGATATGCAGGCCATTCTGGAAGCGTTTCGGAAAGCCAAAGAGACAGGAGCCCAAGACCGGAAACCGGTAATGATTCTCATGAAAACCCGTATGGGAAAAGGGGTAGATTTTATGGAAGATACCTGCGAATGGCATGGAAAGGCTCCTAAACCGGAAGTCGCCGAAAAAGCCCTCGCACAGCTCGAGGAAACCCTCGGAGATTATTAGAAATCTCAAAACCCTATTTACAGTACAATTTCAGTTTAACAGGACACTACTATAATGGAAAAACAATCATTTACAAATACAGGCAATAAAGACACCCGATCGGGCTTCGGAGCCGGTTTGCTGGAATTAGGCAGGACCAACGAATCGGTGGTCGCTTTGGCGGCCGACCTGAAAGGCTCCGTAAAGATGGACGCTTTCGCAAAGGAGTTTCCCGACAGATTTTTCCAGGCCGGCATAGCGGAAGCCAACATGATAGGCGTAGGAGCAGGACTGGCTCTGAGCGGTAAAATACCTTTTGTGGCTTCTTTCGCCGCTTTTGTAACCGGACGCGTTTATGATCAGATCCGCCAGTCAGTCGCCTATTCGGAAACGAATGTAAAAATATGCGCTTCCCATGCGGGCATCACCTTGGGAGAGGACGGGGCGACGCACCAGATATTGGAAGATATCGGACTGATGAGAATGCTGCCGCATATGGTAGTGATAAATCCATGCGACTATAATCAGACCAAAGCCGCCACCATCGCCATAGCGGAGTACCGCGGTCCGGTATATCTGCGTTTCGGCCGCCCGGGCGTCCCCAACTTCACCCCCGAGGATCAGAAATTCGAAATCGGGAAAGCCGTCCGGATGACGGAAGGGAAAGATGTTTCCATTTTCGCTACCGGCCACCTCGTATGGGAATCTTTGATGGCGGCGCAGCAACTCGAAAGCAAAGGCATTTCTGCGGAAGTAATCAATATCCACACCATCAAACCGTTGGATAAAAAGGCCATTTTAGAATCCGTCATCAAAACCGGCGCCGCAGTAAGCGCGGAAGAACATTTCATAGCCGGCGGAATGGGAGAAGCCATCGCCGGGCTGCTCGCCCTGAACCGTCCCGTACCTATGGAATACGTGGCCATCGATGACAAATTCGGTCAAAGCGGCACTCCCGCCCGGTTAATGAAAGCCTACGGGTTAGATGCACAGCATATCGCGGAAGCGGCTGAAAAAGCCATCGCCCGCAAATAAGGCCGCATCCGTAAGAACTATTCCATACCGCGGCCAGGATCATGCTCGAAGACAAGGAGATTCTCGAAATTTACAAACAGGAAGGCAACCGGGAGTATGCCTTCAATCTCCTTGTGCGCAAATACAGCGAACGGTTATATTGGCATATCCGCAAACTTACCTGCTGCCATGAGGACGCCAATGACCTGCTGCAAACGACGTTGGTCAAGGTATGGAAAAATCTTCCGGAATTCCGGGAAGAATCCAAGCTCTATACCTGGCTGTACAGAATTGCAACGAATGAAGCCCTTACCTTCCTGAAAAAGAAAAGAATAACCAGCTTCCTCTCCCTGACCGACTACAATACGGTGCTGGAAAACAAATTGCAGACCGATAAATATTTCAGCGGAGACCGGTTGCAGACGGCCTTTTACAAAGCCATTCTGAAACTTCCCGACAAACAACGGGCGGTTTTCAATCTGCGGTATTTCCAGGAGCTCAAATACGAGGAAATCGCCCAGATATTAGGCACCTCCGTCGGAGCGCTCAAAGCCTCCTATCATCACGCCTATAAAAAAATAAAACAAATTTTAGAGGAATTGGATTAATCTTTTTTCCCTACTCAGAGTCTAACTAATAAAATGTAAACAAACGGGTACTATAAATGAAAAAAACCGATAAAGACATATTGCAGGATCCTTGTCTGAAAGAGAACCCGTTCACGGTTCCCCCGGGATATTTTTCCGAAATCGAAGACCGTGTACATGCAGAAATTTCCTTACATAAGACAGCCTCTGTAAAATCCGGACGCTTTGCCGTTCTAAAAACCCATTTCGCCTTGGCGGCCACTTTCGCACTTATTTTGGGAATCGGATACGGATTCTTCCATCTCACGGGATCCATGAACCGGAAATCCGACAATTTCCCGGCAGATGAAAACGCCTGGCTTCAGGACAGTCTATTCAGCGAAAGCCTGCTGGAAGAAATGCTTGGGAACACGCCTTTATATGAATCGGAAATATTGGAAATCATACAGATAAAGGATACCTTGATAAATACGGAAGATATCGAACAATATCTGATAGACTCCAACGTTCCGCTGGTAACGCTGGCTTCCCTCGAATAAAATCGTAAATATTCCTATATTTGCCTTAATTTTAATGCACTACGAAATGAATATCGTGAAAAATATGAAAATTCTCCCTACCCTGTCCGTCATTTTCAGTTTATCCTGTTTTCTGTCGGCCTCAGCTCAGGTTTATAATGCAGACACCCTCTGCCCGGATAAATACAGAATGCCAAACGATACGCTTCTCCGCTGCGAAGACAGAAACGATCCGGAAATCCGGGGAACGGGTGGTCTTTCCATCCTACCTTGCGCCGGAAGAAGCCAGAGCCTTTCGGACGGTTCTTTCCATATGGACGAAACCGTAGAAAGCCAAACCGGAACGAAGGATGAAGAGCAGATTGCGGAAACGCCTTCCCGACAGGCGAACTCTCCGAAGACCGTTCAAAAACCAAAAGGCACCCCTCAGGAGCAGAAGCATCAGGAAAAAAGGCCGAGCGAAGAAGATATTGAAGTTCAGAAAATCGCCTATTTTACCAAAGAACTCGAACTGACGTCCGAAGAAGCGGCCAAATTCTGGCCTCTGTATTATCAGAGCTGGGAAGAACGGACCCATGCACGAAAGACCACCATGCAGGATCTGAAAAAACTGAACGATGCGCTGAAAGCCGATCCGCCCAAATCCCAAGAGGAAATCAAACAATTGGCGGATGCCTATCTGAAAAGCTACGGCAACGAATATGCCTTGGTTCCCAAATATTTTACGAAATTCAACCAAGTACTGCCCCTTAGGAAAACGGCCAAGATTTTCCAGGCGGAAGAAAATTTCCGGGTCATGCTGATACGGCAGTTGCGGAACCACGACCGCTGATCGAATCGCCGCGGGCCATCGGAAGTCGGCTATCATTCAGAAGCCCAAATAAAAATCCTTGACTAACGACACGTATTCCGGAGTATGGACTCCGTCTTTCATCATATATAAATCCTCGACCCGACAGGCAGAAAAACACTCCTTCCCCATTTGTCCGCATTCCGCCGCGAACTCCATGAGGTACCGTTTGGCAGGTTTGCCGGCGGAGGTATATACCTTACAGAAGCGCACCGGACGGAAAAACAGCCCGGGCGATTCCGCCCGTATCATTTTCTCCTCTATAAAATGTATCTTTTCCATGAATCGTTCTCCTTCCGCCGCCGGCAGAATTACAGCAAGCCGGCCGCCGGGCCGAAGCAATTTCAAGGCATCCCGGATCAGTTCCCCCTGTTCCAGCGTATCGGTATGCCGGGCGGCACTCCGGCTGCTGTCGGGACACTTAAGGGAATGTATAAAATAGGGAGGATTGCAGAATATCATATCGAATTTCTCACTACCTTGTTTTTCAGCATATTGCTGCAAAGAGAGCGGGAGGGCTTTCAGAAACTTCCAGGGAGCGTTTTCAAAATTCAGGCAGGCGTCCTTATATGATCCGGAGTCTATTTCCAAACCGATGATCTCCGGAAAAGATTCCGGAAGATTTTCCTCCAGGCATTCTTCCAAATGTTGGGCGGCCATCAGGGCGATTACGCCGGACCCGGTACCGATATCGAGCATCCTCCGGTCTCCGGGCAAAATCTTCATCCAGGCGCCCAGCAACACCCCATCCGTATTGACTTTCATGGCGGTTCTCTCCTGCCGTATCCCGAATCGCTTAAAACGGAAATTCCCCATAATTTATCTTGCTACGATACGCATCCGCACTAAGCGGAATCCCGCCGTTATATAAACCGGCCGTCTTTCATTTCCACCATTCTGTCGCTCCGCAGAGCCAGTTCCTTATCATGCGTAACGATAACGACCGTCTGTCCGTGCCTGTCCCGCAAATCGAAAAACAAATCGTGGATTTCTTCCCGGGTCTTGCTGTCCAAGTTTCCCGACGGCTCGTCCGCAAACAAAACGGCGGGGCGGTTCATCAGCGCCCGGGCGATGGCTACCCGCTGCTGCTCTCCTCCGCTGAGTTCCGAAGGCCTGTGTTCCAACCTTTCCGCCAGGCCCAGCTCTTCCAACAAGCTGCAGGCGCGTCTGCGGATATCTTCCTTTCCGGAACGTGCGATCCATGCCGGCATCATTACATTTTCCAAAGCGGTAAACTCCGGAAGGAGATGATGGAACTGAAATACGAACCCGATCCGGCGGTTCCTGAAATAGGATAATTCCTGTTGGGAGAGGGAAAAGACATCCGTCCCTTCAATCAGCACCCGGCCGCTGTCGGGAACTAAAAGAGTCCCCAGTATCTGCAACAAGGTGGATTTCCCCGCACCGCTGGCTCCCACAATGCTTACCACCTCCCCCGGCTCCGCAGAAAAATCGACCCCCTTGAGCACCTGCAAAGCTCCGTATGATTTCACAATATTCGTACATTCGATCATCATGCCGCATTAATTTTCACAAAGAAAGAAAAAAAATTAAAATTAAAACGTATTTTTGTATCCGATTTTTATCATGAATAATTATGACATCTAATGAAATAAGGGATTGTTTCCTGAAATTTTTCTCCTCTAAAAACCATACCATCGTGCCGTCGGCCCCGATGGTGGTAAAAAACGACCCCACCCTGATGTTTACCAATGCCGGTATGAACCAGTTCAAAGACTGGTTCTTGGGCAACAGCGCCGTAAAGCACAAGAGAGTGGCGGACAGTCAGAAATGCCTCAGGGTCAGCGGAAAGCACAACGATCTGGAAGAAGTGGGACACGATACCTACCACCATACCATGTTCGAAATGCTGGGCAACTGGAGTTTCGGGGATTATTTCAAAAAAGAGGCCATCGAATGGGCCTGGGAACTCTTGACCGAAGTATATAAATTAGACAAAGACCGGCTTTACGCCACCGTTTTTGAAGGATATGCCCCCGAAGGGCTTGAATTAGATACGGAAGCGCGGGAAAACTGGCTCAAATATCTTCCCGCAGACCATGTCCTGACGGGAAACAAAAAAGATAATTTCTGGGAGATGGGAGAAACGGGTCCGTGCGGTCCGTGCAGCGAAGTACATATCGATCTGCGCAGCGATGAGGAAAGGGCCCGGATACCGGGAGCGGAATTAGTCAACCGCGGGCATCATTTAGTTATCGAAATATGGAATCTGGTATTCATCCAATACAACCGGAAAGCGAATGGCAAATTGGAACCGCTTCCGCAAAAGCATGTGGATACCGGCATGGGCCTGGAAAGGCTCTGTATGGCGTTGCAGGGCAAACAAAGCAATTACGATACGGATATCTTCCAGACCATCATCGCCGAAATCTCCCGGCTGACCGGAATGGAGTACAAGGCCGATACGCAGGAGGGAGTAGCCATGAGAGTCATATCCGACCATATCCGCGCCATCAGTTTTTCCATCGCCGACGGCCAGCTTCCCTCCAATGTGAAAGCCGGTTATGTAATCCGCCGGATCCTGCGCCGGGCAGTACGGTACGCCTATACGTTCCTGCACATGAACCAGCCTCTGCTGTACCGTTTAGTACCCGTATTGGCCAGACAAATGGAGAGTGCGTTTCCCGAACTCCGTTCCCAGCAGAGCCTGATCGAAAAAGTCATTAAGGAAGAGGAAGAGGCCTTTCTAAGGACTTTAGACAAGGGAATCAGACTTATGGAGGGATTGGTCGAAAAAAATAAAGAGACCAAGCGCATCAGCGGAGAAGACGCCTTTGTCTTGTATGACACCTTCGGCTTCCCGATAGACCTGACGGAACTGATTGCCCGGGAAAACGGCTTTACGGTAGATCTGAAAGAGTTCGAAGCGGAATTGCTCAAACAGAAAAACCGCAGCCGGAACGCAACGGCGGTAGAAGAAAGCGACTGGGTGGAAGTCAGGCCTTACAGCGCCACGGTATTCACCGGATATGAAACGACCCGGGAAGAAAACGTAAAAATCGTCAAGTACCGCAGCGTAAAGGCTAAAAACAAAGAAACATACCAATTGGTATTCGACAAAAGCCCGTTCTATGCCGAAAGCGGCGGACAGGTGGGAGACAGCGGTTATATAGAATCCCGCTCGGGAGAGAAAATCGCCATTCTGAACACCGTAAAGGAGAACGGGCTGCCTATTCAGATTGCGGAACGGATTCCGTCCGATCCCGATGCGGTTTTCACCGCTTGCGTAGATCGGGAGCGAAGAGCTTCCATTGCCAATAACCATACGGCCACCCATTTGCTGCATTACGCATTGAGGCAGGTTTTAGGCACCCATATCGAGCAGAAAGGCTCTTCCGTCAATTCCTCCTATTTCCGGTTCGACTTTTCCCATTACGAAAAAATCGAGGACAAGACCCTGAAAGAGGTGGAAAGAATAGTCAACCGGCTCATCCGGGCCAACATTCCCCGGACGGAATTCCGGGATGTTCCTATCGAAGAAGCCCGGAAGAAAGGAGCGATGGCCCTGTTCGGAGAAAAGTACGGAGATAAAGTACGGGTGATCCAGTACGGAGATTCCATAGAGCTGTGCGGAGGTACGCATGCCGATTCCACCGGCAATATCGGCTATTTCAAAATCATCTCGGAGTCGGCCGTAGCCGCCGGAGTCCGCCGGATAGAAGCCACTACGGGGGCCTATGCGGAGGCCTTGGTAGATAATATGGAAGACATTTTCCGCACCCTGAAGAATCTTTTCAACAACAGCCCGAATCTGATAAACAGCATCACGAAACTCATAGAAGACAACGAGACTTTCAGAAAAAATCTGGAAGAAGCCATGAAAGAGAGGGCGGAACGCATCAAGGAGGGCATTATCAGCCAGAGACGGGTTCTCAACGGAATCAACGTCTTGTCGCTGGCAGGCATCTTCCAGCCGGAAATGGTGAAATATATCGCGACTGAGCTGCGGAAAGAAACCCAGAATACGGTATTTATCGGAGCTACCCAATTCGAAGACAAACCTGCGCTTACGCTTATGTACACCGATGATTTAGTCGCACAAGGATTCCATGCGGGAAAAGACATCCGCCAGGCGGCGAAATTCATCCAGGGAGGCGGGGGAGGCCAGCCATTCTTGGCAACGGCCGGCGGAAAGAATGCAGACGGACTCTCGGATGCGTACAGCTGCTTAGTGGATCTGGCGACCAAATAAAACGCGGAAGAAATTGAAAAAACTCGACGTTTTCATATTAAAGTCCTTTTTGGGACCGTTCATCATGACATTCCTGATTGTAATCTTTGTCCTGATGATGCAGTTCCTGTGGCTTTATATCGATGAATTGGTAGGAAAAGGGTTGGGTCTTGGCGTCATCGCGGAATTTCTCGGCTGGGGGTCCGCCACCCTCATACCGTTGGCTCTTCCGCTGGCCACTCTTCTTGCGTCCATCATGACCTTGGGCAATCTGGGAGAAAACAACGAATTGCTGGCCATGAAAGCGGCGGGAATCTCCCTGCCGCGTATCCTTATGCCGCTTATTTTTCTGTCGGTGGGCATCAGTATCGGGGCGTTTTTCGCTGCCAACAACCTTATTCCGGTGGCTTACAACAACATATACACACTCCGCGACGATATCGGAAAGACCAAGGAAGAGATCAAGATACCTACCGGAATTTTTTATAACGGCATAGAAGGATATACCCTGCGCATTACCAGTCGGGACGCCGCGGGCATCATGCACGAAGTGATGGTATATGACCATAGCAGCAACAAGGGGAATACCAGCCTCACGATTGCGGATTCGGGGACTGTAAAATTGACTCCCGACAAAAGCAGTATCATTTTTACATTATTCAGCGGCACTTCTTATGAAGAGGACAATAAGAAAAGCTATCGGGATACTTCTTTTACGCTGCAAAAGATAAATTTCAACCGGCAGGAAGTCATCATTCCGTTGGAGAATTACGCTTTCAGAAAATCCGATGATTCCCGGTACGGCAATGAAGTAATGGCAAAGAACCTGGCCCGGCTCCGGAGCGACCGGGATTCCTTGGACACCACTTACCGGAAAGTATTGCATGCCCAGGTGCGACGGACCCTATTCGCGAACGGGCTTTCCCATACGGCCCAGTTGGATACGGCCAAACGCATGAAAGAGCTTCCTCTTTTCGAATCCGATTCCCTGTTCAAATGGAAAGACACGGAGCAGGAAGCCAAGGCCTATTCGGTTGCGATCGCCAATCTGAACAACCAGATATCCGGCACGAAATACTATGAAAGGGAATTGTATCAGTCCGCCTATCCGTTAAGGAGGACCATTATTGAAACGTACCGTAAATTCACGCTCTCGTTAGCGTGCCTGATCTTCTTTTTCATAGGCGCTCCTTTAGGCGCGATCATACGCAAAGGAGGCTTGGGTACCCCGGTAATCGTTTCCATGTTTTTCTTCGTCATCTACTGGGTAGTGGATATCAGCGGAAAAAAATTAGCCAACGACGGAGCCATTTCTCCTTTCATTGGAGCATTTATCTCCACTTTCGTATTGTTGCCGATGGGAGCTTTTCTTACCTGGAAATCCACGAGAGACTCGGCACTGTTCAATGCGGATGCCTATTTGATTTTCTTCAAAAAAATATCCGGAAAACTGACAACATTCAAGATTTTTACAAAAACGCGCAAAACCGTTTGATTTTAAACAAGAAAGATGAAACCCAGAATCATATATATGGGTACGCCGGAATTTGCGGTGGCCCCTTTGGATAAATTGATACAAGCGGGCTACCCGATAGCCGCCGTAGTTACGGTTCCCGACAAGCCGTCGGGAAGGGGATTGAAAATCCGCCAGAGCGATGTAAAAAAGTACGCCCTTGACGCCCGTCTGCCTTTATTGCAGCCGGTATCTTTAAAAGATCCCGTTTTTTTGGAAGAGTTGTCCTCCTTCCATGCGGACTTGTTCATTGTGGTGGCTTTCAGAATGCTCCCCAAAGCGGTATGGAGCATGCCTCCCATGGGTACGTTCAATCTGCACGGCTCCCTTCTGCCGCAATACCGCGGGGCGGCGCCCATCAACTGGGCTGTCATAAACGGGGAAAACCGTACCGGAGTCACTACCTTCATGATAGATGAAGAAATAGATACGGGGGAAATCCTTTTGCAGACCTCCTGCGGGATAGAACCGCAGGAAACGGCGGGGAGCCTTCACGACAAATTGATGGTTTTGGGAGCGGATCTGGTTATCGAAACGGTTAAAGGATTGGAAACCGGCAGGTTGGTTCCGCGCAAACAGGAATGCCCGCTCTCCGGAGAGCAACCCCTGCGGGAAGCGCCCAAACTGACCAAAGAATTATGCCGCATCCGCTGGGATAAAAGTGCGGAGGAAATCGACCGGTTAGTCCGGGGACTTTCCCCTTATCCGGCAGCCGCAAGCGTATTGTCCGACGGCGATAAGAAATTCGATATGAAAATCTTCCGCACGCAGACGCAGACCATAAGGAAGCCGGACGCAACTCCTCACCCATCCGCAAGGGAAGAAAGGGGCGCCTTTGCCGGAATCACGGGGGACAATCCGGAAGAAAACCGTCCGGGCCGGATATTTTCGGATCATAAGACTTTCATATCCGTGTTGTGCGGCGACGGGAATCTCGTGAGTCTGGAAGAAATCCAGCTTGCCGGGAAAAAAAGGATGAAAGTGAAAGAATTTCTGGCGGGCTTCCGGGACATAGCTTCCTGTTCATTCATTTAAATGAAATCCGACACAAAAAAGCACCATGAAACAGTCCACGCATAGAAACATCGTTATTTTAGGAGACGGAGACTATCCTGCCGCCCCCTATCCTTTGGGCCTGTTAGAAACGGCCGATACCGTCATCTGTTGCGACGGATCGGTGGTAAAGCTGCTCTCCCACGGGAAAAGGCCGGATTATATCGTAGGAGACATGGATACGTTGGAGGCCCGTTACCAACGGGAATTTTCCGACATCATCCGCCGGGATGCCGACCAGGAACACAACGACCAAACCAAATCCTTTCATTTCGCGCTCACCCTTAAGCCGGAACGCATTTCCATATTAGGCGCCACCGGAGGGCGGGAAGACCATACCTTAGGGAACATTTCCCTGCTGATCGATTACGCCCGCAACGAATATTGCCGGAAACATCCGTGTACCGTGGAGATAGTTACGGATCACGGCGTATTTACCCCTTACTTCGACAGCGTAACCTTGTCGGGAAAGAAAGGGGAACAGGTTTCGATTTTCGCTTTCGATCCTTCCCTGAATATAAAATCGACCGGATTGAAATATCCTACCGACCGCGTGGTTTTCGATTTATGGTGGAAAGCCACCCTCAACGAAGTGACCGGAGATTCGTTCCGGCTGGAGTTCAACCACCCTTCGGCGGTATTGCTGTTCAGGAATTACTGATTCCGGATGTATCAGGATTGGTCAGGATTATCAGCATTTATCAGGCGATGAACATTCCCACCATCGCGGCGGATATCAGCGCCACTAAGGTGGCTCCCAACAAAGCCCTCAGTCCGAAAGCGGACAAGATCGGCTTTTTCCCCGGTGCCATACCGCCCACTCCGCCTATCAGGATTCCGATAGAAGCGAAATTCGCGAAACCGCACAATACATACGTGGCCATGATAACGGATTTGGGAGAAGCGAACGCTCCTGCCTGTATCATATCGGCCAGGCTCTGGTATCCCACAAACTCTGTCAGGATCAGTTTCTCTCCCAGCAGACGCCCTACCAAGGCAAGATCATGACCGGTAATGCCGGTTACCCATATTACCGGATAAAACAAATAGGAAAGGATGAACTCCAAAGAGAGTCCCGTATAGCGGCCGTCGGTAGCATCCGCAATGACCTGGCTAAGATGGGTTATATCCCCTATTTTCCCGAAAATGAAATTGAAGCCCGCTATCAGTGCGTAAAACACCAACAGCATCGCCCCTACATTCGCGGCCAACTTCAACCCGTCGGTCGTCCCGTTGGAAATGGCATCCAGCACGTTCTTTCCTATTTTCTCCGATGACACTTCCACGGAATTATCGATAGGTTCCGTCTGGGGCTTAAGAATCTTGGCCATGGCGATCGCTCCCGGAGCAGCCATGACCGAAGCCGAAAGCAAATGCTTGGCGAACTCTATCTCCATCGCCCGGTCTCCCGCCCCTAACATTCCGATATAGGCCGCCAGCACCCCTCCGGCCATAGTCGCCATCCCGGAAGTCATGATAAGCATCAGTTCCGACTTGGTCATGCGGGGGATATATTCCTTTACCATCAAAGGGGCTTCCGTCTGGCCGAGGAAAATATTTCCCGCACAGGAAAGGGACTCGGCTCCCGACAGTTTCATCAATTTGGTCAGCGCCCAACCCATCGCCCACACTACTTTTTGCAGAATGCCCAAATAGAAGAAAAGGCTGGTAAGAGCCGAAAAGAAAATTATGGTAGGCAGGATCTGAAGCACGAATACGTATCCGAATTTATTCATGTCCAGCAGACTGCCGAACAAGAACTCGGAACCGGCCTTCGTCCAGTCCAATACGGCCACGAAACATTTTCCCAATACCTCAAAGACAGTCTGCACGGCAGGAAACAGCAATACCGACAAGGCGATAACCAATTGTAACGCTAAGGCCTTGAAAACAGTGCCCCAATTCACCCGCTTGCGGTCCAGACTGAATGCCCAGGCGATCAATATCAGCACCGCCATTCCGAAGATTCCCCGCAAAATGGATTTAAAATTGAAAACGAATGTCTTCTGAGATAGAAGGACTTTATAAGGGTTTTCTCCGGAACGGACACCGGCGGACTCTGTCGGGATAATCCCGGCATCCTTCGCCAAAGAATCATTCACGGCTCCGATTTCAACGACCGAAGATCCGGCTTGTTCTTCCTGCTGCACCTGAGCAGCCGCCACGCTCCCGATACACAGCATTAAAATCAGTAATAAACAGTTTCTCATTATTTAAAAGTTATTTTTTCGTCAATCGCTCTATCTCTTTGCTGATATGCGCCGCCGCCTCGTAATCCTCTTTGCCGATAGCTTCCTGCAAAGATTCTTTCAATTGCTGCAAATGCTCTTCGGTCCGCAGAGCCGTCTCCGCATATGCATCGATATCGATGGCATACTTTTCCATCAATTCCGTAGAAATATATATGGGACATGTGAAAATTCTCGCCAATATGATTCCGTCCGCGAAATTTACCGTTACGACAAATTCTTTTTCCCCGTCGAAAAACAAAAGCTCCGCCTTAAAATTCTCCTGTTCGCTGTTGCGCACTACGGCGACTTCCAACAGTTCGATCCTGTATTCGCGTAACGTAACGGCGAGTACATTCTGTATGGAAATATTGTCTTCAGGCGATCTTTTGAAATTCGTCAGGACCGCATGCATGTCCGAAGAGGTCAGCGGGACAGGCAGGCACTTATCCATTCCACTTCTATAGAGGAAAAACATGAAACTTCCTCCCTCCCTGGCCGATGCGGTTAATGTACCTATGTCTAACCTAATCCTTTTCATTTGATTACAAATATAAAGCAATTTTTTATTACTTTTGTCAGTTGCAGGCAGAGATTTTATAAAATGATTTTTGAAAAAATAGCCGCAGATGTGCAAACCGCAGCAAGATGCGGGCTTATATACACGGATCACGGAGTCATCGAAACCCCTGTCTTTATGCCGGTCGGGACCATAGGTTCTGTCAAAGGCGTATATCACAGGGATCTGAAAGAAGATATCCGTGCCCAGATCATTCTGGGGAACACCTATCATTTATATTTACGCCCCGGTCCGGATATTATCCGGCGGGCGGGCGGATTGCATAAATTCATATCGTGGGACCGGCCCCTGCTTACCGACAGCGGAGGATTCCAGGTATTTTCCTTAGCCCAGAACAGGAAACTCACGGAAGAAGGCTGCACTTTCCGCTCGCATATAGACGGTTCCCTGCACACTTTCACTCCCGAAAACAATGTGGATACCCAGAGAATCATCGGCGCGGATATTATCATGGCCTTGGACGAGTGTACGCCCGGAGATGCCGACCACGCTTATGCGCTGCGTTCCTTGCAGCTTACCCGAAACTGGTTGGAAAGATGCATCCGGCATTTCGACCGGACGGAACCGCTGTACGGTTACAGACAGTTTTTCTTCCCGATCGTACAAGGATGCGTATATCCCGACCTTCGTAGAATGGCTGCAGAACACGCCGTTTCTTTAAACCGGGACGGATACGCCATCGGAGGGCTTTCCGTGGGAGAGCCTACCGAGAAAATGTATGAGATGCTGGAAGTGCTGAATCCGGTGTTGCCGGCAGACAAGCCCCGGTATCTGATGGGTGTAGGAACCCCCGCCAATATTCTGGAGGGAATCGCCCGCGGAGTGGATATGTTCGACTGCGTGATGCCTACCCGCAACGGACGGAACGGGATGCTTTTTACCTGGGAAGGGATGATCAACATCCGCAACAAAAAATGGGAGGACGATTATTCCCTGCTGGATCCGCTCGGCACATCTTTCGTTGACCGCACCTATACCAAAGCGTATCTGAGGCATTTATTCATAGCGGGAGAAATGCTGGCGGCGCAAATCGCCAGCGAACATAATCTGGCTTTTTATATGGACTTGGTGAAACAGGCGCGGCAGCATATCAAGGAGGGAGACTTCGCCGCCTGGAAAGAGGCTGCGGTAAAAAGACTGGAAACAAAAATTTAATTGAGAATTGCAGGAATGAAAAGGGATGAAATACAATTTTAACATCACCATATTAGACAGGTATATTATCAAGAAATTTATCGGGACCTATTTCTTTGCCCTGCTGCTTATCATAGGAATCGTAATAATTTTCGATCTCAGCGAGAAGATAGACGATTTTGTAGATAAGGAGGCTCCCCTGAACGAGATTGTCTTTAAATATTACGCCAATTTCATTCCCTATTTCATAAATATGTTCAGTCCGCTGTTCGTATTTATCACCGTCATCTTTTTTACATCCAAGTTAGCGGCCAACAGCGAGATCATCGCTATGCTGGCCGGGGGAATCAGCTTCAAGCGGCTGATGTACCCGTACTTCCTATCGGCCTTTTTCATAGCGGTTTTCAGCATGCTTCTGAACCTGTTCGTCATTCCGCCGGCCAATAAGGGGCGTCTGGATTTCGAAAATCAATATACGAAAAAACAGTACCAGAACACTGCCCGGAATATGCATTACCAGATTACGCCGGGAACATTCATGTACGTGGAGTCTTTCAGCACATATAACAATACGGCCTATAAGTTCACTTTGGAAACCATCGAAGGACACCGGATCAAATCCAAACTTAGCGCCGAGACCGCTGTCTGGGATTCCCTTAAGCAAGGCTGGAAGCTGCACAATTATCATTTGAGGAGCTACACCAACAACAGCGAGACAATCAAGACCGGAAAAACCTTGGACACGACCCTGAGCATTACCATCGATGATTTTTACCGGAGAAAGAATACGGTGGAAACTCTCAGCTATCCACAGCTGAACCGCCTGATCGAAACCCAGAAAATGCGGGGCGACCAGATGGTATTGTATGCCGAAATCGAGAAGCACACGCGGTTCGCCATTCCTTTTTCCGCCTTTATCCTGACTCTGATGGGCGTTTCGTTATCCTCTAAGAAACGCCGGGGAGGCATCGGAATGAATATCGGCATCGGCATAGCCCTGAGCTTCTCTTACATTCTTTTCCTGCGGTTCAGCCAGATGTTCGTCCATACCGGCACCTTACCTCCCGGAGTGGCTCTCTGGCTTCCGAACGTTCTCTATGCCTGCATCGCCGCCTTCCTGTACCGGATCGCTCCCAAGTAAACGCCGGTGCAGATTCCGGACCGGTTCGATCCGGTCCGGTTCGATCCGGTCCGGGGGAAGTACCTGTCGGGAAAAAGCGTATTCTATCAATATTCGCCCCGGGCCAATTTCTCGCGGCAGGCGCGGATCATGTCATCCACCATTTCATCGATGCCCCATTTGGGATTCCAGCCCCATTCACGACGCGCACAGGAATCATCCAGACAATCGGGCCAGGAAGCGGAAATCCGGGCTTTTACCGGGTCTATTTTGTAATCGGCCTCGAACTCCGGAATACGTTCCTTGATTTTGGCGAACAACTGTTTGGGAGTGAAGCTCATCGATGTAATATTGAAACTGTTCCGATGGATCAGTTTGTCGGGATCCGCTTCCATCAGCTGAGTAGTCGCCTCCAGAGCATCCGGCATATAGAGCATATCCATATACGTATCTTCCGGAACTTCGCAGGTATATTTGCCGGTTTTAACGGCATGATAGAAAACTTCCACGGCATAGTCGGTGGTTCCACCCCCCGGCATCGCTCCGTTGGAGATAATACCCGGAAAACGTACGCTGCGGGTATCCACACCGAAACGCGTATGATAATAATCGCTCAGCAACTCTCCGGAAACTTTACAAACTCCGTAGATGGTATTCGGACGCATTACGGTATCCTGAGGCGTTTTATTATGCGGGGTATTCTCCCCGAAGGCCCCGATAGAGCTGGGGGTAAACAATGCGCAGCCGTACTCTTTCGCCAAGTTCAGGGAATTCAGCAATGCCCCCATATTGATCTTCCAGGCCAACTGAGGATTCTTCTCGCCGGTAGCCGAAAGAAGCGCCGCCAAATTGAAGATGGAATCCACTTCATACTTTTTAATCGTTTCCGCATACGCTTCCGTATCCAGCGCGTCTAAGGGAACGGCCACCGCCGTTTTGGAGAGTTTTTCCACGATTTCCGGCCTAAGATCCGCGGCAATTACATTATCATGGCCGTAATTTTTCTGAAGATGCGGCACCAATTCGGTTCCGATTTGCCCGCCGGCGCCAACCACTAATATTTTTTTCATATTTAAAGGCTAATGTCCGATTATATTTCATTTGTTTAACAAAGGTAGCACAAAAATTGATAAAATGGAAGATCGGGACAAATAAATCGGCAGACAATGGATATGAAAAGAGGGTGCCGGGAGCTTGGATCCGAATCAATTAAAACCAATAAGGCTTCCTTTCTGAAGAATCAGATCGAAAGCCTTATTTTCATTGTTGCTCGCACAAGAACGCGAAAAGCCGTTATTCGTCTTTTTCCTGCGCTTCGTAAGCTTTAAGCAATTTCTCCTGAACATCCGCAGGAACCTGCTGATACTCGGCGAACTGCATGGTAAAAGTAGCGCGACCGGAAGTAAGGGAACTCAAAGTAGTGGAATATTTATATAACTCGGCCAGAGGAACGCGGGCTTTGATCACTTCGAAGCCTTTTTCGCTGCTCATCCCCTCAATCATAGCGCGTCTGTTCTGCAAATCGCTCATTACATCCCCCATACAATCGCTCGGCACCCATACTTCCACATTATAGATCGGCTCCATGATTTTAGGACCCGCCTTCTTGAAGGCCTCCTTAAAAGCATTACGCGCCGCTAATTTAAACGAAAGCTCATTGGAATCCACCGGATGCATCTTGCCGTCATACACATATACGCGGATATCCCTCGCATACGAACCGGTCAGCGGACCCTCATCCATTTTTTCCATCACTCCTTTGAGAATGGCCGGCATGAAACGGGCATCGATAGAACCTCCCACGATACAGTTATAATATTCCAGCTTGCCTCCCCATTCCAGATTATATTCTTCCTTGCCTTTAATATTCAGTACCAGCTCCATTCCATCTACTTTAAAACGGTTATTCTGGCCCATTCCCTCTACGTACGGCTCGATCAGCATGTGTACTTCCCCGAACTGGCCGGCCCCGCCGGATTGTTTTTTGTGCCGGTAATCCGCCCGGGCGACCTTGGTAATGGTTTCGCGGTACGGAATCTTAGGGGCGAACAATTCGACCTCCATTTTATGTACATTATTGATCTGCCATTTCAGGATATTTATATGATGCTCCCCTTGCCCGCTCAAAATAGTCTGTTTAAGTTCTTTGGAATATTCAACTACGATTGTCGGATCTTCCGCACTCGCCCGTTGCAGGATTTCGCCTAATTTTTCATCGTCTTTCTCATCTTTCGCCTTAATAGCCGTCCTGTATTTGGAAGCAGGGAATTTAATAGGAGCGAACACCCAATCGCAGTTCCCCGCATTCAGTGTCTGGCCGGTCTTTACGGATTTAAGCTTGACCGTGCAGGCGATATCGCCCGCCATTACTTCCGATATTTTTTCCCGTTTTTTGCCGGCTGCCGCATAAATCGTGGAAATCCTTTCTTTGGAGCCTGTCTCCGGATTCACCAGATCCATACCTTCCGTCAGTTTTCCCGACATGACCTTGAAATAAGTCACATCCCCCAGATGCTGTTCAAGAGCGGTTTTATACACGAAAATGGAAGTCGGTCCGTTAGGATCCACCTTTACTTTTTCACCGGTTTTAAGAGTATTCTCCTCTCTGTCGGGAGAAGGAGCTACATTAATGACGAACTCCATCAGTCTTTTCACTCCTATATCCTTTTTCGCCGACAGGCAGAACACCGGCATAATATCGCCCTTCTGCATGCCCACTTTCAATCCGGTGCGGATTTCGTCCTCCGTCAGCACCCCTTTGTCGAAGAAAGTCTCCATCAAGGCCTCGTCATTCTCGGCAGCCATTTCCAGCAGCTGCTGATGAAGTTCAGCCGCCTCGTCCGCATATTGCTCCGGTATCTCCAATTCTTCCCGGGTACCGTTCTCGTCCTTGAAACGATACATCTTCATTTTCAATACATCGATGAAAGAATCGAACCCCGAACCCGGATTTACCGGAAATTGAATCTGCACTATCTTATTCCCGAAAGCCTGTTTAAGGGAATCCACAGCCATGTGCCAATCCTGTTTTTCATGATCCAGCTGATTTACGGCTACGATAAGGGGTTTCTGATGTTTTTCGGCATGACGCGCCATGATTTCCGTTCCCACTTCCACGCCCTGGGTGGCATTTACCAGCATAATGCCGGTTTCGGCTACCGAAAAAGCGGAATACACTCCTCCCACGAAGTCATCCGAACCCGGAGTATCTATGATATTGAACTTATTATCCAAAAACTCGGTATATAAAAGAGTCGAATAAATAGACCTCTGATAAATCTGTTCTATCTCCGTATTATCGCTGATCGTATTTTTCGCTTCAATACTGCCTCTGCGGTCTATCACTTTTCCCTCAAACATCATGGTTTCCGCCAGAGTGGTCTTACCGGATTTGGAACTGCCCAAAAGGACAACATTCCGCACGTTTTGGGTATTATAAATTTTCATTTCGGTTAAAATTACATTTAAATTGTTTATAATTAATTAGTTTATTGCCTTTTTGAAGATAGAATTTCAAATTTAATGAATTTTTTTATAATTGGCAACCGCATTAGTGCACCTTTCTGTTTCCTCTCCGGTGCGCATCCCGACAGCCTTGACACTTCACCTCCTGCCAATACATGAATTATCAACAATTTATCCATCCAACCCGATCCCCTGAACACACATAATTCTTCCGGAATATAATCTCGACTTTTCTATAAAATTTTCGACAGGTCCACCTGAACGCCTTCTTTCCGGCCCGGGAGACCGGCCGCATGTCAGTTCTCAAAGAGACTTTTTCCCGTCCGGACAGGAGAATCGAATTTTTAACTTTTTAACAGAAATTTTATGAAATGTCATTACTTTTACCGCCGATAAAATATTTTTTCCTTTTTCAACAGATTGCAACTTTTAGTTGTTTGCATAGCAACCGTTAACTACTGAAACAATCTGGTAGTTTGGCGTAGTTTTGCAATCATGGATAATGTCACTATCAAGAAGAAACTTTACGAACTCCGCATAAAAGCAGGATATTCGCAGGAAGACATCGCGGATTTACTGCAAATCTCACTTAACTCGTATCGTAAAATAGAAAAAGGCAAAACCAGACTCATCAGCGACCGGCTCCAGGATATAGCAAAAATCTACAACATCCCTGCCGATCATCTGATAATGGAAGACAATCCCGGTTACGGAAATCCGATGCATGCAGACCGGGAAGCTTACGAGCAAAAGATCCGGGACCTGGAAAACGATAATGCCAATCTGAAACAATTAGTCTCATTCCTAAGAGAAAAATTAGCCGCTCTCGAAAACAAAAAAGAATTTCAAAAGCCGGAATGATTATATTTGCATCCGGAATTTCCTTTCGGAACAATTCGGAACAAATCGAAGAAACTGATGAAGACCCTGAAACCTTATCATACGCCCGGGATCATAGAAGCGGGTTGCGATGAAGCCGGGCGGGGTTGTCTGGCGGGCCCTGTCTTCGCTGCAGCGGTCATATTGCCGGCGGATTTTTATCATCCGTTGCTCAACGACTCAAAACAGATGACTCCCCGGCAAAGGGAAAGTCTGAGACCCGTAATCGAAAAAAAGGCCTTAGCCTGGGCGGTGGGCACCGTTTCCGCGGAAGAAATAGACCGGATCAATATTCTTAAAGCATCCATAACCGCCATGCACCGCGCATTGGATCAATTAAAAATCCGTCCGGAAACCATTCTTGTAGATGGCAACCGGTTTTACGGCTACCGGGATATCCCGCATATCTGCATTGTAAAAGGAGACTCCGAATTTGCCAGCATCGCAGCCGCTTCCGTCTTGGCGAAAACCCATCGGGATGAATATATGAAAAAACTGGCCTTGGAATATCCGCAATACGGTTGGGAGAAAAACATGGCCTATCCTACCCGGGAACACCGGGCGGCCATCCGTCAATACGGAATCACTCCCTATCACCGGACAAGTTACAAGTTATTAGACGATTAAATGCTTACAGGATTTTCAGAGCAATAGCGGCGCAGGCCTCGGCATCGGCGAGGGCGTGATGATGCGCCGTAAGGTCGTAGCCGCAGGCGCGGGCCGAGGTGGGCAACTGATGATCGGGCAGCGATTTGCCGAAAGTCCGCCGCGAGGCCCGCAGCGTATCGTAAAAGGTGTATTCCGGATAAACCATTCCGTAGGCCCGATGCGCCTCACGCAGGCATCGTTCATCGAACCGTGCATTGTGCGCCACCAACGGCAGGCCTGCAATCAGCGGCTCGACCTGACGCCACACCGCAGGAAACAGCGGCGCATCATGCGTATCCGCATCGCACAACCCGTGTACTTCCCGACAGAACCGGCGGTAATAATTGGGCACGGGACGGATAAGGCTGTAAAACCGGTCGGCGACTATGCCGCCGCGCACCACGATGACCCCCATCGCGCAGACGCTTGCGAAGTTTTCATTCGCCGTCTCGAAATCTATGGCTGCAAAATTTTCCATTTATCCAATCCGTTGCAAAATTAAAACTAATATCCGATTTTGTTGCGCCGTCAAAAAAGGCGGGAATCTGTCGGGACCTCGTTTCTGAAAGAGCGGCGCCACAAACGAGAATATTACGATATTCTTGGTAATCTGATTCCATTTTTTTACCTTTGAATCCGTATAACAGAACTCAATATAGCTCAAATACAAATTCCATAAATCCATTTATATGAAGAAAATCTCTATTTTACTGATCGCAGCTATCCTGCTTTCCGTATTGCCCGCGAGAGCAGACGAAGGAATGTGGCTGTTGCCCCTGCTGGAAAAGCTGAACATTAAAAAAATGCAGGAGCTGGGTCTGAGGCTCAGCGCAAAAGACATTTACGATATTAACAACGCCAGCCTCAAGGACGCTATCGTACAATTCGGCGGAGGATGTACGGGGGAAATCATATCGGACGAAGGGTTGCTTATCACCAACCATCATTGCGGATACGGATCTATCCAAGCATTAAGCACCGTAGAACACGATTATCTCAAAGACGGATTCTGGGCAATGAACAAATCCCAGGAGCTGCCCGTCAAAGGATTGTCCGTTACTTTCGTGAACAGTTTCATGGATGTGACGGATCAGGTAAACAATGCGCTGAAGAGAGCCAAAACTCCGGAAGAAGAACAGGCCGCCTACAAAAAAATAACGGAAAAACTAACTTCTGGGGCGACTGCCGGCAATAAAAACCTCAGAGCCTACGTAACCAGTCTGTATAACGACAACATCTATTATCTTATCACCACCAAAACCTATAGAGATATCCGTTTCGTAGGCGCTCCGCCGTCCTCCATCGGGAAATTCGGCGCGGATACGGATAACTGGATGTGGCCTCGCCATACCGGAGATTTCTCCATGTTCCGAGTTTATGCCGACCAAAACAATGATCCGGCCGAATATTCTCCGGACAATATTCCGTACAGACCAAAAAAATCATTGGCCATATCTCTGAAAGGTGTCAAACCGAACGACTATACCATGATCATCGGGTTCCCGGGCCGTACCACCCGTCATATGACTTCTGAAGAAGCCCGCCAGACCCAGAGCATTACCAATGCCATTGCCATTTACGTACGGGGCATCGCCCAGGACATACTGATGAAGGACATGCTTGCAGATCCTAAAATAAGAATCCAGTATGCAAGCAAATACGCGGGTTCTTCCAACGGCTGGAAAAAATACATCGGAATGAACGAAACCTTCGATAAACTGAATGTGATAGAACGCCGGGCAGAGGAAGAAAAAACGTTTACCAACTGGGTAAATCAAAGTCCGGAAAGAAAAGCCAAATACGGAAATGCCTTGGATATGATCAATACTTCCGTTATCGACATGGCGGAACCGAAATATGTAATGACCTATCTGAACGAGTCCCTGAACCGGATCGAGCTGTTAGGCATCACCCGCAATCCGAAAAGGGCGACAGCTTTTTATAAAGACTATTCCATGCCGACTGATAAAAAGGTGGCCAAGGCGATGATAGAGCTTTACAGAGACAACGTGAAAAAAGAATACCAGCCCTCTTTCTATGAGGAAATAGACGCGCAGTACGGCGGAGACATCGGCAAATTCGTAGATCATTTGTATGAAACTTCCGTTTTCTCTTCTCCGGAAAAACTGGCGGCCGCTACCGAACAGCAGATCGCCGATGATCCGGCCAAAAAGATAGCGCAATCCGTCATAGAGGTCAGAGACCGGATAACGCCGGCGCTCACAAAAGACTCTCAAAAATACAAAGAAGGGAAAAAAGCGTACATGGCCGGCATCATGGAAATGAGACAGGGTGAGGCGATGTATCCGGACGCCAACTCAACCATGCGTCTTACTTACGGGCAGGTGCTCCCTTATTCGCCTCGGGATGGGGTAGAATACAACTATTATACTACTTTAGACGGAGTAATGGAGAAAGAAGATCCCGACAATTGGGAATTCGTGGTTCCCGACAAGCTGAAAGACCTTTACAAGAGGGGAGATTTCGGAGAATACGGTCTTGAAAACGGGAAAATGCCGGTTTGCTTTATTTCCAATAACGACATTACCGGAGGAAATTCCGGAAGCCCGGTTCTTAATGCCAACGGCGAATTGCTGGGACTGGCTTTCGACGGCAACTGGGAAGCCATGAGCGGAGATGTTATTTTCGAACCTGAACTTCAACGATGCATAGGCGTTGATATAAGGTATGTGTTATTTATTATCGACAAATTCGGCGGAGCGGGTTATTTGCTGGATGAAATGAAAATTGTAAGATAGGAAATAAGACAATGACCATAAGCGATATACAAAAAGTATTATCCACTGTTATCCATCCGGCCAAAGACAAGGATATCATTACCTTGGGCATGGTGGAGGATATTAAGGCGGAAGCCGGACAAATCAAGTTCAAGTTGGTTTTTCCTTCCCCCGACGCTCTTAGCGGCAGTATCAAGAAGGCGGCCGAAGCGGCTCTGACCGCCGCATGGCCCGGCATCCGGGTAAACATTCTGGAACTGGTAAGGAGCAAAAAAACCGGGGGGAAGAACGTACAGGATTTAGGAGAGGACCAACTGGCGCATATCGGAAAGATTATTGCCGTAGCTTCCGGAAAAGGCGGGGTAGGCAAATCCACCGTAGCGGTCAATTTAGCCGTTACCTTAGCCCGCATGGGATATAAGACGGGGCTGGCCGATGCAGACGTATACGGCCCCTCCGTACCCAAGATGACCGGAACGGAAGGACAGGTGCCGGATGTGGAGATCTCGGAAGGTCCCGACGGGCAGCCGGCCATGGAACTTATCCTGCCCATAGAGAAATACGGAGTAAAATGGATGTCCATCGGATATTTCGCCCCGCCCGACCAGGCGTTGATCTGGCGCGGTCCGATGGCCTGCAATGCGCTGCGTCAAATGATTCTCCAAGTAAAATGGGGCGAGCTGGATTTTCTGCTGATCGACCTTCCTCCCGGGACGGGAGATATCCATATCAGCTTAGTCCACGATATCCCGCTGTCGGGAGCCATAGTGGTAAGTACGCCGCAGGCCGTGGCATTGGCCGATGTGGAAAAGGGAATCAACATGTTCCGGAATAAGGATATCGCCAAGCCCATTTACGGAATAGTGGAAAATATGGCCTGGTTCACCCCGGCGGAACTTCCCGATCATAAATATTATATCTTCGGCAAGGAAGGCTGTCGGACCATGTCGGAAAAATACGGCGTGCCGCTGCTGGGCCAGATCCCGTTGGTGCAAAGCATACGCGAAAGCGGAGACGAAGGTGTCCCGGAGGCCGTCAATGACGGGCCGACATACGATGCTTTCCGGCAGGCGGCACAGGCCTTGATCGTAAAATAAATAGAAATCGTAAAAAGCGGAATCGAGACATGCACATAGGAGATAAAGTCCGGTTTCTCAATCAGACCGGGGGAGGAATTATCGTAGGATTCGATAAAAAGGACCGGGCGATAGTGGAAGACGAAGACGGATTCGAAATTCCCGTATCCCGGAAGGAATGCGTAGTAGTGTCTGCGGGGAGTCCGTCTGAACCGGACGCCCCCGCGATTCAGTCGTCCGGCGGGGATAAATTGAAAATCGCCTTGATTTATACCCGGACGGGAGAGGAATTCGAATGTATGCTGGCCAATGCAGACAATTATCATTTGCTCGCCACTTACCTCGTCCGGAACGAGGAGGAATATTTTACCCGTTTCGCGGGGCCGGTGCTTCCCTTTGAAAGGAAATCTCTTTTCAAATTCGGGAGCAAGGAACTGAACGGGTTCTCTAAAAAAACGCTTTTGCGGATACTGCCGTTTAAAAAAGACAAGCCGGGGAAACTGAAACCGGTCATCGAGGCGGGATTCATGTTAGATCCCGTAAACCTGCTGAAAGAGAATTACTTTAAGGAAAACGAATATATTCCCGGCAAAGGATATGCAATCGTCATTGCCGATGAAACGAAAGAAGAGAATTTGTCGGGATACTTGGAGATGCGCGACTCCGCATTGAAAAAAGAGCTGCTCAAAAAATTCCAGACGGATGCCGGCAAGCCGCAGACGGGAGAATCCGCACACGCAGCGGCCGGAGAAGACGAAGCGGCCGCCGGGCCGGGCGTCAGGAAAAAGGACAGCGGAAGCAGAGGCTCCAGAAAAGAAGCGGAGACGATAGAGATAGATCTTCACGCGCACGAACTGTTAGATACCACCTCAGGCATGAGCAACGGTGATATATTGAATTATCAAATAGAAAAATTCAATGAAGCCATGACGGCATATCTCAACAGGCGGGGGACGAAACTGATTTTCATCCACGGCAAAGGCGACGGCGTCCTCAGAGCCGCCATTCTGAAAGAGTTAAGGACAAAATACAGCCGCTGCACCTGGCAGGACACCTCTTTTAAGGAATACGGCTTCGGAGCTACGATGGTTACTATCCGGTAAGCGTCTTGCAAAATGAAAAAAGGAAAAAAGAAACAACAGAAGGAGATCCCGGAACCGGGGACGGAGAATAGAACCGGAATTTCGAGAGAGTTTGCCGGAGAGTTTGCCGCCCGGCTGTTGGAATGGTATGCGGTACATAAAAGGAATTTGCCCTGGAGAGAGACTACCGACCCGTACAGGATCTGGATATCCGAGATCATTCTGCAACAGACGCGGGTCGCGCAGGGACTTGAATATTACAACCGGTTCACGGAACGGTTTCCGGATGTGGCTTCCCTGGCGCATGCGTCCGAAGACGAGGTAATGAACTACTGGCAGGGATTGGGATATTACAGCCGCGCCCGGAATCTGCATGCGGCGGCAAAAAATATCATGGAACGTTTCGGCGGGGTCTTTCCGACAGATTACCGCGATGTACTTTCCTTAAAAGGCGTGGGGGAGTACACGGCAGCGGCCATCTGTTCTTTTGCTTACCGGGCGCCGTACGCAGTGCTGGACGGAAACGTGTACCGGATACTCGCCAGAATTTTAGGAATCGGAATGCCGGCAGACAGTCCGCAGGCGAAAAAATATTTTACCGCCATAGCGGAAGAGCTGCTGGATAAAAATTTTCCCGACGATTATAATCAAGCCATTATGGACTTCGGAGCCATCCAGTGCGTGCCGCAATCGCCGCGTTGTCCCGTATGTCCTTTTACAGACCGATGCGCCGCCTTTCGGGAAAACCGGGTGGAATCCCTTCCCGTCAAAAAAGGAAAGACGGCCGTCAAGGAAAGGTTTTTCAATTATTTCCATATCCGGTGCGGGGGAAATATCCTGCTGCACAAACGCACGGAAAAAGATATCTGGCAGAATCTGTATGAGTTTCCCCTCATCGAGACTCCGGGGCCCGCAACTTTCGCCGAAATCGAAGCCCTTCCGGAATACCGGGAGCTGATACGGGAAACGGGCCGGCTGAAACGGCTCCGGACCCTTCCCATGCCCGACCATCTGCTTTCGCACCGGATCATCCACCCGGTTTTCCACGAAATGGAAAGCCTTCGGCTTTCCCCCTGCAGCATGCAGGGGGAGGCGGCTGCAACGGCAACAACGACAGCCGCAACCGGTAACGTCTTGGGAGAGGCGGCAGCAACGGCAGCAGCGACAGCCGCAACCGGCAACGTCTTGGGAGAGCCGACTCCGCCTGAATATGCGAACCCCTCTGCCGCAACGAAATACATCGTAATTCCGGAAAACAAGATAAAGGATTACCCGGTTCCCCGCCTGATCGAATCCTATTTGGAATACACTGTCGGGACTCTACCGTTATAACATAGTTCATTTTAAATGCTGGCCGGACCAACCGCGCATCAGATAATGTTCATCGGATGATGCCCGTATCCGCCGATTCAACCTTTTCCGAAAAGAAGCGGCAGCGCGTATTCCGTCACCTCCTTTTTCACCCGCTGAAGGTCTATCGTAAAGAAACGGCCTCTTTCATACAGGATTTTCCCCCGCGCAACAGTCATGACCACATTGGAACCCCGGGCCGAATAAACCAGATTAGAAGCGACGTCATGGCAGGGAGTCAGATTCACAGCCTCCGGATCCAATAAAACAAGATCCGCATCGCATCCCGCCTGAATGCGTCCCGTATTCCTCCCCAAAGCCCGCGCACCGTTCACGGTAGCCATTTCCAAAGCATCCCAGGCGGAAAGGGCCAAAGGATCGCACCGGGTCCCGGTTTGCAGCAATACGGCCGCTTTTATCTCCTCGAACAAATCATGGCTGTTATTGGAACTGACGCTGTCCGTCCCCAAGCAGACATTTATTCCGGCCTCCATAAACTCCGGTACGGGAGCGATTCCGGACCCGAGTTTGAGATTCGATATCGGATTATGGGCAACGGACACCCCTTTTTCCGCCATCAGCTCCCGGTCCGACGGCGTAACCCAGACGCAATGAGCCGCTACGGAACGCACATCCCATACTCCGTATTCGTTCAGAATCCCCACAGGAGTCTTATTCCATCGGGACAGGCATTCTTCATGTTCCTTCCGGGTCTCCGATATATGCACCTGCATCCCCAATCCGTTTTCCTTTGCATAGCCCGACAAATCTTTCCACAAAGAGGGACACGCAAAAGAAGTATATTCCGCATGAATGGAAACATCCGTCAAAATCTGCCCGCCATTGTATCCGTGCCACTTTTCCGCCAACTCGCGGGCCTGCCGGCACGAAGGATGCGTCTTAAAATCATAGCCGGCCGCATCGAATATGGTAATGCTCCGGGACAGATTCGCATTCAGTCCGGAAGCAGCCGTTTCCGCAGCGATGTCTTCGCAAAAATAATACATGTCGGCTACGGTAGTTACCCCGCAAGAGATAAGATCGCATAAAGCCAGTCCGGTGGCGGCACGAACCGCACGGGAATCCCATTTATCCTCTACGGGGAAAATATACCGGGTCAGCCATTCCTGAAGATCATGGCCGTCCCCGTAGCCGCGCATAAGAATCATAGGCAAATGGGTATGGGCGTTAATCAGCCCGGGCATAAGAATACCGCCCTTACCGTCGATCCGCCTGCCTTCGAATGCAGGGGGCGTTCCCGTTCCCACCTCCCGGATTACGGACCCTTCCGTTATTACATAGGCCTCCGGAAGCACCGTGCGGCTCCCGTCCATAGGAACCGCCGTTACATTATAAATAAGCATGGACATATTTTTAAATCCGGCATCGGGAGCGCCGGGGGCTAAGAAGCCAGCAGTTTCTTTACCAATGCCGAAATCATTTTGCCGTCCGCCTTGCCGGCCAGTTCCTTGGTAGCCGCACCCATGACCTTTCCCATTTCGGAAGGCTGTGTAGCGCCCACCCGGGCGATGATCTTTTTCAATTCCGCCTCCAGCTCCGCTTCGGAAAGCTGCGCAGGAAGATAGACTTCCATATACGAGGCCTCCGCCAATTCGTTGTCAGCCAATTCCGGACGGTTTTGCTGACGGTATATCTGAGCCGTCTCTTTCCGTTGTTTTACCAATTTCTGGATGATCTTCACCACCGCTTCATCGGCAATGGTTTCGGAACCGTCTGCGGTTTTTGCCAAAAGGATGGCCGCCTTTACCGCCCGGAGAGATTCCAGCCGGGTTTTCTCTTTAGCCAACATGGCAGATTTTATGTCCTGTTGTATTTGCGTCTCCAAACTCATGATCTTCTCTTTTTAATATCGGTTTTTCTAATTTTTTCCTTCTTCCGCCGAAGCCGCCGGAGCAGTGGAAGCCGCCGGAGCCGTGCTCTTGATAAACAATTCGTCCATCTGTTCCTTCTCTATATAGGAAGGAGCATCCAACATCACATCCCGGCCGTTATTGTTTTTAGGGAAAGCGATATAATCCCGGATGGTCTCCTGTCCGTCGAAAAGCGCGCAGAACCGGTCGAACCCGAAAGCGATGCCTCCGTGTGGCGGAGCGCCGAATTTGAAAGCATTGATAATAAATCCGAACTTGTAATCCGCATCCTCCCGGGTAAGCCCCAGCACTTGGAACATCCGCTCCTGGACTTTGGCATCGTGAATCCGGATGGAACCGCCGCCCACCTCCGTTCCGTTCAGCACGAAATCGTAAGCATTGGCGTTAACCTGTTCCAGATCCTCCTTCTTATCGCTGAAAAATTTATCCATATCTTCCGGTTTGGGAGCAGTAAACGGATGGTGCATAGCATAAAACCGTCCGGTCTCATCATCCCATTCCAACAACGGGAAATCGCACACCCAAAGCGGCGCGAATACATCGTTCTTTCTCAGTCCGAGCCGGTTCCCCATCTCCAAGCGCAAAGCGCCCAATGCCGTACGGGTTTTCTTTTTCCCGCCCGCCATAATCAGAATCAGGTCGCCCGGCAGAGCTCCCATCCCCTGCGCCAAAGCCGACAGTTCCTCTGGCGTAAAGAATTTATCGATGGAAGATTTGATTCCCTCCTTCGCATTCCGGATCCAGATCAGCCCTTTCGCTCCCACCTGAGGTCTTTTCACCCACTCGGTCAACTCGTCGATCTGCTTGCGGGTATATCCCGCACAACCCGGAACGCAGATAGCTCCCGCATACTCTGCGGAATCGAATACGGAAAAATTCTTTCCCTGCACTTTCGCGGTAACATCGTTTATCTTCATGCCGAACCGTATATCCGGTTTGTCCGACCCGTAATATTCCATTGCATCCGCATAAGACATACGCGGGAACGGTTCACCGAATTCTTTCCCCAACACATTTTTAAAAAGGGACTTTATAAGCCCTTCGAAAGTATCCAATACATCATCGCGCTCCACAAAAGACATCTCGCAGTCGATCTGCGTAAATTCCGGCTGGCGGTCCGCCCTTAAATCCTCATCCCGGAAACATCTGACTATCTGGAAATACTTATCATAACCGGCCACCATCAGCAATTGCTTGAAAGTCTGCGGACTTTGAGGCAGCGCATAAAACTGTCCCGGATTCATCCTCGAAGGCACCACAAAATCCCTCGCCCCCTCGGGAGTCGATTTGATCAGATACGGGGTTTCTATTTCCAAGAACCCGATGCTGCTCAGATAATTTCTCACCTCCCAGGCCATCTTGTGCCGGTGAAGGAGCGCCTTTTTAAGGGGTCCTCTCCTCAGATCCAGATATCTGTATCTGGCCCGCAGATCCTCGCCGCCGTCCGACTCGTCTTCTATGGTGAACGGAGGCACGGCCGAAGCATTCAGAATACGTATATCCGATAATCTTATCTCTATATCCCCGGTTTCGATTTTCGGATTTTTACTCTGCCGTTCCGTCACCACTCCCGAAGCCTGTATCACGTACTCTCTGCCCAATTTTTCCACCTGGGCTTTCACCTCTTTAGACTCATTCTCATCTGCAACCAATTGAGTGATTCCGTAACGGTCCCGTAAATCGATAAAGGTCATTCCTCCCATTTTACGTACCCTTTGTACCCATCCGGCCAGGGTCACGCTCTGGCCTGCGTTTGAAATGCGTAGCTCGCCGCAAGTATGTGTCCTGTACATATTATGTTAATTATTAATTGCTTACTCTTTCTTATCCCGACAGTAACAATCTTCCCTCCGCTAAAGCCGGAACAATTTACAAAGTTAATAAAATTTGAACTATTTCCTTACCTTTGCCGCATGATGTACGTAAGAGCCAAAAAAGCGCTGGGACAACATTTTCTCAAAGACGAATCTATCGCCCGCCAGATTACCGACAGTCTGCTCCTGCCCGCAGGAGATGTTCCCGTCCAGGTACTGGAAATCGGACCGGGTACCGGCGTACTCACCAAATATCTGCTTGAAAACCCGCGCATCAGACTTCAGGTGGCGGAAATAGATCCCGAATCGGTCGAATGCCTGAAAGCAACGTTCCCGCAACTTTTATATACCTTGCGGCAGCAGGATTTTCTGACCATGCCCTTAGACAAAACTTTCGACGGGGACTTTTCCGTAATCGGAAACTTTCCTTATAATATTTCCTCCCAGATTTTCTTCAGGATTCTCGAATACAAAGAGCATATTCCCCAGATAGTCTGCATGCTTCAGAAAGAGGTGGCGGAAAGGTTAGCCGGCCAACCGGGAACCAAAACGTACGGAATCCTCTCCGTACTATTGCAGACCTGGTACGATATCGAATATCTTTTTACGGTAGACGAACACGTTTTCCTGCCGCCGCCAAAAGTAAAATCGGCTGTTATCCGGCTCCGGAAAAACGGCAGGGACTCTCTCGGCTGCGATGAAAAACTCTTCAAACAGGTAGTCAAGACCACCTTCAACCAGCGCCGCAAAACTATCCGCAATTCCGTCAAACCCCTCCTATGCGGACGCCCCGCCCCGGCGAACGACCTCTTAGAGAAGCGTCCCGAACAATTGTCGATAGAACAATTCGCAGAACTCACCCGGTTGGTATCGGAAACGATCTCCGGCAAATAAACGGCTGCTCCCGGTGGTCATTTTGAATTAATCGCATCCACCGGATTCAGTCCCGCTCCTATACGTGCCGGAATAAAACCGGCCAGCACACCGATAACCGATGCGATAGCTACGCCGCTCAAAATATTGGACAAGGAAAGCCGCATGGCCAGACCTATATCTTCCGGAACGGCCAGAACGACAAGCCAGACCATCAGAATCCCTATCAGGCCGCCCGTTATCGCCAGAAAAGCGGCCTCCGTGAGAAATTGCGTCAGAATCACATATTTCTTGGCGCCGAGCGCTTTTTGTATTCCTATCATGTTGGTTCTCTCCTTAACCGAAACGAACATGATATTGGCGATCCCGAATCCGCCGATCAAAAGGGAAAAGCCTGCGATAACCCATCCCGCCATATTGAGAGAAGAAAAGATATTCTGGACAAAGGACAAAAGAAAAGTCATCTTATTCACGGAAAAATCATTTTTATCCCCCGGCCTGAGACGCCGTCGGGCCCGCATCAGGTTCCGGAGTTCGTCCTGAAAATCGGTTTCGCTCACCCCCTCTGCCGGTTTCGCCACGATTACGCCATTCTTCTCCCGCAGATTCATCATATACTTCCCGAAATTCAACGGTACGAAAATGGAATTATCGGTATCAACCAGACTTAGCTCATCCCCCTGCTCTTTAAATTTCCCTATCACATACGCGTCCTTAGCCCCTATTTTTATCCGCTTCCCGACAGGATCTCCCTCTCCGAACAATTCGTCCGCCACCTCCGAGCCGATAACCGCCACATTCCCGCCCCGCGAGAGTTCCTCCGCAGAAAAATACCGGCCTGCCGACAATTCCACCTTGGTCATTTTTTCCCAGTCGGAAGCCACGCATGAAATCCCGCATCCCGAAATAGAATTCCGCTGATACTTGACCTCGGCAGAAAGCTGGACCATAAAAGATATTGCATAGCTATACCGGGTATTTTCCTTCAGAAACGCATAATCCTCCGCCGTAACCGCGGGCCGTTTGAGATACTCCCACCATTTAAAACCGTCTTCGCCCACCTCCATGACAGCATTCCCGTCTTCATCTTCTCCGCCGGCCATCGGGAAACGTTGTATAATAACGGCATCGGACCCGAAAGTCTTCAACCCCTCCATAATCACTCCCTTCAAAGAATCGATCGCCGTAAGAATCGCCACGATGGAAAAAATACCGATACTCACCCCGAACAAAGAAAGAAAAGTCCGGAGTTTATCGCTCCTTAACTGCGAGAAAGCAAACGATATGCTCTCTGTCAGCAACTTGGCGATAATCACGCTTCTTTTATAAATTTTCCCGATAGCCATTTCCTATAATTTTCCAATTCCGGTCCGTCTTTCCCTACCGCTCCAATCCTATCCGTTTTTTAAGCTCCCGCAATGCGTCGAAAGCGTCTAAAGGAGACATGGAATTTATATCCATCGCCTTGAGCCTGTCCCTGATATCCGCCAGCAACGGGTCCTCCAACTGGTAGAAAGACAGTTGAAGCCCCTCCCCGCTCTTTTTCTCCTTCAGCCGGCTTTTTCCGTTCCCGATAACGTCTCCGGCAATTTTCTCGGCCTCCTCCTTTCGGGCAAGACCGCTCCCCGCACCTGCATCTATCGGCGAATTGTCCCGGGAACTTTCCAGCAGATTCAGAATCCGTTGGGCCGAATCGATTACCGGCTGCGGCATCCCCGCCATACGGGCCACATGGATACCGAAGCTGTGCGCCACGCCGCCGGGACACAATTTCCGCAGAAATATCACTTTCTTATCCACCTCCTTGACGGAAATATGATAATTCCGGATACGCGGGTAAATGCGTTCCAGTTCGTTCAATTCATGGTAATGGGTGGCGAACAGGGTCTTCGCCCGGCAGCGGCTCTGATGGATATACTCCACGATGGCCCACGCGATGGACATTCCGTCGAAGGTGCTGGTTCCCCGGCCTATCTCGTCCAGCAACACCAACGACCTCTCGGACAGATTATGCAGGATCGTGGATGTCTCCGTCATCTCCACCATAAAAGTAGATTCCCCCCTTGAAATATTGTCCGAAGCGCCCACCCGGGTAAAGATTTTATCCGTTATCCCGACAGACGCCCTCGCAGCGGGTACGAAAGACCCTATCTGCGCCAGCAACACGATCAGAGCCGTTTGCCGGAGCAAGGCGGACTTGCCCGCCATGTTCGGTCCCGTGAGGATAATGATCTGCTGGGAATCGTTGTCCAGCATCAGATCGTTGGCCACATATTCCTCCCCCGGTTTCATCAGGGTTTCGATAACCGGATGCCGCCCCTGTTCTATCTCGAGCCGCAAACCGTCGTTCATCTGCGGACGGCAATATTTATTTTCGCAGGCCAGCTGCGCGAACCCCGCCAAACAATCTATCCGGGCTATCGCCTCCCCGCTTTTCTGCAGATCGGAAATTTCCTTCCGGATAGCCTCCGTCACCTGAGCGTAAATTTCCTGTTCCAACGCGAGGATCCGGTCTTCCGCTCCTAAGATTTTTTCTTCATACTCTTTCAGTTCCTGGGTAATATACCGTTCCGCATTTACCAAAGTCTGCTTCCGTATCCACTCCGGCGGAACTTTATCCTTATGGGCATTGCGCACCTCTAAATAATAGCCGAATACATTATTATAGCTGATTTTCAGGGAAGGTATTCCGGTGCGTTCACTTTCCCGCTCCTGAACATGCAGCAGATATTCCTTGCTGTGCCGCGCAATCTGCCGCAGCTGGTCCAATTCCGGATTCACTCCATCGGCGATAATGTCCCCCTTTCCTAACTGCGCCGCCGGTTCCGGCAAAATCTTCGTCCCGATCTCCGCACGCAGGGTCTCGAACAATGAAATTTCCTCGCCCACAGTCACCAACGGCTCTATACCGCTCCTGTGGCATATCTCCCTTACAGGCTCCATCTGTTCCAGCCCCCTTTTGAGCTGGATCATCTCGCGGGGCGCTATTTTTCCGGCCGCCGCCTTGGAAGCGATGCGCTCCAGATCTCCCACCCGGCCGATATGCTCCCGTATTTCCGTCCTGACCGCAGGATTATTCACAAAATACTCCACTACGGTATGGCGTCTCTCTATTTCCGCCCGGTCTTTTACAGGCATAGCCAGCCAGCTTCTCAACAGACGGCCTCCCAAAGGGGAAGAAGTTTTATCTATTACATCCAACAGGGATACTCCGTCGGATCCGGCAACGGACGAAAAAATCTCCAGATTCCGGAACGTAAAGCGGTCTAACCACACGAAACTTTCCTGATCTATTCTGGAAACGGAGCATAAATGACAAACGCTCCGGTTATGATTTTGCTCCAAATAAAACAGGATGGCGCCGGCCGCCGTTATCCCCAGACCCAATCCGTCGATGCCGAACCCCTTGAGGGAGTTCAGCCCGAATTGCTTCTTTAGTTTATCCTCGCAGGCTTCCGGCACAAACGCCCACTCGTCCAGCACGGAAATATAATATCCGTCTCCGAATCTCTCCCGGAACCCGGCCTGATATCCTCTCTGCACCAGAACCTCCTTGGGGGCGAAATTCGAAAGCAGGATTTCCATATATTCCAAAGTGCCTTCCGCTATTTTAAAAGTTCCGGTAGAAACATCCAGAAAAGCGATACCGCCCTTATCCCGGAAAAAATAGACGGAACAAAGGAAATTGTTCTCTTTCTGGCTCAGCAACTGGTCGTTGTAGGCGATGCCGGGCGTAACCAATTCCGTTATGCCTCTCTTGACTATCTTCTTGGTGAGTTTGGGATCTTCCAGTTGGTCGCATACCGCCACCTTATATCCGCTCCTGACCAATTTGGGCAGGTATGTCTCGATAGAATGATACGGAAACCCGGCAAGTTCCACCCAGCTGGCCGACCCGTTGGCCCGACGGGTAAGCACGATCCCCAGAATTTTGCTTGCGGTAATGGCGTCCTCTCCGAATGTTTCATAAAAATCCCCCACTCTGAACAGCAGCAATGCGTCGGGATGTTGGGCCTTAACCTCGAAATATTGCTTCATGAGGGGGGTTTCGACTATTGTTTTACTCTCATTCATACTCACAAAAATACAATAATTTTAATTTAAATTTTTAACTTTGCCCTAATCATTTAAACTATTCGCGCTATGTACTTCAAACAAATTTCCAAAATCATTGCAGCATTATTCATAGCTGCCGGTGTTTTTGCCTGCACCGCCCCTACCAAGGAAGAGAAGGTAAAAGAGGAACTCAAATCCATTATGGAGCAGAACAAAGCCATAGGGCTTGCCGTAGCCGTTGTGAAAGACGGACAGATAGTATACACCAACTCCTTGGGATACAAAGACCTCGAGAACAAGATCGAATTGCAGGATAACGATATTTTCAGGATCGCATCCATTTCCAAATCATTTACCGCCACCAGTATCATGCAACTGGTAGAGCAGGGAAAAATAAACCTGGAAGGAGATGTTTCAGACTATTTGGGATTCAAAGTGAGAAATCCGAAATATCCGGATGTTCCCATCACCGTACGCATGCTCCTGTCCCATTCTTCCAGTCTGAACGATTCTCAGGGATACTTTACCCTCAATGTCATCAATCCGGATTCATCCGCAACCTGGCAGAACGCCTATAACGACTACGAACCCGGAACAAAATACGAATATTGCAATTTAGGATACAATACGCTGGGAACCATCCTTGAAAGAGTAAGCGGCGAACGGTTCGACAAATATATCGTCAGCCATATCCTCGATCCGCTCGAAGTGTACGGCGGTTACGAAGTGGCCTCTCTCGATTCCACTTTGTTCGTGAAAATTTACGAAATGCTGCCGGACAGCACTTTCGAATGGCAGCCGGAAGCGTATGCCAAACGTACAGAAGAAATCGCGAATTACCGGTTCGGATATTCCACTCCTATTTTCTCCCCGACAGGCGGCATGAAAATCTCCGCCCGCGATCTGGCTAAAGTAATGACCATGCACATGAATTACGGTACCGGAGCCAACGGAGCCAAAATCATAGACGAACAAAGCTCAAAACTCATGCAATCCAACATTATCTCGCCGACCGACGAGGGCGACGCATACGGTTTCGCCATGCGCATTACAGAGCAGCTTATTCCGGGTCTGAAACTCACCGGTCATACAGGAGGAGCTTACGGAGTATATACCTCCATGTTCTTCGATCCTGAACAGAAATGGGGTATCGTTACCATGACCAACGGAATCGAGTACAAACGCGAAAACAATTTCGTGGTATTCCAACGTCAGGTAAACGAATGTCTGTATAATAACTTTATAAAAGACGCTACCCTGTAGCCTTCCCCAAATTAAATCCACCCGTTTCAGAAAAATTTCCCGGAGGGAAAAACGGCAGGCCGGACTTTTCCGGACCGGCTCCGGGAGATTCAGAAAACGGGTGGATTTAAACTTTATCCCACAAAATAATCAATAAAGAGAAATATCTTGAACAGGGTTCTGATCATTACATATTACTGGCCTCCGTCGGGGGGATCGGGCGTGCAAAGATGGCTCAAATTCGCAAAATACCTTCCCCAGTTCGGATGGGAACCGGTCATTTACACTCCCCAAAACCCGCAGGCCAATGCCATAGACGAAGCCTTGTCAAAAGATATTTCCCCCTCCTTAGAGGTACTGAAAACCAAAATACGGGAACCGTACGGATTTTACAGCATCCTCTCGGGAAACAAGTCCGGGAAACAGCCTATCCGGGCCAATCTGATCTCGGACAACCGGAAAAGTTCCTTTTTCCAAAAATTCTCCCTCTATGTGCGCGGGAATTTCTTCATCCCCGACCCGCGCCGCTGGTGGGTGGGTCCGTCGGTAAAATACCTGAAAAATTATTTACGGGAACATCCCGTAGACGCTATCGTAAGCACGGGGCCTCCCCATTCGATGCATCTGATCGCGCGGACTCTGCACCGGGAAACGGGAATCAGATGGATCGCCGACTTCCGGGACCCCTGGACGGGGATTTTTTATTTCAAATATCTGCCGCTCTCCCGATATGCCCTCCGGAAACACCGCAGGTTGGAGCAAAGCGTATTAGAAGAAGCGGACCGGATAGTGACGGTCTCCGCCCAAATGAAAGAGGATTTCAGCGGGCGCACTTCCGTTCCCATAGAAATCATAACCAACGGATTCGATCCGGCCGATTTCGCGATACCGGAGACGGAACAAAATTCCGGGAACGCCGGCGGCAGCCATACCCCCCTGCGGGATAACGATTCCGAAAACGACGGAACCACCGTCAAAAAGCCCAAATTCCGTGTGGTGCATACCGGTCTGTTTACGGAAAACGGGAACCCCGATTGCCTGTGGGAGGTCTTGGGGGAAAAAGCGGCTGCCGACACGGAATTCCGGCATACATTGGAAATAACGGTCATGGGGCAGACCGACCCTCTGATTACGGAACAGATCCGACAGGCGGGTTTAGAGGAAAATCTTACCGACCTCGGCTACGTCTCCCACGATTGCGCCGTAAAATGGCAGCGTTCAGCCTCCTTGTTGTTGCTCCCCCTGCGAAAAGAGCCGGAAGCGGCCGGAATCCTCACCGGCAAGTTTTTCGAATATCTCGCCTCCGGTGTCCCCATTCTGGCTTTCGGTCCTGCAGCCGGGGATCTGGCCGATGCCCTGAAAGAAACCGGAAGCGGCTCCATTTATGAATTCGGAGACAAAACCGGCATCCGCGGGGCCGTGGACCGGGCATACGAAGAATTTAAAACCAATCCGGACGCGGCCGCAAAGTCTTCTTCCCCAAAAGATTCCCGTTCCGCAGAACGGATACGGAAATATTCCAGGATTCATTTGACAGAAAAACTGTCGGGAATATTAGATGAACTAAAAAGAGAAAAATAAAGATGAAGGGTTTCAATCTCAAGAAAATAGCGCCGTATGCAGCCGTCATATCGGTTTTTATAGTACTCGCATACGGTTTTATGCCTCAATTGCTGAAAGGAAAAGTGGTAAATCAGTCCGACATTTCGAGCTGGGAAGGGATGTCCCGGGAAATCGTGGAATATAATCAGGCGCATCCCGACAGCCGTACGCTCTGGACCAATTCCATGTTCGGAGGAATGCCCGCCACCACTATTTCGGTGATTTACAAAGGAGATTTCACCCAACCTGTCTACGATTTTCTATTTACAGGGGAACGGCCTGCCAGTTATCTGCTTATCAGCCTTATCGGAGGCTTCCTTTTATTTCTGGCTTTCGGCATGAATCTCTGGTTAGCTTTTTTAGGAGCCGTAGCCATTACCTTCTGCTCGTACAATATGCAGATTATCCAGGTAGGACACAATACTAAAATGATCGCCATCGCCTACATGCCCTGGGTATTGGCCGCAGTGGTTTACGCCTACCGCAAAAGCCCGTTATGGGGAGGATTGTTTTTTGCATTCGCCCTGAGCTTCCAGATCAAGGCCAACCATCCCCAGATCACTTATTATTTGGCTATCATCATTTTGGGATACGCCATTTACCGCATGGCGGCAGCCATAAAGGAAAAGACCTTTCCGCGTTTTATAAAAACCTCCTTAGTGCTGCTTGCGGCGGGGCTGTTGGGCATCGCCGCCAATACCAATCACTTATGGCCGACTTACGAATATGCGCAACACACCATGCGCGGCGGTTCAGAACTCAGCGGCGGAAAAGACGGGAGCAAGACGGAAGCAACACGGGAAACCCCGGAAGATAACCCGGCGGAAACAGCCGGCAGGAAAACCCGCAAAGGGTTGGACTTGGAATATGCCACCGCATGGTCCTACGGAATCAAAGAAACCCCCAATCTCATGATTCCCGATTTTAACGGCGGATCCTCCGCGGGTGCGCTCGATACCGATTCCCAGACCTACAAAACCCTCCGGGCGAATAACTACGCGGGCGCGGAACAGATAATCCGGCAGCTTCCGCTCTATTGGGGAGAACAGCCCTTTACCGCCGGGCCGATGTACATGGGAGCCATCAGCATATTTCTGTTCGTTTTAGGATTTTTCGTTCTCAAAGGGGGATTGAAATGGTGGATAGCGGGAGTGAGCCTGCTGGCCCTGCTGCTTTCATGGGGCTATCATCTGATGTTCGTCTCGGAATTTTTCTTTAACTGGGCCCCTCTGTACAATAAATTCCGGACGGTATCCATGATTTTAGTCATTCTCCAGATATCGATACCGGTAATGGCCGTGCTTACGGTAAATGAACTGATTTACGGAACTACCGACCGGAAAAAGGTCCGCACAGGCTTTATATGGGCCTTGGCCCTGACGGCAGGCGTTTCGCTGCTGTTCATCCTGATTCCTTCCTTGGCGGGAGACTTCACCTCCCCTGCCGACAACCGGCTGCCGCAGGCTTTGCGGAGTGCGCTGGCGGCCGACCGTATCTCCCTGTTGCGGCACGATGCGATCCGCTCGTTTATGTATATCGTCATTGCGGCGGGGGTCCTGCTGATGGGCTATCTGCGCAAATTAAAGCCCGTCCAGACTATTCTGTTGCTGAGCTTTTTGGTGCTGGCCGATTTGTGGGCCGTGGATAAAAGATATCTGAACGATTCCCATTTCGTTACCCGACGGGAATTTAAGAATGCATTCGCCCTGCGTCCGGCGGACCAAATCATTCTGGAGGACAAAACCCCCGATTACAGGGTACTGGATCTGAGCGTCAATACCTTTAACGATGCCTATGTAAGCTATCATCATAAAACGATCGGGGGATACAGCCCGGCAAAACTGCAACGCTATCAAGACGTAATCGAACATGCCCTCCTGCCTGAAATACAGGAGATTTCAGCCGAGATCGGGCAGGCCCGCACCTTGGAACAGGCGCAGCAGGCGCTGACCTATCATCCCGTACTGAGCATGTTGAATACGAAATATATCATTCTGAACGGGAATACGGCTCCCCTGTCCAACCCTTACGCATTGGGCAACGCCTGGTTCGTGGAGAAAATCATTCCGGCCTCCGGCGCGGATCAGGAGATCGCCCTGCTGGCCACAACCGACCCCGCAAAAGAAGCCATCGTAGAGCGGAGCTTTTTGGAAAATTCTACTGTCGGGAAACTGTATAACGAGACAGAAAAACCGGCCGCCGACCGTCTCCGCGATTCTTTGGCATACATCCGTCTTACCTCCTACGCTCCCAACCGGCTCACTTACCGATATGGCAGCAGGATTCCGCAGGCGGCCCTGTTCAGCGAGATATACTATCATCCGGGCTGGAAAGCCGTGCTTTACCCTGCGGACCGTGTGGGCCGTGCGGAAAACGACGGCAAAGAGAAAGGCACCCCGGCAGAGATTTTCCGGGCCGACTATATTTTACGGGGGCTGGCCCTGCCGGCGGGAGAATATGAAATCGAGTTCACATTCGATCCGGAAAGTTTCAGCAAAGGGGAAATCTGCTCCCGGGTCGCCTCCGGTCTTTTGATCATCCTGCTGGCAACCGGCATCGTACTGACGGTTCTGCGGCGCAGGAAAAACAGCTAAAATCCATTGTCATGAACAGAATTACAGAGTTATTCGGGATCGCACATCCCATCATCGCAGGCGGCATGGTCTGGTGCAGCGGCTGGAGACTCGCTTCGGCTGTAAGCAACTATGGAGGGTTAGGCCTGATAGGAGCCGGTTCCATGCATCCGGACAACCTGATACACCATATCCGTTCCTGTCGGGAAGCGACAGATAAACCTTTCGGCGTAAACGTGCCTCTCTTGTACCCTCAGATAGACGAATTGATGCGGATTTTAGTGCAGGAAAAAGTGAAGATCGTTTTCACCTCGGCAGGAAGCCCCAAAAAGTGGACTCCGTTCCTGAAAGAACACGGAATAACGGTTTGCCATGTAGTATCGAGCAGTCTTTTTGCCAAAAAATGCGAAGAAGCAGGCGTGGATGCGGTCGTGGCGGAAGGATTCGAGGCAGGCGGACATAACGGCCGGGAAGAGACAACCACCCTGTGCCTGATTCCGGCTGTCAGGGAAGCCACTTCATTGCCGTTGATCGCAGCGGGAGGCATTGCCCTCAAATGTCAGGTGGAGGCGGTGAAAGCCTTAGGCGCGGAAGGGGTCCAAATAGGCACCCGTTTCGCTTTGTGCAAAGAAAGCTCCGCCCACGAGAATTTCAAAAGGCATTGCATGGGTCTGGCGGAAGGCGGCACCCGTCTTTTGCTGAAAAAACTCTCCCCCACCCGTTTGGCGGAAGGAGAATTCATGAAAAGGGTAGCGGAAATGGAAGAAAGAGGCGCGACCAAAGAGGAACTCTCCGAATTTTTGGGAAAAGGACGGGCCAAACGGGGTATTTTCGAGGGAGACCTGCAAGAAGGAGAAATAGAAATAGGCCAGATCTGCAACATGATAAAGGAGCCGGAAACCGTAGAAGAAATTTTCGCATCCTTGGTATAGTATAGGATTTCCCCTTTGCTTTATTATCTTTGCACCCGGCATTCTTAATAAGACTGTTTTTTTATGAGTACCCGATTTACCAGAAATATCACTTCCGCATTGCTGTTGGCCATCTTTCTGTTCGCCTATGCAAGCAGCAACTTTTTCTGGCACAAGCACCGGGTAAACGACACGATTATCGTTCACTCCCATCCTTTTTCCGGGAGTCCCGACAATCCCCGCCACGTACATTCGTCTTTCCAGGTCGATCTGATAGCCCACTTTACCCTCTGGCTGATGCTCGCCGCCGGGGGATGGGTCGGAATTAAAAAACCCGAATGCTTGATTTGCACGTTTTCTCTTCCGGTTCTAAAGCCGGTTATCTGCAAAAAACAGGACAATACCTCTCTGCGAGCCCCTCCGTCCGTTTTCTAACATCTTTCACAGGCAAAGCATTTATTTCACAGGCCGTTTTCCGTTTTTAACGGGATTCGATCCGGTGTTTCCGGGCCTCCTCCCGAGGGGGACGATTGTTTCATCATAGCGGAACTTACGTTTCTTTCACCATAGACCATTAAGAGACCTGCGCCGGATTCTCACGGTACCGGCCGGATATTCTTCCCGACCGGACCCGCATTCTAACACTTATAATTATTAAACTCTTATGAAACTAACCTTTATGAAATATATTCTAAAAATTTTTCCGATTATTTTATTCCTGATCATTCCGGTTTTCGCTTCGGCGGCAACCGGAGCCGACGATGACAAAAAAGCCAAAACGGACGCCAACATTATAGGGCATGTCTTGGACTCGGCCAGCCACGAACATATTCCATTCGTGACCATCGCCCTTAAAGGGACCACGCTTTCCACCATGTCCGGAGAAAGCGGCCACTATTTTTTAAAAAATCTTCCGTTGGGAGAATACATCCTGATAGCTTCCGCCATGGGATATACCACCCAGGAAATACCAGTGAAAATAATAAAAAACAAAACTCTGGAAATCAACTTCCAGCTGAGAGAGGAAGCTTTGAATCTGGATCAGGTGGTAATCTCCGCAACCAAAAACGAAACGAACAAAAAAACTTCTCCCGCCATCGTAAATGTATTGTCTGCCAAACAATTCGAGACAAATGCAGCATGCAGCATGAGCGAGACCATGAATTTCCAGTCGGGATTGCGTATGGAAAACAACTGTTCCAATTGCGGTATGCCGCAGCTGCGCATCAACGGATTGGAAGGCAAATATTCCCAGATTCTGCTCGACAGCCGGCCCCTGTTCAGCTCCTTGGCCACCGTTTACGGTCTGGAGCAATTGCCCGTTTCCATGATCGAGCGGGTGGAGGTCATCCGGGGAAGCGGCTCGGCCCTTTTCGGCTCCAACGCCATCGGGGGAGTAGTAAATATAATTACCAAAGAGCCGTTGCGCAATACCCTTTCTATCGGGAATACGACCCATATCTATCAGGGAGGCGGGACGGACACGGGAACTTCCCTGAACGGAGCTTTCGTTTCCGAAAACAATAAAGCGGGCGTATATATTTTCGGAATGGTCCGGAACCGGGATTCGTACGACCGCAACGGAGACGGATTTTCCGATGTTCCCGAATTGTCATCCGAAACCATAGGATTCCGGGGATACTATAAAACGGGTCTGTTTACCAAAGTAACCGCAGAATATCACCGTATCCACGAATTCCGTCGGGGAGGCAACAAAATGGATCTTCCGCCCCATCAGGCCGATATAGCGGAACAATTGGAACATACCATCGACGGCGGAGGATTAGAATTCAATGCCTATACGCGCAACCAGAAGCATCGTTTCTCCGCTTATGCTTCCGCACAGCAGATCCGGCGGAAAAGCTACTTCGGAACGGAACAGAATCCCGATGCCTACGGACGCACGAAAGACATAACGGCCTTAGGCGGAGTACAGTATATTTTCTCGGCGGAGAAATTTCTGTTCAGTCCTTCGGAAATCGTAGCGGGCATAGAATACAGCCATAACAAACTGGCCGATGTCATTTTAGGATATCATCGCGATATGAAACAATATACCAATATCGTGGGAGCGTTCCTGCAAAATGAGTGGAAAACCGAAAAATTCAATTTCCTTATCGGCGGCCGGATAGACAAACATAACAAGGTAAACTCCGTTATTTTCAGTCCGCGGGTGAATCTCAGATATAGTCCGTCCGAAACGGTGGGACTGCGGGCCAGTTATGCCAGCGGATATCTGGCACCCCAGGCATACGATGAAGACCTGCATGTAACGGCCGTAGGAGGAAAAGTGTCGCTGATCGAACTGGATCCCGATCTCAAACCGGAATATTCCCATAGTTTCAGCGCTTCAGCCGATTTGTACCGCACCTTTGGAAAAATACAGGCGAACTTACTGGTCGAAGGATTCTATACTACGTTAAACGACGTATTTACACTCACCGAGAAAGGACAAGATCCCGACGGAAATATCATTTACCAGCGGGGGAACGCCTCCGGCGCCGTCATTAAAGGAATAAATTTCGAAGCGAAAGCCGGAATTCCAAAAATCGCGGAGATCCAAATCGGATATACCATCCAAAGCAGCCGTTACAAGGAAGACTTCGCCTGGTCGGAAGATCCCGCCGTAAAGCCTCAACGCAAAATGTTCCGGGCGCCGGATCACTACGGATATCTCACTTCCAATTTCTGGATCACGCAGAACTTCACCGCCTCCGTATTCGGCAATTATACCGGTCGTATGCTCGTCCAACATGCCGCCGGTTACATTCCTGCCGATACCCAGACAACGGCTCCCCGATTCTGGGATTTAGGATTCAAAATAGCGTACGATTTTAAAATCACCTCCTCCATAAGTTTCAACCTTTACGGAGGAATCAAAAATATCCTCGACCAATATCAGAAAGATATTGACTTGGGGGTGATGAAAGACGGAGGATATATTTACGGTCCGTCGATGCCCCGAATGTATTTCGTAGGACTCCGGTTTACCTTGTAAAATAACAAGAAATTACAGGATTATTGTAATTCATTACAATCACGCGGTGCCTCGGCTTAAAACAACCCGGAGATCTCTCCGCTCTCGGATATATCGATCCGTTCGGATGCAGGTTCTTCGGGAAGTCCCGGCATACGCATAATATCCCCGGTAATCGGTATAAGGAATCCTGCGCCGGATGCAATTTCTATTTCGCGGACCGTTATAATGAAATCTTTAGGACGTCCCAGCAACTCGGGATTGTCCGAAAGGGACTTTTGAGTCTTAGCCATACACACGGCCAGATGTCCGAATCCTAAATCTTCGATTTTTTTCAGATTCGTACGGGCTTTCGGGGTATAGTCTACGGCCTGCGCTCCGTATATCTTCCGGGCGATTTTCTCTATCTTTTGCTGAACGCTGTCGGTCATCTCATATAAAGGACGATACCGCAAACCCATTGCTTGTGAATATTCCGCACTCTCTGTTACCAACCGCGCCAATTCAATAGCTCCGGCTCCACCTTGTCCCCATACATCCGCTACTGTAGCCCGTACCCCCTTGGACCGGCAGAAGTCGGTGATAAACTCCAATTCGGCAGGCGTATCGCTGGCGAACTTATTCACCGCGACTATCGGGATCAGATTGAATTGCTGTATATTTTCGATATGTTTTTGCAGATTTTCAATTCCTTTCTCCAGCGCCGCCACATTTTCCCGGGTCAATTCCTTTATGGATTGTCCCCCATGATATTTCAATGCCCGAACAGTAGCCACCAATACCACGGCATCGGGATTCAGACCGGCCACCCGGCATTTAATATCCAGGAATTTCTCTGCTCCCAGATCGAACCCGAAACCCGCCTCGGTAACGGTATATTCGCTCAGAGCCATTGCCGTTTCGGTAGCGATAACGGTATTGGTACCCTGGGCGATATTGGCGAAAGGCCCTCCGTGAATGAATGCGGGCGTTCCCTCAATCGTCTGGACTATATTGGGTTTGATGGCATCTTTGAGTAAAACCGCCATAGCGCCATTGGCTTTAAGGTCGCGGGTGAACACCGGTTTTTTGTCGAAAGTATATCCGATAAAAATATTTCCGAGGCGTTCTTTTAAATCTTTCAGATCCGCTGCCAAACATAATATGGCCATTACTTCCGAGGCCGCCGTAATATCGAATCCCGTTTCGCGGGGAATACCGGAAGCAGTCCCTCCCAGACCGGCGACAATCTTACGCAGCGACCTGTCGTTCATATCCATTACCCGTTTCCAGGATATAGTGCGGGGGTCCAGATTGAGAGAATGTTTTTTACTCTGAATATTATTGTCGATCAATGCCGCCAGCAGATTATGAGCCTTTTCCACGGCAGCAAAATCGCCCGTAAAATGAAGATTTATATCCTCCATAGGCAGCACTTGCGAATAACCGCCGCCCGTGGCTCCGCCTTTGATCCCGAAAACCGGTCCTAAGGACGGTTCCCTTAAAACGACCGAAGTTTTTTTACCGATCCGGTTCAAAGCCTGGGAAAGCCCTATCGACACCGTGGTCTTCCCCTCTCCTGCCGGAGTCGGTGAAATAGCGGAAACCAGAACCAGTTTCCCTTTTTCATTTTTCCGGCCTTTATAGGATAACGGGACTTTCGCTTTATATTTGCCATATAACTCCAAATCATCCGGGTCGATACCCAATTCGGCGGCCACCGATACTATAGGCCGCATTTTCGCCTGTCGCGCAATTTCAATATCCGTTTTCATACTATGAAAAATCTTTTTCCAAAATTAAAGGTAATAATATTCCGGTAAAAAATAAAGAGAAACCGCCGTCCGTTTCTTACATCCATTCTACTCCCCGGGGAAATAAAACGGCGGTTTCCCTTTTCATCTCCGGTACGGAAAAGAAAGAAACGGGGAATTATGAAATTGACAGAAAATATCCAAAACCTTTTTCTTTGCTTTTCCTGTTCTCCGCAGGAATGAAAATACGTCCGCAAGGCAGGTCTTCTGACTTATTCCGGATCCGATGCCTTCCCGGTACAATACCAGTGGCAAAGAGTATCGGAACCCATATTTCCCCTGAGACCGGAACGATCCGCATATTTATCGGGACGATTCGGATGATTATTCTCAGGAGAAAGAACTTACAGCAGCGGGAACTGTCGCCGATTTCCACGGCATTCCCTTTTAATCCCTCTGACCGTCCGGAAACGGCCGGGAACCATTGCGACTACAAAGAAGAGAATAAAAAAAGAATTTTCCAAAAATAAATGGTTACCCTGTTTGCAGTTCTATTTTTTATGTATATCTTTGCCACCGAACATTTGCGGGATTCGTCTAACGGTTAGGACGGCAGATTCTCATTCTGCAAATAAGGGTTCGATTCCCCTATCCCGTACTGAATTTCCTTTCAACGGATTCTTATCCGGCAGCCAATCACTCTGTCAATATTCATTAGTCATATCACCTTTGAAATTTTGATGATTTCTCAAACAAATTATGAATTGCCTTACAACGGCACTAAGAATGTTGTCGGTTCAAACGTGGGAAAAAAGATATCCTGCCTGATTCTCCGAACCGGCAGGATATCCCCGACTTAACCTAACTTAAAAAACTATTTCGTATAAATAACAAACCCTTCCCGGAAAAGTTCAAAAATCTTCCAAAAATTTTGGAACAACAAATAATGGGTATAATTTAGAATAAGCCCTCAAAAATCCCGATACGGCTTCCCGACAAAAGCAATCCCGCCGAGAGCAACAGGCCGAAAAAAAACATATTGCGGGAAGTTTGCCCCAAAACCCTATTCAATTCTTTTCCCTTCCCGATAGCGTTCATGCGCCGCCAGGAAATCGAATGCGGGATCAGATACAGCTGTGGCAACAGAGCCGCCCATACATATCCATAAGCCAAAAACACCAGGCAGGCTACGGCGCCGGCCGCTCCCGTCATAAAATAAAGCAGGCCCCCCGCCTTCTTCCCCAATCGGACCGCCAGTGTCCGTTTCCCGCTCAAAGCATCCTGTTCGCAATCCCTGAAATTATTGATCATCAACAAAGTATCTATTACCAACCCGCAACATAGCGAAGCCACGAACACAGGAAGAGTAACAGTCCCGCACATTATATAATAGGTAGCACCTACCGGCACGAATCCGAAAAACACCACCACCAGCAAATCTCCCCACCCGTAATAGGCCAGCGGATAAGGGCCTGCCGTATATAGAAACGCGAAAACCACGCATGCCGCTCCTATTAGAATCAGGATCGGCCCTCCATAAAAAAGAAGCCCGGAGCCGGCCATACATGCCACAACCGTCGTAACGGCGATTCCCCGTTTCATCCCGTTTACCGTAATCCATCCCTGGGCGCATGCCCGTTCCGGCCCCAACCGGTCTTTCCGGTCGCTGCCCCGCATAAAATCGTACAGATCGTTTATGAAATTCGCATCGATCTGCATCAGAAAAGCGAATAAAAAACACAATACCGCCGGCAACAAGCGAAACCCTCCGTCCATCCAGGCCAATGCGCACCCCACCATTACCGGTACCGCGGCCCCCGCCAATGTCTTGGGACGGGCCGCCAATACCCACGCTTTCCCGGGACTTATCACCGATTTTCCCGCATCCATCTATCTATACCGATTAAAAACGATTAAAAGACTATCTACTCTGCAATCCGCGGATCGCAAAGCAAACTTACATATAAAATTCGATTTGTCCAACCCCAGGATTCTAAGGCAGTTCAAGCTTGGGCAGACAAACTGAGAGGTTTCCTATATCCGGATGAACAATAGGATTTTTTCAAGGAGACCGGGAAAAAGAAAAAGGAATTGCCGGGCGATCGGACGTCTTAATGTTCTCTCCGTAAGAGAAGTAGCGACGGGTAAAAGTACACAAATTATTGGAAAAACCCGCACACCGGCGGGAAAATTTCTCGGGACATATATATAGAAAAAAGACCCTGCACAACCTCCGTTGCGTGGCCCTGCGGTTGTCCTATAACAGATACGGCTGTTTTTCAGATGTTTGCTGCGTTCTGTCGCACTACTACTTCTCTTACGGAGAGAAATGGCGGCAGGAAGGAGGAAGAAGTAGGGATGCAG
>CANRID010000013.1 GCA_947630665.1 uncultured Bacteroidales bacterium | reverse complement strand
AACATTTTGTTGCCCAGGAACTTATAAAAATAATTATCAATCATGTTGCGGAATTAAGGTATATGAAGAAAACGGTTCAAAAGAATTTGAAGAATACGGAAACGGATGCGAAGGCATTCGCAATCCCTTATAAGAACATTTCCTATATCCTGATCGGGTTGGGAATCATGATATTGGGATATATCCTCATGCTGGGAGGCGGAACTGATGATCCGGGATCGTTCAATCCGCGGATGTTCAGTTTTACCCGCATTGTCCTGGCTCCGGTGGTGATCCTGTTGGGTATGGCGGTAGAAGTTTTTGCAATCATGTATCGCGGTAAGGAGAATAAATGATGTCCGAGATACAAGCCGTCGTATTGGGCCTTATCCAGGGCCTGACAGAGTTCCTCCCCGTAAGCAGCAGCGGGCATCTTACGATATTCAAAACCTTGTTCGGGCTGGAGTCCGGCAATGACCTGAATTTTGAAGTCGCCGTACATGCGGCGACCGTTCTGAGCACCATCGTGGCTTTCCGGAAAGATATCCTTAAATTGCTGAAAGGATTTTTCAATCTGCAAATGAATCCCGAAAAGCAGTATATATTTAAAATAGGCGTTTCCATGATCCCGGTTTTTGTAGTCGGGATGTTTTTCAAGGAACAGGTAGAGGAAATTTTCGGATCGGGTTTGACAGTGGTGGGCATCATGCTGCTGGTGACCGCCTTATTGTTGTCATTAAGCGAAATCCTGACTAAAAAGGCGGAAAAGGGAGGAAAGTCCGGGAAACCGATCGGTTATAAGGAGGCATTTGTCATGGGGATCGCCCAGGCGGTAGCCGTATTGCCGGGACTGTCCCGCTCGGGATCGACCATTTCCACCGGGCTGATGTTAGGAGTGAAAAAAGCGGAGGTAGCCGGATTTTCTTTTTTAATGGTGCTGATTCCTATCTTAGGAGAGGCCTTTATAGAATTGGTCGGAGGGGATTTCGGCAGTTCGTCAGGTTCCGTCGGGATACTTCCTTTGACTTTGGGATTTGTGACCGCTTTCGTTTCGGGGCTGTTCGCCTGCACCCTTATGATTAATCTGGTAAAGAGAGCGAAACTTTGGGGATTCGCCGTTTATTGCACCCTGGCAGGCATAGCATGTATTGTCGGGACCGTATTGTCGGGACAATGACAGTCCGGATATTTCCCGGGATCAAAAAAATATGGCAGAGAAAAATTTATATTATTTCGTTTCGGATATACATCTGGGGCTGGATTATAAAGATCCGGCCCGTCGGGAAAGGAAATTCTCAGGTTTTTTGCGCAGCCTGCCTGCGGAAACCAAAGCCTTGTTTCTATTGGGAGACATTTTCGATTTCTGGTATGAATATAAGAATGTGATTCCGCGCGGCTTTACCCGTACGCTGGGGGCTTTGGCACAGCTGCATGACCGCGGTACGGAGATATATTTCTTTAACGGCAATCACGATATCTGGACATACGGCTATTTCGAAAGGGAGTTGGGGCTGGTAATGAAAAGGCAGCCCTATGCGGTTTGTTTAGAGGGGAAATGGTTTTGTTTAGGGCACGGAGACGGCTTAGGGCGCGGAGACCGGGGTTATAAGTTCTTGAAAGCCGTTTTTAACTGTCGGTTCCTCCAGGTGCTTTTCAGCGGGATCCATCCCCGTTGGGCCTTCGGGCTGGCCCATGCCTGGAGCAAACACAACCGGCTTGCGAAAGGGCAGCAATATGCGTTTCGGGGAGAAGAGGAAGGTATCGTCAGGTTCTCCAATGAATATCAGCTCTGTCGGGAGGCCGATGAAAAAATAGATTATTTCATCTTCGGACATTTCCATTATAAAACCCGGATGCCTCTGAAAAACGGAGGCGAATTGGTGTTGCTGGGGGAATGGATACATAATTTCGATTATTTGGTTTTCGATGGGGAGAATCTGGTTTCCCGACAGTACGAAGCGGAAGAAGAACCCGTCGCTCCGGAAGCCGTGCCGGAGGAAGGCAATCGCCAATAATCCGTATTGTCCGGGGTCAGCGGGCGTAAAGGGAATAGTACAGATAATCGAAAGTCCCCCGCTGGTACATTTCGACCAGGTCTTCTATCAGTTTGTCCTCTCCGAATTTATCATAGGGCTTTTTCAGGTCGGAGCCGAACAGTTTCGCGATTCCCTGCCAGAACCCTGCCGCCGCTCCTCCCCGGTAATTTTTAATGATATAATAGGAGGTCTGCCCTATTTCGCGGTCGATGAGCTTGAGCAACAGTTTCCCCTGGGAGAAAGACAGATTGCGTAACGGTTTGTCGAATTCCTTGAAAAGTTTCCGCTCGAACTGGCTCAAATATTTTTCTTTCTCGCGTTTATTGAACCCGGAGACTGCGATGGTGCTGTCGGCCTCGCGCGTAATTTGTTTGGCTTTAAGGGCATAAGGGTAAGTCTTCTTGAAATTGTAAATCAATTTGTAATACTCGCGCCATTGTTTGCTTTTCTTACGTCCTTCCGGACGGTTGAATACATATACGGGGCTGAGCTTGTCTACATACACGGTATCGCTGTTTTCTATTTTATAACCGATAAGATAACCCTTTTTTTGCGGTACGGCGGCGGACCCGGCGGATGAAACGACGGGAGGGCGCTGCTCCCGGCTTTTGGTCTGGGCCTGCGATGCGGCCGGTGCGGACAGCGCAGTCAGGAAGCAAATCGATATCGTGAATAATAAAACAGGATTCATTTTAATGGTGTTTCATATTTTTTATCAATTTTTACGCCAAAAACCTTATCTTTGATAGATTCAAAATTTAAATAACCTAACTCCTTACGGACTATGTTGAATATGACGGATTTTACCCCCTGGTCGTTTTTCGTGGATCTGGGTATGATTTTCGCCCTTCTGCTGGTCGGCAAATTTATCAGGGTAAAGGTAAGAATAACCCAGAAACTTTTTATCCCGGCCAGTCTGATTGCAGGATTATTGGGATTGGTTTTCGGACCCAACGGCTTGGACTGGCTGCCGCTTTCGAATAATTTGGGAACATACGCGGCTATTCTGATCGCATTGGTGTTCGGGGCGTTGCCGCTTTCTTCTCCTAAGGTCCCGATGAAGGAAGTCGCTCACCGCGTGGGCCCCATGTGGGTATATGCGCAGATAGGCATGCTGCTTCAATGGGCGCTGGCCGGTCTGTTCGGCTTGTTCGTACTTAAATGGATATGGCCCGATATAAACGACGCATTCGGGGTAATGCTTTCCACCGGATTTTACGGAGGACACGGCACGGCTGCCGCGATAGGCTCCGCTTTCGAGGGATTGGGATGGGATGAAGCCCGCAGTTTGGGGATGACTACCGCTACGGTGGGTGTGGTATGCGCGATTGTCGGCGGCCTGATCATGATCAAATGGGCGGCCCGCCATAAGCAGACGGCTTTCATTACCGATTTCGCGGATCTGCCCGATGAGCTTCGGAGCGGTCTGGTGCCTTCCGAAAAAAGGGATTCCTTAGGAGATGCCACCACCTCTTCCATCTCCATAGACTCGCTGACGTTCCACATGGCTTTCGTATTTGTGGTAGCGTTGATGGGATATCTTGTCAGTCAGGGAGTAAAATTGTATTATCCTCAGCTGGAGCTTCCCGTTTTCAGTTGCGCTTTCATCGTAGGATTGTTGCTGAAGAAAATATTCGACCGGGTAAATGTCTCGGATTATATATGTCCGCAAACTACCCAGCGCATCAGCAGTTCGTTTACCGATTTGTTGGTGACGTGCGGAGTGGCGTCCATCAAGTTGGGCGTGGTGGTGAAATATGCCGTGCCGTTGGTCGTATTGATTGTATTCGGAGTGATTATGGTATGGGCCGTTACGTTTTATTTCGGCCGCCGGCTGTCCAAGACTTACTGGTTCGAGCGGACGATTTTCGCATGGGGCTGGTGGACCGGGACAATGGCCATGGGTATAGCCTTGATCCGGATCGTGGATCCTAAATTGGCGAGCAAGGCTATGGACGATTATGCCCTGGCATATCTTCCTGTCGCGCCGGTGGAAATCCTGCTGATTACTTTTGTGCCGATATTGTTCGTAAACGGGTTGGGATTATGGCTCATGCTGGCTTGTTTAGTGTTGTCGGCGCTGCTGCTCTTTCTCGCAAGGAAGATGAAATGGTGGGTCAAGCCGGAAAAGATCGCAAAACAGGTAAAATAATGACTTATGCCGATGATAAGATTGATTGTCGGGACAATATTAAATTGAATAGGAATGAAAATCAGTATTGGAAAGTGTTTCCGGGAGGGGAGAGCCGCCGGAATTTCATTGGGAATATGCGTTCTGCTTTTGCCGGGAGTGGCTCAGGGACAGAACGGAGAAAAGAACGAAACGTTTACTCAGGCGCAGTATCAGGAGCAGGCCGATAAGATCCACCGGAAATATATCACCTTAGATTCTCATAACGATACGGCCGGATGGCTTATTCATCCGGAGCAAGAGGATTACAGCGTGCAAAAAGGACAGGTTACATTTGAAATGATGAAGGAAGGAGGGTTGGATTGCGCGTTTTTCGCCATTTACTTGGAACAGAACAAACGGGATCCGCAATCTTTGGATTCGGCTTATCATTATGCGAAGAACGAGCTGCAAATGTTCAAACAGTATGTGGCGGACCATGCGGATCAGGCCGAGATCGCATATACGCCGGAAGATATCGCGCGTATCAAGAAAGCGGGCAAAAGCGCCGTGGTGTTGGCGATCGAAAACGGATATGCCTTGGGAGATAAGCTGGAAAGGGTGGATGAGTTTTATGATATGGGAGTCCGGTATATTACCCTCTGTCATAACGGAAACAATGAGCTTTGCGATGCTTCTATGGATAAGACGGGACCGGAACACGGAGGATTGTCCGATTTCGGCAGGAAAGTGGTACGCAGGATGAACGAATTGGGAATGATGGTAGATATTTCCCACGCCGCTTCCAGTACGGTAAAGGATGTGTTGGAGTGCAGCCTTGCTCCGATTATCGCGAGCCACTCCGGAGTATGGGCCATAAAGAATCATAAAAGGAATCTGACGGATGAGGAATTGAAGGCCATCGCCGCCAAAGGAGGCAATATCCAGGTGGCTACGGGAAGGTTTTTCCTCTCGACGCTTCCCAAGAAAGAGGTGACGGTAAAACATCTGGCGGATCATATCGATCATGTCAGGAATCAGGTGGGCATAGAACATGCGGGCTTAGGAACCGATTTCGACGGGGGTGGCGGAATCGTTGGCTTGGAAAATGTTTCCAAAATGAAGGCTCTTACCATAGAACTGCTTAAAAGAGGCTACACGCCGGAAGAACTGGGCCTTTTCTGGGGAGGCAATTTGCTCCGCGTGTGGAAAAAAGTCGAGGAAGTGGCGAAGTCGCTGAAAAAATAGATTAAAAGCGCGACAAATTTGTCCGAAAATTGAATTTCCAAAGACAATTTCATTTTTGTAACTGAATGAAAATGGCATGTTTGATAGGCAATTTTTTTTGTCCAAAATTGATAAAATAAATGCCTAAAAAATTTGTATGTTAAATATTTTGTGTATATTTGCAACCCGAGATTTATGGCTCCGTTACAGCTATAATATTGAGGATTAATAAGTTAGAAATACAATACTGTTATTGTTAAATTGTAAAAGTAATGTTACAACCAAAAAAAACCAAATTCAGAAGGCAGCAGAAAGGCCGCATGAAGGGGATGGCCCAAAGAGGCAATCAATTGGCATTTGGCTCATTTGGAATCAAGACACTTGAGTCCTGCTGGCTGACCGGTCAGCAGATCGAGGCTGCACGTCAGGCCGTAGTCCGTTATATGAAACGTGAGGGTAAGATTTGGATCAGGGTATTTCCCGATAAGCCTTATACCAAAAAACCGGCCGAAGTACGTATGGGTAAAGGTAAAGGAGCTCCGGAAGGATTCGTGGCCCCTATTACTCCCGGCAGAATGCTGATCGAGGCGGAAGGCGTTCCGATGGAGGTTGCGAAGGAAGCGCTTCGTCTGGGTGCGCAGAAGCTCCCGGTAACTACCAAATTCGTAGTTCGCAGAGATTATGTCGAATAATTTAATGGAAGAGCAAAATGAAAATAAAAGAAATACGTGAATTGTCTGAAAAAGATTTACGGGAGCGTATAGAGACCGAAAGAGCGGCTCTGGACCAGATGAGGATGAATCATGCCATCTCTCCGTTAGAGGATTCATCCAAAATCGGAAAAACAAAAAAGAATATCGCAAGAATGCTCACGGTGCTGAGTCAAATAGAAAACCAGAACAAAAAATAAATAGTTCATGGAAAGAAATCTTCGTAAAGAAAGAATAGGTGTAGTGGTAAGCAACAAGATGGAAAAATCGATCATCGTTGCCGTAAAAACAAAAAAGAAACACCCTATTTACGGAAAGTTCGTAAATAAAACCACTAAGTTCGTTGCTCATGATGAGAAAAACGAGTGCAGCGAGGGAGATACCGTAAGAATTATGGAAACCCGTCCGTTGAGCAAGACCAAGTGCTGGAGATTAGTTGAAATTGTAGAAAAAGTTAAATAGCCATGATACAGCAAGAAACACGATTAATGGTAGCGGATAACAGCGGGGCGAAAGAAGTCCTTTGTATCCGTGTGCTGGGCGGTACCCGCCGCCGTTATGCGGGAGTGGGCGATAAGATAGTAGTCGCCGTGAAAAGCGCCATCCCCGGCGGCGATGCCAAAAAGGGTTCGGTTTCAAAAGCCGTAGTAGTTCGTACTAAAAAAGAGATTCGTCGCGCCGACGGTTCCTATATCAGATTTGATGAGAACGCGTGCGTGTTGTTGAATAATCAGGGCGAGGTTCGCGGAACCCGTATCTTTGGTCCGGTAGCAAGGGAGTTGCGCGACAACTATATGAAAATCGTTTCTCTGGCACCGGAGGTATTATAAAAAGGTAATAATATGAACAGGAAATTACATATCAAGAAAGGCGATTTAGTATATGTGAACGCCGGTGACGATAAGGGTAAAACCGGAAAGGTGCTGGAAGTCATTAAAAGTAAGGACCGTGCGGTAGTCGAAGGACTCAATATGGTCAGCAAGCATACCAAGCCGAATGCAAAAAATCCTCAGGGGGGTATTATCAAGCAGGAAGCCGGTATTCATATTTCGAATTTGCAGGTGGTGGATCCTTCTACGGGAAAACCTACCAGAATCGGGCGCCGTATAGGCAGCAATGGCAAATTAGTGCGTTATGCAAAAAAATCTGGGGAGGAAATTAAATAATGGCAAAAGAGCAAAAGACAAAAGCCGCAGCCGCTCCTAAAGCGCAGGGCACGCAGCAGAAGTTAGAAGGTTTTGTCCCTAATCTTCAAAAGAAATATAAAGAGGAAATAATCGGAAAATTGCAGAAAGATTTCGGATATAAATCCATAATGCAGGTTCCTAAATTGGAAAAGATCACTATCAATCAAGGTATGGGACAGGCTACGGCCGATAAGAAATTAGTGGAAGTGGCTCAGCAGGAGCTTACCCTCATTACCGGCCAGAAAGCTGTGCTGACTTATTCCAAGAAAGATATTTCCAACTTCAAACTTCGTAAGGGAATGCCTATCGGAGTAAAAGTTACTTTACGGGGAGCCAAGATGTACGAATTTATGGAAAGGCTTATTTCCGTGGCCCTTCCGCGTATCAGGGATTTTAAAGGAATCGACGAGAAATTCGACGGAAGAGGCAATTATACCCTCGGAATCCGGGAGCAGATTATTTTCCCGGAGATCGATATAGATAAAATTACCAAGGTTTTGGGTATGGAGGTAACTTTCGTTACCAATACCGAACACGATGAAGAGGCTTACGCATTGCTTCGCGAATTCGGTCTGCCTTTTAAAAACAGTAAGAAATCATAAACGGAGATAGATAATGGCAAAAGAATCAATGAAGGCGCGCGAAATCAAACGCGCAAAATTATGTGCCAAGTATGCTGAAAAACGCAAACAATTGAAAGAGGCCGGCGATTATGCGGCTCTCGATAAATTACCCAAGAATGCCAGCCCGGTCCGCAAGCATAACCGCTGCTCGCTTACCGGCAGACCGAAAGGGTATATGCGTATTTTCGGTATCAGCCGTATCCAGTTTCGTGAAATGGCCAGCAAGGGTTTGATCCCGGGCGTTCACAAAGCCAGCTGGTAGCAATATATCAGGGCATACGGTAAAACCGGAGCCCTATTAGTAATAATTTTAATATTAACATTTGGATATCGGGCGCCCCGATGCGGGTGTCGAATCTTAAAAAACAACGTAAAATGACTGATCCAATTGCAGACTTTTTGACCAGAATCCGCAATGCTTCTATGGCAGGGCATAAAACCGTAGAGATTCCGGCTTCAAAAATGAAAATGGAAATGACCCGCGTGCTTCACGAGAAGGGTTATATCCTGAGTTACAAATTAGTTGAAAGCAAGCCTTTCAATATTATCAAAATAGCTCTGAAATATCATCCGGAATCCCGGAAAAGCGCTATTAAAAAACTGATCCGCATCAGTAAACCGGGCTTAAGGCAATACCGGGGAGTAGAAAATCTCCCGAGAGTCTTGAACGGTCTGGGTATTGCCATTCTTTCCACTTCCAAAGGCATTATCACCGATAAGGAGGCTAAGGCCTTGAATGTGGGAGGAGAAGTATTGTGCTATGTTTACTAGTATTTACCATTTAAATTTTTAAACTAAATGTCAAGAATAGGAAAATTACCTGTAAGCCTGCCACAGGGGGTGACCGTAACGGTCAGCAATGATAATGTGGTAAAGGTTAAAGGCCCGCTCGGCGAGTTGACCCAAAAGGTCGATCCGGATATTAAAGTCGCCGTGGAGGGAGGCGTAGTGACTGTAGCAAGACCTACAGACCAGCCGCGCCATCGTTCGTTGCATGGGCTGTATCGTGCACTGATCCATAATATGGTAACAGGAGTTTCTACCGGTTTTACCATTAAACAGGAATTGGTGGGCGTAGGTTACCGTGTAGAGGTAAAAGGCCAGATACTGGAATTCAGTCTGGGTTTCTCTCATGATATTCATCTTCAGCTTCCGGCGGAAGTGAAAGGCGAAGCGGAACCTGTTAAGAAAGGAGCTAATCCGGTTTTGGTGCTTAAAAGCCATGACAAGCAATTGCTCGGAATGGTTGCGGCCAAAATCCGTTCATTGCGTAAGCCTGAACCGTACAAGGGCAAAGGTATTAAGTTTGTTGGTGAGCAACTTCGTCGCAAGGCCGGAAAATCGGCAGGCGCTAAATAATAAGGAGAAGGTTTATGGCTATAAATAAAACAGAAAGAAGAAAAAGAATACATTACCGCATTCGTAAAACGGTAAAGGGAACCGCCCAGAAACCCCGGATGTGTGTGTTCAGGAGCAACAAGCAGATTTATGTTCAGCTGATCGACGATGTGAACCGGGTTACCCTGGCGGCCGCCTCGTCTTTAGATAAACAGATCGCAGAACAGACCAAAGGAAAAACGAATGTGGAAATTGCTTCCATGGTCGGCAAGGCGGCGGCAGAGCGCGCTATTGCAAAAGGAATCACTGAAGTGGCTTTCGACCGCGGAGGTTATCTCTATCATGGAAGAGTAAAAAGTTTAGCTGATGCCGCTCGCGAGGGTGGACTTAAATTCTAGGGAACTATGGCAAATATGAATGTAAAAAAGGTGAAAACAACCGAACTCGAGTTAAAAGACCGGCTGGTTGCCGTAAGAAGGGTTACAAAAGTAACCAAGGGCGGTCGTCATTTTAGTTTTGCCGCGATAGTTGTCGTAGGAGACGAGAACGGCGTGGTAGGTTTCGGCCTCGGCAAGGCGAATGAGGTTACGACTGCTATTTCCAAGGGAATAGAAGATGCCAAGAAGAATCTGGTGAAAGTTCCTTTGAATAAAAGAACCATTCCTCATGAACAGAGCGCTAAATTCGGAGGGGCTAACGTATTTATGAAACCTGCGGCTCCCGGTACAGGGGTAAAGGCCGGAGGTGCCATGCGTGCTGTATTCGAATCCGTTGGAATCCATGACGTATTGGCTAAATCCAAGGGATCTTCGAATCCTCACAATCTGGTAAAGGCCACCGTAGCCGCGCTTGCTGAAATGCGCGATGCCTATACCATCGCAGGACTGAGGGGAATTCACATGAATAAAGTATTTAACGGTTAAGGAGGCAAGGAAAAATGGCAAAAGTAAGAATTACGCAAGTCAAAAGTAAGAACGGCGCTACCAAAAGGCAGATCGCGTGCCTTACCTCTTTAGGAATCCGCCGAATCAATCATTCTGTGGAGGTGGAGCTGGATCCCGTGCGCAACGGAATGTTGCAAAAGGTCCTGCACCTTGTTAAAGTAGAAGAAATTAGCTAATAGGAGATTTAGGGATGAAATTACATACATTAAAACCTTCAAAAGGTTCTACAAAGAGAGAGAAACGAATCGGTCGCGGAGAAGGCTCCGGCCATGGCGGAACATCTACCCGCGGTATGAACGGCGCCAAGTCCCGTTCCGGTTATTCTCGTAAATTTGGTTTTGAAGGAGGCCAGATGCCTATTCAGAGACGTTTGCCTAAATTCGGATTCAAGAATCCGAACAAAGTGGAGTATACGGCGATCAATTTGTCCAGTTTACAGGCATTAAGCGAAAAGTCCGGACTGACCGTCATCGGATTCGATACTTTGGTCGAATATGGACTCGTATCCAAGAGAGATTTGGTAAAGATTTTAGGGAACGGGGAATTGAAGGTGAAACTCGATGTGACCGCCCATGCTTTCTCGAAGTCGGCCATTGCAAAGATAGAAGCTCTGGAAGGTTCTGCAACTATAATCTAAAGCCAAATGAAAAAATTAATTGAAACTATAAAAAATATTTTCAAGATTGAAGAGCTGCGGAAAAGGATTGTCTATACCGTCCTGCTTCTGTTGGTCTATCGTCTGGGAAGTTTTGTAGTCGTTCCCGGCATAGATCCTACCCAGCTTGCAAATCTGCAATCCCAGACTTCGGAAGGCCTGATGGGATTATTGAACATGTTCTCGGGCGGCGCTTTCGGAAATGCTTCGATTTTTGCGTTGGGCGTAATGCCGTATATCTCGGCATCCATCGTTATCCAGCTTCTGGGTATCATGATTCCATATTTCCAGCGGTTGCAGCGCGAAGGTGAAAGCGGTCGCCGGAAAATGAATCAATGGACCCGTTATCTGACAATTGTGATTCTGGCTCTCCAGGGGCCTGCATATCTTACCAATCTGCATTCGCAATTGCCGGAGACGGCTTTCCTGATAAAAGGATTCTCTTTCAATCTGTTCGCCACGATCGTACTGATCGGCGGTACCATGTTTATCATGTGGTTGGGTGAACGGATTACCGACCGGGGATTGGGGAACGGTATTTCCTTGATTATTATGGTGGGTATTATCGCCCGTTTGCCGTATGCGCTGGCTGCGGAATTCGGAACGCGCCTGAATCAGACCACCGGCAGCTTCCTGATGCTTATCGTGGAACTGGTGATCTTATTCTTCGTGTTCGTCGCTACCATCGCTTTGGTACAGGGTACCCGCAAGATCCCGGTACAATACGCCAAAAGAATTGTCGGGAACAAACAATATGGTGGGGTTCGTCAATATATCCCGTTGAAGATAAACGCGGCTGGCGTTATGCCAATTATCTTCGCGCAGGCTTTGATGTTATTCCCTCTCATATTCGCCAGTTTTGACGCCACCCGTGGTTTAGCCGCTACGCTTGGTAACTACACTGGGTTCTGGTATAATCTGATATTTGGCTTACTGGTTGTCGCATTTACTTACTTCTACACCGCAGTAACCGTAAATCCGACAATGATGGCAGAGGATATGAAGAAAAACGGCGGGTTCATCCCCGGGATCAAACCGGGTAAGAAAACCGCGGAGTATCTGGATGTCGTTATGTCACGCATTACGTTGCCTGGGTCCATATTTTTGGCTCTGGTCGCTATTATGCCGGTATTTGCCATGAAATTGGGTATCAATAACCAATTCGCCCATTTTTACGGAGGAACCTCCCTGCTGATTCTGGTCGGAGTGATTCTGGATACCCTGCAACAGATAGAAAGCTATCTGTTAATGCGCCACTACGACGGTTTAATGAAGACGGGACGTCTGAAAGGCCGTACGGGAATGTAATTTTTCAATAGTTCTTTTGAAATGATAAGGCTCAAGACTGAAGCGGAAATAGAAATCCTGAAAGAGAATGCCATTCTGGTTTCCAAAACGTTGGCTGAAGTAGGGAAGGCGATCGCTCCGGGGGTGACAACCAAACGCCTGGATGAGATAGCGGAGACCTATATTCGGGATCACGGAGCGGTGCCGGGCTTTCTTAATTACGGCGGCTTTCCTTATACGTTGTGCATTTCCGTCAATGATGTGGTAGTGCATGGATTTCCATCGGATTACTGCCTTAAAGAGGGGGATATCGTATCGGTGGATTGCGGTACCGTATATAAAGGATTCTATGGAGATTCGGCATATACGTTTCCTGTCGGGAATATCGACCCGGAAACCGCCCGATTGCTGCAGGTTACCAAAGAGTCCCTTTACCTGGGTGCCGCAAAAGCGATTGCGGGCAACCGGATAGGGGATATCGGCAATACAATACAGCGGTATACGGAAGGACACGGGTTTTCGGTAGTACGGGAAATGGTCGGCCACGGTGTGGGGAAAAACCTGCACGAATCGCCGGAAGTTCCCAATTACGGAAAGGCCGGACAGGGGAAAAAACTGGTCGAGGGAATGGTCATCTGCATAGAGCCGATGATCAATGCCGGCAGGAAAGAGATTTTCCTCGCAGATAACGGTTGGGCCGTAAGTACGGCAGACGGAAAAAATTCGGCTCATTTCGAGTTTATGGTCGTTGTGAGGCGGGAGGCTCCGGAAGTCTTGACAACGTATGAATATATTGAAAATAAATAAAGTTAAATTAAATTGTAAGGAGAAAATATGTCGAAACAAGCAGCCATAGAAATAGACGGAACCATAATTGAAGCGTTGTCCAATGCCATGTTCAGAGTGGAACTGGAAAACGGTCATGTGATTGTCGCTCACATTTCCGGAAAGATGCGCATGCATTATATCCGTATTCTTCCTGGCGATAAGGTTAGGATCGAAATGTCTCCTTATGATTTGACAAAAGGAAGAATTTCTTTCAGATACAAATAAAAACCAAATACAATGAAAGTAAAAGTATCCATTAAAAAGCGTAGTGAGGACTGCAAAATCGTAAAACGCAAAGGCCGTTTGTATGTGATTTGTAAAAAGAATCCTAAATTTAAAATGCGCCAGGGATAGATATTTCTAATTGTAAACAATAAAGAAAAAACAGATAAATTATGGCACGTATAGCCGGAGTTGATTTACCAAAAAACAAACGTGGAGAGATAGGTCTGACCTATATCTTTGGAATTGGTCGCAGTTCTGCCAAAAAAATCCTTACTAAAAACGGTATTGATCTCAATACGAAGGTGCAAGATTGGACAGATGACCAAATCGCTGCAATCAGGGCGACCATTGCAGAAGAGTATAAAATTGAGGGCGAGCTTCGTTCTTCTATTCAGTTGAATATTAAACGACTGATGGATATCGGCTGCTACCGGGGAATCCGTCACCGTCTTGGACTTCCCGTAAGAGGCCAAAGCACCAAGAATAATGCGCGTACCCGCAAAGGCAAGAAGAAGACAGTAGCCAACAAGAAGAAAGCAACTAAATAGAACCTAAGATTATGGCAAAAAAAACAGGATCATCAAATAAGAAGAGAGTTGTTAAGGTCGATGCGTATGGCGAGGCTCATATTTCCTCGACTTTCAATAACGTAATAGTTACCCTGACCAATAGCCAGGGACAAGTTATCAGTTGGTCTTCTGCCGGGAAAATGGGATTCCGGGGTTCTAAAAAGAATACTCCGTATGCAGCCCAGGTGGCCGCGGCAGATTGTGCGAAAGTGGCTTTCGATTTAGGATTGCGTAAGGTAAAGGCTTTTGTGAAAGGGCCGGGTGCCGGACGTGAATCTGCGATTCGTACTATTCACGGCGCAGGAATCGAGGTGACGGAGATCGTCGATGTTACTCCGCTTCCTCATAACGGTTGCAGACCTAAAGGTCGCCGCAGAGTATAATTCCAAATAATTTAAATTTAGTTTAATATGGCAAGATATACTGGGCCGACTACTAAGATCGCCCGCAAGTTTGGAGAACCGATATTTGGTCCCGATAAGAGTTTTGAACGTAAAAATTATCCTCCGGGACAACACGGACTGGCCAGGAAAAGAAAGAAATCTTCCGAGTACGGCATTCAGCTGAAAGAAAAACAGAAAGTAAAATATACATACGGTTTATTGGAGAGACAATTCCACAATCTGTACGAGAAAGCCTCCAAGATGAAAGGCCGTAAGGGCGAGAACCTGATCATGCTGCTTGAATCCCGTTTGGACAACATGGTGTACAGGTTGGGAATAGCTCCTTCCCGCGCCGCTGCGAGACAGTTGGTAACCCACTGCCACATCGTGGTCAACGGGGAACTTGCGAGCATACCGTCCTTGCTGGTAAAACCGGGAGATGTGATCGGAGTTCGCGAAAGATCCAAGAGCCTGGAAGTTATCCAGGACAGTCTTTCCGCTTCAGCCGGGAAATATCCGTGGCTCGAATGGGATGCTGCAACCCTTTCCGGCAAATTCTTGAATCTTCCCGACAGAACCGAAATCCCTGAAACTATCAACGAGCAGTTGATCGTTGAGTTATACTCTAAATAATAAAGCTTGCTTTTAAGCGTAACACTGATAAAACTAAACTATAATGGCAATATTAGCATTTCAAAAACCCGACAAGGTAATAATGCTCGACTCGACCGAAACTTTTGGAAAATTTGAGTTCCGCCCGCTGGAGCCAGGTTATGGCATTACCATCGGGAATGCGTTGAGACGGATATTATTATCTTCCCTGGAAGGTTTTGCTATCACTTCGATTAAAATACAGGGAGTCGACCATGAATTTGCCACCATCCCCGGGGTCATCGAGAGCGTGATCGATATTGTCCTGAATTTAAAACAAGTGCGTTTTAAAAGAATGATCGAGGGAGAGGACAGCGAAGTGGTAACGGTAACTGTTAGTGGTAAGCAAGACTTTACTGCTGAGGATATTTCCAAGAATCTGTCTTCTTTCAAGGTCTTGAATCCCGAGCTGCATATCTGCTCCATGGAGCCGTCCGTGAAGCTGGTTATCGAGATGAGGATCGGTAAGGGAAGGGGTTACGTTCCGGCAGAGGAAAATAAAATAGAGGGGGCTCCGTTCGGCACGATACCGGTGGATTCCATTTTTACGCCTATCAAAAACGTCAAATACAGCGTGGAGAACTGGCGTGTGGAACAGAAGACCGATTATGAGAAATTGAACATAGAGATCGTCACGGACGGGTCCATCCATCCGAAGGAAGCTTTGAAGGAAGCGGCCAAGATCCTGATCCATCACTTTATGTTGTTCTCCGATGAAAAAATCAGTCTGGAAACGACTCCGGAGGTGGTAAGCAACGAGCTTGACGAGGAATCGCTGCGCATGCGCCACCTGCTGTTGACCAAGCTGTCCGACATGGAACTTTCCGTAAGGGCATTGAATTGTTTGAAAGCCGCGGAGATAGAAACTTTTGCAGACCTTGTTTCGCATCAGCGTTCCGAATTGATGAAGTTCAGAAATTTCGGAAAGAAATCGTTAACGGAAATCGATATGCTGATCGATAGATTGAAATTATCGTTCGGCATGGATGTTACAAAGTATAATATAGAATTGAAAAAAAAGTAATATAAAATGAGGCATAATAAGTCATTCAACCATTTGGGGCGCAAAAGCGGTCACAGGAAAGCGATGCTGGCGAATATGGCATCCTCTCTTTTACTGCACAAACGCATTCAGACTACTGTCGCTAAGGCCAAGGCTTTGCGGATATATGTAGAACCTCTGATTACCAAATCGAAAGAGGACAGTACCCACTCCCGTCGTATGGTTTTCAGCTACCTCAAGCAAAAGGAGGCCGTAAGCGAGCTTTTCCGCACTATCGCTCCTAAGATTGCAGATCGTCCGGGTGGATATACCCGTATTGTAAAAACCGGATTCCGCGTAGGTGACGGCGCCGATATGGCTATCATAGAGCTTGTGGATTTCAACGAAGCCGCTTTGACAGCCGCTGCACCTAAGAAAGAAGCCGCTAAGAAACCGGCTACCCGAAGAGGCCGGGCCAAGAAATCGGCATCTTCCGAAACGGCAGCTGCGCCTAAGACCGAGGAGACGGCCAAAGAAGAGGCCGCACCGAAAGCGGAAGCAGCTCCTGTAGCGGAACCGCAAGCAGATACACCGGCTCCGGAAGAAGCCGCCAAATAAGCTTACATACCTACAATCCAATATTGGTAAATTGTTATCGGGTCGGGTTATAGTCGAGTGCTATAGCCCGATTCTGTTTTTAATGGGAATGAGACCCGGATTAAGGGCGGTTGTTCCTGTCGGGAAGGGTCCGTCGGGACAGGCAGGGATATTCTTTTTCTAAGGATTCTTCATCCCGGAGGAGTTTTTCCCGGAAGGACTTCGAGGAGTCGCTGTCGGGAAAGAGCGGTTTATGGCGCAGGCGTTTTTCCAGATTTTCTACACGTTGCATCAACGGATAATCCTGGGGCGCAATGCAATTCTCGCGAAACCGTTCAAAGATATACCGTACGGCCAAAGGAGAAGGATGCAGCATGTCATCGGCATAGAAACGGTAATCCCGCAGTTCGTCCATCATGATTTCGTAAGCCGGAAAATAATAGATGAGAGGCTTTCCCTTTGCAGCATCGGCAAAAGATTCGCACAGTTTTTCTACGGCCAGCAATAGGATCGCCTTGCTGATCTGGTTCCCGTGGGCTCCGTCTTTCAGATGCCGGACGGGGCTGACGGTTAAAATATATTTTTTGTCGGGAAACCTGCAAATGAAATCTTTCAGCATCCCGACAATCCGGGTTACATCCAGCAATTCCTGCCTGAACAGGCTGGCGGGCATTTTCCTGCAATTGGAGACGATAATGTCTTTTTCTATGTGCCGGTATATGCGGGCGGTTCCCAAAGTGATAATGACCGTATTCGCTTTCTGGAAAAAGTCGGCGCTGTCTCGGAGGGACGTATTGGCATTGGACAGAAAGCGGTCGGGATCGGTGTCGGCATAGTCGCTGTGATGAAAAAAGGTGGCATATATACCCTGGTTTTCCACCAGATCCTCTGTTGTAAATTCTTGTCGGGAAGCCAGCCGCTCCAAAGCCGATATTACGGAAGCGGGATTGTAGAGCGTGCCGAAAGGGTTTACCGATACCCGGAACCTGTAAAAGTCCAGCAGGGAGCCTATTTCGTCGGCAAAGCAGGATCCTAACAGCAGGATGTGGTCCGTATAATGTATCGGAGAATGAAGGGGATCGGTTTTTATATCGGTGTGAAGGTTCATGGTTATGATTCAGACGTTATTAATTGTCAAACATATAAGTCTTTTTGTTCTAAACAGCTCCGGACCGAGTCCCGGATTTTTTCCAATCCGGCCCTTTGCAGGGGAGAATCCCGGAATCTTTCGGCGAAAGACTCTTGGGAGAGATGTTCCCACCAGAGGCCGTCTGCCCGGGAGAGCAGATTCGTGTGGGTATGGAATTCTGCCCAGCCCGGGATGTTCTTCCTGTTCCAGGGACAGGCGTTCATACAGGCATCGCACCCGAAATACCATCCGTCGCGGAATATCCGTACGGGTTCGCTGCCGGCCGGCAATTTGCTTTCGATCGTTTGATAGGAAACGCATTTGCGTGCATCCAGCGTAAAGGGAGCGCATAAGGCTCCCGACGGGCATTCTGTCAGACACCGGGTGCAGTTGCCGCAATAATTTTTTTCTTCTGTACGGCTGCAGGGCAATTCCAGATCGGTAATGATAATCCCTATGAAATTGCGGATGCCGCATTTGCGACTGATCAGGAAATTGTTTTTCCCGATAAATCCCAGACCCGCCCGTACGGCCCAGGCTCTTTCCAATACGGGAGCGGAATCTACGAAAACCCTTCCTTTGGTGCCGGGAACCGTTTCCTGCATTTTTTTCAGCAGAATATGTAATTTATCCTTAATGATTTTATGATAGTCCCGGCCCCAGGCGTAGGACGCGATTTTTAAAGGCATCGGGAAAGATATGCCGGAGGCGGCGGAAACGGAGGGCGATTGGTTGGCTGTCGGGATATCGATTACAGGATTCCCGTAGGGGGCCAGAAAGCACAGAACGGTTTTGGCCCCTTCCACCAATAGCCGCGGATCGAATCTTTTTTCGAGATTTTTTTCCAGATAGGTCATTCCGGCGAACCGGCCTTGTGCGAGAGCCTTGCCGTAATGCTGCGCATCGGTGTCCATCCGGCCCGCCCGGGCGCAACCGAAATCCCCGAATCCCATATCGGACGCTAACCGGGAGATCGTTTCATATATGTGTGAATTTTGGTCCGGCATTCTACAAAAGTAGCGAAAATAGAGAGAACGGTGTAATAAATTATTATATAAAATAATGGGATTAATATAAAATTTTTTATATTTGCAGTCGTCAAAACCGGATCTTATTAAATGGCAAGGGGAAAAAGATACGAATTCAATGCAGAGACCTTAGTTTACGAAATCCACCGAATACCGCTTAAACAACGATTTTCCAAGGGATTCGTATTGTTTTTGTTGAGCATAGTATCTTTTTTCGGGTATTATGCCTTCTATACCCAGTATCTGAAATTGGAAACGCCCAAGACGATAACCCTAAAACGGAAATCGGTGGAATTGCATTCCAAACTGGAAGTGTTGAACAAGAGATTCGAACAGAATAACAGGATACTTTTGGAATTGCAGATGAGGGATAATAACATGTACCGTCCTATTTTCGGTATGGAGGAAATATCCCAAGAGGTACGGAACGCCGGTTTCGGAGGGGTAGATAGATATGCCCATCTGTCAGGTCTGAGCAGTGCCCTTTTCGTTACGGATGTGGAAAAGAAAGTGGATATCTTATATAAGAAGGCTTCCGTCCAGTCCCATTCCTATGATGAAGTGGCGATACTGTCCAAGCGGGCCAGCGATATGGCCTCTTGCGTGCCTGCCATTCCTCCGGTATATCTGGACAGGGCCCGCATGTCGAGCTATTTCGGATTTAGAAACGATCCTTTTACCGGCTCGCCGCGCATGCATCAGGGAATAGATCTGGCGATGCCTACGGGAGAACCCGTATTCGTTACCGGTTCCGGCAAGGTGGTGGAAGTGGGATTCAATTTCTTCGGGTACGGAAACGAAATAGTGATCGATCACGGATTCGGATATAAAACGCGGTATGCGCATTTAAGCGAAGTGTTCGTTAAAGAGGGCGATTATGTGCAGCGGGGAGAAGAAATCGCGCGGGTGGGGAATTCCGGACGATCCAAAGGGTCCCATCTGCATTATGAAGTGCTGTACAAGAATAATCGTGTGAATCCTTTAAATTATTATAATCCCGATCTGAAAGGAGAACCGTACCATGCAATGATCAAGCCCAGAATCAAAAATATGGGATAATGGGGAAATATAAATTCAATAGGGAACAGCTAAAATTTGTCGAAGATAAAAAAAATGTAAAGGATTGGGTCAAGAGAATCGTCAAGTATATTGTTGTCAGCATTCTCCTGGCGGTTCTTTATTATCTGGTCATTTCTCTTTTTTTCAGTACGGATCAGGAGCGGCAGCTTGGCAGGGAAAATAAAATCTTGGAAGAAGAATACAAAAAGATGGCCCGGAAGATGGACTTGCTGGATAATGCGGTGCAGAGTCTCCAGATAAAGGACCGGGAAATCTACAGGAGCATATTCGATGCGGACCCTCCCCGTTTCCTTTATGACGGTTCGGATGACAACGGATTCCTCGACCAGATAGATACCCTTCATAATGAGAAGATAATCGACCGTTCCCGGGAAGAGATCCGGAAAATCGAGAGTCAGGCGGGGAATGTGGATGAGGCCATTTCCATGATCGGGAAGGCTTTTGAAGAACTGGGCGAGGATGTCCGGAATATTCCGTCCATAGTGCCTGTGAGGAATTTTTCCATCAGCCAGACCGGGGCCTCCGTAGGAAAGAAGATCAATCCGTTTTATAAGAGCGTGGTTATGCACGGGGGAATCGATCTGCTGGGTGCCACCGGTACGGAGATTATCGCTCCCGCCCGCGGAATCGTGGAAAAAACCGTGCATTCCAAGAGAGGGGAGGGGAATACGATAACCATAAACCATCAGAACGGGTATGTTACGCGTTATACGCATTTGGGGGATATATTGGTCAGGCAGGGACAGAAAATAGAACAGGGAGCGGTAATTGCAAGAATCGGTATGTCGGGCATGTCTTTTGTACCCCATCTGCATTATGAAATAATTTACGAAGAGGAAAATCTGGATCCGATCAATTATTTCTTTGCGGATCTCAACCCTGCGATGTTCCGGGAGATGGCGACCATTACGGCCAATACGGGCCAATCGCTGGATTAATTTTAATAATTCTTGATAATATGCCGTACAAAGAGAAAACCATTGAGAAACTGTATTATTCGATCGGCGAAGTTTCCCGGATCTTGGGAGAAAATACCTCCTTGGTACGTTTCTGGGCCCAGAAGTTTCCGGATTTCATTAAGCCTGCACGAAATAAAAAAGGCAACAGGCTGTTTACGGCCCAGGATCTGGCCAATTTCAAAGTCATCTATTATTTAGTGAAGGAACGGGGAATGACGCTTGAAGGCGCGGCCAGACGGATGAAGGATAATATTACGGGAGAAGATCAGCGGATGGATGTGATAAGCCGGCTCAATGGCATAAAGGAGAAATTGCTGGAAATATCGGCTTCATTAACGGCTCCGGGAGAGGCTCCGGCAGATAACCCGGCAAAAGATCCGGAAGAAGAAAGCGGGGATGTCCCGACAGAAGACAAAGAGGATCCGGATTATGCCGAGGCATAGTATATTGGAAGTTAAATAAAATTAAACCGGGAAAAATATGACGGCAAGAGAGGTTGTAAAGCCTATAGAAGATTTCGCACCTCTTTCCATGCAGGAAAGCTGGGATAATTCCGGATTTTCCGTCGGGAATCCCGATAAGGAAGTCGGGAAAGCCCTGATCGCCCTGGATTGTACGGAAAATGTGATGCGGGAAGCGGTCCGGGAGGGCTGCGATCTGGTAATAGCGCATCATCCCCTTATATTCGGAAAGTTAAAATCCGTAACACCGGAGCATATTACGGGCAGGATTATCGAAACGGCTATCCGGCACGGAATCGTAGTGTATTCTGCCCATACCAATATGGATAAGGCGGCGGGGGGAGTCAGCGGACTGATGGCGCACAAGTTGGAGCTGACCGGTGTCCGGCCCTTGCAGGCCGATGGATTCGGAGCGGTCGGAGACATGAAGACCCCTCTGACGGCCGGAGAGTTCGTGAAATTCGTCCAGGAAAAAATGGGGATTCCCCGGCTGCGCACTTCGCGCCCGTTGAAATCTCTTGTCCGGCGGGTGGCGGTCTGCGGAGGAAGCGGCCGGTCTTTTATCTCCGATGCCAGAAGTGAGGGCGCCCAGGTCTATATTACGGGAGATCTTACCTACCACGACTTTTTTTGCGAAAACGATTTTATGGTAATGGATATAGGACATTATAACAGCGAATATGATGTTGTCCGGTTATTCTCCGAAATACTTTGCAAAAATTTTCCTAACTTTACGGTTTCAATTACTAAAGAAAACAATAATCCCATATATTACTATTAAAGCTTACATAATGGCTACAAGTAAAAAAATAAAGACAGTCGTCCCTCCGATAATCGAAGGCGAGACTTTTACATCGTTGCAGATCGCCAAAAATCTGGATCCGGATGGAAGCATGGAGACGAAGCTGCGCCTTTTGTATAAATTGCAGCAAACCGATACCCGGATCGACAAAATCTATCTGCTCAGGGGAGAGCTTCCATTAGAGGTGCAGGATCTGGAAGACGATATAGAGGGTTTGCGGACCCGCATATCCAATCTCCAGAGAGAAATCAAGGAAACAGAGGCTTTCATTTCCCAGAAAAAACAAGATATTCTCAACAGCCGGTCTTTGATTGAGAAATACGAAGCCCAGAGAGATAATGTCAAGAACAACCGGGAATACGATTCCCTTTCCAAGGAGATAGAATATCAGGAGCTGGAAGTTCAGCTTTCCGAAAAGAAGATAAAGGACAATACCCTCCTTTTGGCGGAGAAGAAAGAAGCTTTGGCGCAGGCCGGTGAACGGATCAAAGGGCGCGAAGAAGATCTGGCGGCCAAGAAAAAGGAATTGGAGACGATTGTGGAGGAGACCAAAAAAGAGGAAGAGGACTTGCTGAAAGAATCCGAATCGCTTCAATCCCAGATAGACGGGCGATTGTTGAACGCTTATAAAAAAGTGCGTTCCAATGCCAGGAACAAGCTGGCGGTGGTAACCGTCAAAAGAGATGCCTGCGGAGGATGCTTTAATAAAATTCCGCCTCAGAGACAAATGGATATTGCCCTGAGCAAAAAGATTATCGTATGCGAATATTGCGGAAGGATTCTGGTCAGTTCGGAATTCGAGCAGGAATAATTTATGGAACAAAGACCCTCTATTTTAAGGGAGCTTTTCTTTAAACATGTGGCTCAAACATCCTCTTCCCCGCTGGGTATAGACATCCGGAAGGCAGAGGGTGTTTTTTTATACGGTCCCGACAAGACCTATATCGACCTGATTTCGGGGGTATCGGTCAGCAATGTGGGACACGGAAACCGGGAAGTGATAGACGCGGTTAAGGAGCAGGTGGAAAAGCATGCCCATTTGATGGTATACGGAGAGATGATCCAGTCTCCGCAGGTGTTGCACGCCCGGTTGCTGGCTTCCCTTTTGCCTGAAAAACTGCAAATGATCTATTATGTGAATTCCGGTAGCGAAGCCAACGAAGCCGCGTTGAAATTGGCCAAGAGAGTAACCGGCAGGAGAGAGCTGATAAGCTGTTACAATGCGTATCACGGAAGTTCGCACGGGGCGCTCAGCATGATGAGCAGCGAGGATTTCAAGAATTCTTTCCGGCCCCTGCTGCCTTGTGTGAATCATATAGAATTCAATAATCCGGAGACTTTGGACCGCATCACGGAAAAAACGGCCTGCGTACTGATAGAGCCGGTACAGGGAGAAGGAGGAGTCCAGGTCCCGACGGAGGAATTTCTCAAATCGCTCCGGGATAGATGTACCCGGACGGGCGCTTTGCTGATTTTCGATGAAATCCAGACGGGGTTCGGCCGTACGGGCAAGATGTTCGCTTTTCAGAAATACGGAGTCGAACCCGATATGCTGACCCTTGCCAAAGCATTGGGCGGAGGTATGCCGTTGGGCGCTTTGGCGGCTTCGGAGGAATTGATGGACGCTTGGCGGGATCATCCTCCGCTGGGACATATCACTACCTTCGGCGGACATCCGGTTTCATGTGCGGCGGCGTTGGCGGCTTTGAAAATTTTGTTGCGGGAAAACTGGATAGCGGAAGTGGAAAGGAAATCCAAAAGATTTACGGATGCTTTAAAGTCGCATCCCCTTGTTAAAGAGATACGTGCAGCGGGCTTGCTGATTGCGGTAGATTTAAAGGATTGCGAAAAAGCCAAAAAGATATTATATTTACTTTTGGAAGAAGGGGTGCTGACAGACTGGTTTTTGTTCCAGCCCACCTCTTTCCGGATCGCTCCGCCCCTATGTATAAACGATCAAGAGATCGATATGGCCGTAGAAGCTATTATAAGGGCATTGAACCGTCTGTAATAAAATTTGTAGTTATAATTAGAAATACGTTATTAAAGAAATGGCTAAAACTCTCAACAGAAAAAGTCCTTCGGGTTCCGGCCAATTGAAAAACCTGGAGCTTATAGGATTGGAGAACGGGAAAAAACCGCCTCAGGCTATCGACATAGAGGAAGCCGTACTGGGGGCGTTGCTGCTCGAACCCAATTCCGTAGCGGATGTGCTGGATGTACTGGTGCCGGAGTGTTTTTATAAGGAGAGCAACCGGAAAATCTTTAAAGCTATTTCCTCGCTGGCGCTCAGACATGATCCGGTGGATATTTACACGGTGGCTCAGGAACTGAAAAAAACGGAAGATCTGGAAGAAATAGGAGGTCCGTATTACCTGAGCCAGCTAAGTATGAAAATAGGCGCCGCCGCCCATCTGGATTACCATACGAAGATTCTGGTGCAGAAATATATCCAACGGGAACTTATTTCCATTTCCTATGAGGTGCAGCGGGATTCTTTCGATGATTCCCTTTCGGTGGACGACTTGCTGGATTCCACCCAGCAGAAAATATTCACTTTGGCCGACCGGAATATGAAACGGGAAACCCAGTCTGTACAGGATATTATCAATGCCGCGATAGACGATCTGCAATCGGCCCAGCTCAGAGAAGACGGGCTGAGCGGGATTCCCAGCGGATATACCGGAATAGACCGCGTAACTTTGGGCTGGCAGCCTTCCGATCTGATTATCATCGCGGCCCGTCCTTCGGTAGGTAAAACGGCTTTCGTGCTTACTATGGCGCGGAATATGTCGGTAGATCATAAGATTCCCGTGGCGTTTTTCTCGTTGGAAATGTCTTCGGTCCAATTAGTCAAAAGGTTGATGGTCAGCGAAACGGGTTTGTCCGCCGAAAAGATCAAAGGGGGAAGGAAATTGGAAGAGCATGAATGGGTGCAACTGAACGAGCGGCTGAATGCCTTGTCCCAGGCGCCTTTATATATAGACGATACTCCCTCTCTTTCCATATATGAGTTCCGTTCCAAAGCACGCCGGTTAGTTTCTTCCGCCGGAGTGAAACTGATTGTGATAGACTATCTGCAATTGATGACGGGACCTCCGGAATTAAAGGGAATGCGGGAACAGGAGGTGTCGGCCATTTCCCGGTCCCTGAAAGCGATTGCGAAGGAACTCAATGTTCCTATCGTTGCGCTTTCCCAACTTAGCCGCGCCGTGGAAACCCGCGGCGGCGCCAAGCGGCCCCAATTGAGCGATTTGCGCGAATCCGGCGCCATAGAGCAGGATGCGGATATCGTTATGTTCATCCACCGCCCCGAGTATTACGGGCTGGCGGAAGATCCTGCGCAGGTGGGCCTGACAGAAATAATCATCGCAAAACATCGTAACGGTCAGGTATGCGATGTACAGATGAGATTCCGCAGCTCGGAAGTCCGGTTCGTGGATATTACGGATGCCGCCCTTAATGTACCTCTTCCGGATGCGGATGCCTCTTCGAAAGCATACGGATCTCGTATGAATTCGCCGCAGGATGAGTTTTTAGATGCTTCCGATGAATTTGATAATACCGGTGTAGAATGACGCTTGCAGTACCATATATTCTCCGGAGATTACTTGCCGGGAAGCTGCCGGTTGCGGTATCGGCGGTTCTCTTTAGTCTCGTGTTCTCTTGCGGGCTGAAAGGCCAGCCCCGGGAATTGCCTTATAAAGACGGAGAGACCCTTCATTATGCCATGAATTATAAATGGGGAGGGATAAATACGGATGTGGGAAGCGCTACCGTGCAGCTGGAATATGGAGACGGTATCTTCCATGCAGTGGTAGAAGGGCATACTTTCAAGTTTTACGATATATTTTTCAAGGTGCGGGAGCATTTCGAAAGCAGGTTCTATGCACAGACGCTCCGGCCGGCATCTTTCTATCGGGATACTTATGAAGGGAAGCATGCCATGAAAAATATATATAATTTCGATAAGGAGAACTATAACATACATGCTACCGTTCAGAAAAACGACAGGCCTCCCAGAGATACCGTCCTCCCCGGAACGGCTGCCACGTATGATTTGGTCACTCTTTTTTTCGCATGCAGAACTCTGGATTTTTCCAAGATCCCGACGGATGTCCCCCAGCCCATTTCTTTTGCTATCGATACCGATATCTATGATCTTTATTATATTTATAAGGGCAAGGAAGTAAAAAAGATTCAAGGACTCGGGACTTTCAAGACGCTTAAATTTTCCGCCAAGTTAGTGGCCGGGGACGTTTTTACCGGAAAGGAAGAGATGACCATCTGGATTACGGATGACGAAAATAAGATACCGCTGCTGTTCGAATCTCCTATTATCGTGGGCAAGGTGTCGGGCCGTTTGACCGAGTGGGAGGAGCTGAAGTATCCTGTGACCAGTAAAATCAAGTGATTCAAAACCTGTTTCGATTAACCTGAAATGAAAAATGTCGAGAAATAAATATATAGAACATAAGGGGGAGATAACGGAGATTACTCCCGAGTCGATTACAGCCCGGTTTCTGAATAAGTCCATGTGCGCTTCCTGTCATGCGAAAAGCGTCTGCGGAGCAGGAGACTCGGAAATCAAATTTATACAAGTGCCTAATGATTCCGGTGAAACGTACCGGGTGGGAGAAGAAGTGATCATCCGGATGGTTCCCTCTATGGGGTACAAGGCTGTCTGGCTTTCTTATGTGATTCCGTTGATAATTTTAATGATATTATTATTATATTTGCCCAACTTAAACCTGAGCGAGTTGTGGGTTGGGCTTATCGCCTTGTCTTCCATTGGAATTTATTATTTTATTATTTATTTGTTCAGAGGGAGGATAGCGGATAAGTTCGTGTTTACAATTGCTAAAAACTATAACTATAAATGAGTACTACTATTATTTTTACCGTAGTTAGCCTGAGTCTTCTGGGACTTGTGCTGGCGGTCGTGCTATATCTTGTAGCACAGAAATTTAAGGTAGAAGAGGATCCTCGCATCGATGAGATAGAGCCTCTGATGCCCGGTGCGAATTGCGGCGGGTGCGGACAGGCCGGCTGCCGGGCTTTTGCCGAAGCCTGTGTGAAGGCTCCCAATCTGGACAATCTGTTCTGTCCGGTCGGCGGGAATCCCGTAATGAAGCTCGTAGCGGAAAAATTGGGTATTCAGATAGCCGAAAAAGCCCCTATGGTGGCTGTAGTACGCTGTTCGGGAACCTGCGAGAACCGTCCGAAAACCAATATATACGATGGAGTGGCCTCCTGTGCGGTCATGAATTCCCTATATACGGGAGATACGGGATGCAAATACGGTTGTCTGGGGCAAGGGGACTGTACAAAGGTTTGTAGTTTCGGTGCCATTCATATAAATCCCCAGACCGGACTGCCGGAAGTGGATGAGAATAAATGTACGGCTTGCGGGGCCTGTGTGAAAGCCTGCCCTCGCATGATTATAGAACTGAGGAACAAAGGAATCAAATCCCGCAGGGTATATGTATCGTGTGTGAACAAGGATAAGGGGGGTGTGGCTAAGAAAGCCTGTGCGGCAGCCTGCATCGGATGTATGAAATGTGCCAAAGTATGCCCGTTCGAAGCGATTACCGTAAAAGATAATTTATCCTATATAGATTATAATAAATGCCGTTTGTGCCGTAAGTGCGTGGAGGCTTGTCCGACGGGAGCTATTCTGGCGGTCAATTTCCCGCCGAAGCCGGCCAAACCTGCGGAGCCGCAGCCCGCTGCCGGAACTCCGGCGGCTGAAACACAGTCAGTTAAGACGCAGGTGGTTGAAGCTCCGGTAGTTGAAACTCCAACGGCTCAAACTCCAGCGGTTGAGGCTCCAGTAGCTGAAACTCCAGCAGCCGGAACAGAATCAGTGAATAACCAGGAAAATCAGAGAGCGATATGAAAACATTTTCAATAGGCGGAGTTCATCCCTGCGATAGTAAAATCTCTGCCGGTGCGGCTATCGAGAACTTCCCGATACCCGAAGTGGCATATATATCCATGTCTCAGCATCTGGGCGCTCCGGCCGAACCGGTCGTGGCGGCAGGCGACAAGGTGAAGACGGGCCAGCTGATAGCCAAGGCCAACGGATTCATTTCGGCGCCGGTACATTCCTCCGTTTCCGGTACGGTCAAATCCATAGAAATGGTAAAGGATCTGGCCGGGAATTTATGCAAAGCGGTTATAATCGATGTGGAAGGGGATGAGTGGATGGAAGGGATCGACCGGTCTGAAGATATCGTGAGGGAAATAAAACTGGATCAAAAGGAAATCATCGCACGGATAGCCGAATGCGGCATAGTAGGATTGGGAGGGGCTACATTCCCTACCAATGTGAAACTCTCGCCGCCTCCGGGGAAAAAGGCGGAATTCCTGATTATAAACGGGGCGGAATGCGAGCCGTATCTGACGTCCGATTACCGGGTCATGATAGAGATGCCCGAGCAGGTGCTTATAGGCGCCGCTATCATGATGAAGGCGCTGGGGGTAACGAAAGGTTTTGTCGGGATAGAAGAAAACAAACCGGAAGCGATCCGGGTACTGAGCGGATATTCGGAAAAATATCCGGATATTCAGATAGTGCCGTTGAAGAAGAAATATCCCCAGGGAGGTGAAAAGCAATTGATCGATGCGGTGGTAGGCCGTCAGGTTCCATCCATGGGACTCCCGATAGATACGGGTGCGGTGGTTCAGAACGTGGGCACTGCGTTGGCGGTATATGAAGCCGTGCAGAAAAACAAACCGTTGTTCGAGGGTATTCTGACCGTTACCGGAGAATGCTGTCCGCAGCAGCGGAATTTCAAACACCGGGTAGGTACGCCGATAAGCAAAATCATCGAGGCCGTGGGCGGGGTGCCGGAAGAAGCGGTTAAAGTGATTAGCGGCGGACCGATGATGGGCAAGGCCATGTGCAATATAGATGCGCCTACTTTAAAAGGTTCCTCTTCCGTATTGTTCCTGACGGAAAAACAGACCAAAAGGAAGGAAGAGGGCAACTGCATCCGGTGCGCCAAATGCGTATCGGTTTGTCCGATGGGACTCGAGCCTTATTTATTGAACAAGTTAGGAAGAGCCGGCCGGATGGACGATCTGGAAGCGAACCGGGTATATGATTGCATAGAGTGCGGGTGCTGTTCTTTTACATGCCCGGCCTATATCCCGTTGCTGGATATGATCCGTCTTGCGAAAGGGCAGGTCATGAGGATTATGCGAAGCCGTCCGAAAAATTAATGAACACTACTTAAATTAAAAAATTATACTGATGAAAAAACTGCTTGTATCGCCTTCTCCCCATATTCACGGGAAGGATAATACCAGAAACTTGATGAGGGACGTCATTATCGCGTTGCTCCCTTCTCTGGCGGTTTCAATATATTTCTTTGGTTTTTCCGCTCTCAGACTGACATTAATAGGGGTTGCCGCCTGTGTGGCGGTGGAATACCTGATTGAAAAATATATGTTGAGGACCAAGGTCACCATCGGCGACTATTCGGCGGCCGTAACCGGTATTCTATTGGCTATGAACCTGCCCCCGAATGCTCCGTGGTGGATTATGGTCATCGGGTCCATCGTGGCTATCGGTATCGCCAAAATGACTTTCGGAGGACTCGGACAGAATCTGTTCAACCCCGCTTTGGTGGGCCGCGTATTCCTGCTGGTTTCTTTCCCTGTTATCATGACGGACTGGACTATGCCGGATTCATGGTTCGGGAGCGCAATCGATGCTTCTTCCGGAGCTACTCCGCTCGGAATCGTGAAAGAGGCGCTCAGCAAAGGGGAGACTCTCCAACAGATTTTCGCCGAACATGATTTTTCATATACGCAGATGCTTTTCGCCAGGGTCGGATCGGTCGGAGAGATCTCGGCGTTGGCACTTCTCATCGGATTGGTTTATTTACTCGTGCGCAAAGTCATTGCCCCTCATATCCCGATAGCGATCCTGGGAACGGTGGCCGTATTTTCCGGTATTTTGTGGGGAGTAGATTCTACCCGTTATACGGATCCGCTGTTCAATCTCTTGACGGGAGGCGTGCTGTTAGGATCCATTTTTATGGCAACCGATTACGTGACTTCTCCTATGAGTCATAAAGGAATGGTAATTTACGGAATAGGCATCGGGATCATTACGGTGCTTATCCGCCAGTTCGGGTCGTATCCGGAGGGAATCTCTTTCGCGATTCTGATCATGAACGCTACCGTTCCGCTGATTAACATGTATGTAAAACCTAAAAGATTCGGGAGGAAATAAAGATGGCAAAGGAATCTACTTTCAGTAATATGGTAATTACTCTTTTCGTGGTTTGCTTAGTCGCTTCTGCGGGAGTAGGCGGAATTTACGCCCTGACCAAAGATCTGATCGATGCCGCGAAAATCGCCAAAGTGAATAGTGCCATTTCAGGCGTGGTGCCCGATTTCGACAACGATCCTTCAGCCGAAAAATTCGAAGTGACGACAGACGGAAAAACTTCTATGGTCTATCCGGCTAAAAAGGACGGGGAAATTGTAGGATATGCGATCGAGGCAGCCACTTCCAAAGGATTCGGGGGCGCGATCGTGCTGATGGTCGGTTTTGAGCCGGACGGGACGATTTACAATACGGCGGTCATTTCCCATACGGAAACGCCCGGACTGGGAGATAAGATAGATGTGAAAAAAAGCAATTTCAGCGTCCAGTTCAACGGTAAAAATCCGGAAACCTTTCATCTGTCCGTTAAGAAGGACGGCGGCGATGTAGATGCCATTACGGCTTCCACTATATCCTCCCGTGCATTCTGCGATGCGGTGGAGACTGCATATAAAACATTTAAGGACATTCAACAGAAATAGTTATGAGCAATTTGAGTTTAATTACCAAAGGAATTATAAAGGAAAATCCCACATTCGTTCTTATGCTGGGAATGTGTCCTACCTTGGGAACGACTACTTCCGCCATGAACGGATTGGGCATGGGACTGGCTACGATGGTCGTATTGGTATTGTCCAATATGGCGATCTCTTCCGTAGCGTCGTTTATTCCCGCAAAAGTGAGGATCCCCTGTTATATCGTGATCATAGCGGCTTTCGTTACGATCGTTCAGTTCGTCATGCAGGCCTATGTTCCCGCTTTATATGAAACGCTCGGATTGTTTATACCGTTGATCGTAGTGAACTGTATCGTCTTAGGCAGGGCTGAAGCCTTCGCTTCCAAAAACTCCGTAATCCGGTCTGCATTCGACGGATTAGGAATCGGGTTAGGTTTTGCATGCTCCCTTACCGTGCTGGGTTTCGTGCGGGAATTGTTCGGAGGGCTTTCCGTATTCGGCCACAAGCTCGCGGATGCGGACGGCATGCTCGCTTTCGTGCTGGCTCCGGGTGCCTTTATCGTTCTGGGGTATCTGATGGTGCTGTTTAATAAAGCTAAAACTAAAATCTCCTAAAACAGGTAAATTATGGAATATATTCTGATTATTATTTCGGCTGTTTTTGTCAATAACATATTGCTGGCCCAGTTTCTGGGGGTGTGCCCGTTTTTAGGGGTATCGAACAAAGTGTCCACCGCCGTGGGTATGTCGGGGGCGGTTTGTTTCGTGATGGCCGTAGCGACTTTAGTTACCTATATGGTGCAGTATTATATTCTGGTGCCTTTGCATATCGAATTCATGCAAACCATTACCTTTATCGTGGTCATTGCATCGCTGGTGCAGATGGTGGAAATCATCCTTAAAAAAATAAGCCCGTCCCTGTACCAGGCGTTGGGAATCTTCCTTCCGCTGATTACCACTAACTGCGCCGTATTGGGTGTGGCCATTATGGTGGTTACCAAAGAGTTCACATTCGGAGGCGATGCCCATCTGCTGAATTTGGGGCAATCGGTCGTATATGCCATCGCGAGCGCATTGGGATTCGGACTTGCCATGACATTATTTGCGGGCCTGAGAGAACAATTGGAACTTTCCAATGTTCCAAAAGCATTCAAGGGTATCCCGATAGCCTTGGTGACGGCGGGAATTCTCGCTATGGCGTTTATGGGATTTTCCGGATTAGTAAAATAAGGTTATGGATAAAAAGAAAGCCATATCGCAAATACTCACCACGTTGGAAATAGAGGCCCTGTTACGGGAAGGAAAGTTGGATCAGGCCTACGACCAGCTGAATCTTCTGCTTGAAAGAGAGCCGGGGAATTCGTATGCGTGGTATCTGCTGGGGGGAATTTACCGGCGGCAGCAATTGTGGGGAGATGCGATCAATGCTTACAATAAGGCAAAAATGATCGATCCCAAAGGGCCGGCCGCTACGGCTATCGAGGCAATTTACGAAATTCTCAATTACCGGAATACCGATATGATGAATCCGTAAATTTTCTTTTGTTCCGTGATAAAAAACCGCACTCCCGAAGTTAGTTTGTCGACTTTTGGAGTGCGGTTCAAGTATGCGGAGGTATCCTTTCGGAGTACTATTTTTTCGCTTCCGGGTGTTCCGTTTCCGTCAGGGCCCGGTCTATTTTGTCGGCCAGGTACAGATAATGGGCTTTATTGATTGCCGGAGCGGAAACCGCCTGCGATTTTAATTTTTTCTCCAGTTCCGATAATTGATAATAGACAAGCGAAACCGCATCGCTGTTGTCTTTTTGGGAAAGGTCGGCATAAAGATGTGTCAGGGCATCCGTATAGGATTTTTGCAGGAGGCGCCTTAGAATATCTTTCTCATTTCCGGAGGTCAGGGGAACCCAGATCATGCGGTCGAGTCCGGCGAACAGATCTTCCGGAGAGTAAGCCTTGTTTCCTAAAGCTATTTGTGCGTTGTAAAGATTTAGAAGAACCCGTTTGCTGAGGATATTTTTTAATACGGAACTATAGGTGTCTTCCATAATCGTTCCTGTTTTGTCTCCGGTTTTATTCAGCACATCTTCCGGTATAAGCCATAGCTGGGGATCGAACAGATTCCGTTTCAGGAAGTCCATCGCTTTTTCCTGTTTTTCTTTTTCTACGTAAGAAACCACAGGACCGGGCTGTTCCACTTTTTTAGGATTCGTGTAGATGCCGCCGATCCATTTTGCCACGTGGTTGTTATAGCGGTTATATTGTGTCACGATCTCTCCGTAGAGAATCTTCAGGTTTTGGTAATCTTCGTTAGGCTCTTTGGTCCATTCTCCCAGACGGCCCATGATATATTTCAGGTTTTTAATACCCAGTTCATTCGTTTCCATGTGATCGGCTCCCAGATCTTCCCTTTGGTAGCGCGGATCATCGGGATCGCTTTCGGTTCCGAATTCATAAACGGGATTGCGCAATTTTTCTATAATCTGTTTGTTTAACAGGGAAAGTTCTTTTTGAGGATCGTTTATATCCGGATATCTCCGGTAGCCCCATTCGATGGCCCATTTGTCATAAGGACCTATTTTAGGGAATAATTGTTCCCGCGGAACATTGTCTTCCGGCTGCGCCACATAATTAAAACGGGAATAATCCATTATGGAAGCGGAATTTCCGTTTTCCCTTAAAAATTCGGGATCTCTCAACTGCGAGGCGGTGTAATGGGAGGAACCTCCGAAGTTATGCCTCAGTCCCAGCGTGTGTCCGACTTCGTGGGAGGAGACAAAACGGATCAACTGTCCCATAAGCTCCGGGTCGAAAGTCATCTTCCGGGCTCCGGGGTCGGAAGGGGATGCCTGGATGAAATACCAATTCCTGAGCAGGGACATTACATTGTGGTACCAGTTTATATGGCTTTCCAGAATTTCTCCCGAGCGCGGGTCGCTTACGTGGGGACCGCTGGCATTGGCAATGTCGGATGGTTTGTAGACGATTACCGAATGTCGGGCATCTTCTAAGGACCAGGTGGAATCCTGTGCGGGTGAAGGAGCTTCAAGCGCATAAATGGCATTTTTGAATCCGGCTTTTTCGAAGGCTCCCTGCCAGTCGTTCACCCCCTGGATCAGATACGGCACCCATTCTTTTGGAGTTGCCGGATCTATGTAGAATATAATCGGCTTGGCCGGCTCCACAAGTTCGCCCCGCCGGTATTTTTCCATATCTTCCGGTTTGGGTTCCAGACGCCACCGGGTGATAAGGCGGGTTCTTTCCACCCGCTGGGGGTTCTTATCGAAATCGGTATAAGTCTCGGTGAAGTATCCTACTCGCGCATCGGCGTAGCGTGCGACCATCGGGATACGCGGAAGCAATACGAAAGATGCGTTCAGCATATAGGTGATGGTAGGTTCGTTTTCCTCCCTGGAATAGGTATTTACTACTTTCATTTCCGTATTGAGGGGAAAGGTCTTGATTCCTTCTATATAGGATTTGTCCTTTTGCAGAGAACCCAGTTTGAACCTCTTTTTTTGCCATTTTGAAAAAAACAGATATTCGGGGTCGGATAGTAAAAAGTCCGTTACATCGATGATATTGTCTTTATTGTCTATGGAACGGGCCTTGATAGGGAACGTTGCGACAATAGCCGGATAATTGGAATGCTCCACATTCTGGAACATGGCGGCCGAGGTGTCTGAACGCATTTCATACTGAAGGCTTTTCAAGAAAATCTTGTTGTCGGGACCTTTCACGAAACGGAACATGGCCGAGTTGATGACATCGCCCGCATAGCTGTTCTGGATCCCTTCCGCCGCTCTTGAGATACGGCTTACCATCCGGATATCCCTTCCCAGCAAAGTGTCGTTTATGTTCAGATAATATTTTCCGTTCTGTTTATAAACGGTAGTCAGTCCCTGCATTGACGAAGCGTCGGGACGGATGAATTTTTCCAGCGGAACAGGCGTTTTTGCCTCCGTTTCTTTTTTTACCGTATCGGCAGCAGCCGTCTCTTTTTGCTGCCGCGCTTGTTTGTTGTCGCTTTTACGCTGTGCGCAAAGGCTTTCTGTACTGCATACGCCGACTCCGGCGATACAAATTAGCAGAAGGATTTTTTTGAATATTCTCATATCGATAGAATTTAAATCTTATCCGATTATCCGGAGTGCTTTACAGCATTCCCAAAGCACGATTCCTACCGAAACGGAAACGTTCAGGGAATGTTTGGTGCCGAATTGCGGAATCTCCAGCACGGAATCGCTCATATCCACTATTTGCTGCTGGACTCCCTTTACCTCGTTCCCGAAAATCAGGGCGTATTTTTTACTTCCCGACAGCTCCAGCTTTTCGAGGGAAACCGAATTCTCTGCCTGTTCCACGCTGATAACGGTATATCCTTGTCCCTTAAGTTTCTCTACCGCAGCGGCCGTTTCCCGGAAATATTCCCATTCTACCGAAAACTCGGCGCCTAAGGCCGCCTTATGGATTTCCGGAGTAGGAGGCACGGCGCATATCCCGCAAAGAAATATTTTCTCCGCCCGGAAAGAGTCTGAACTTCTGAATGCGGATCCTATATTGTGCTGGCTTCTGATATTGTCCAATACTAAAACCACCGGCAGTTTTTCCGATTTTTTGAATTCTTCCGCCGATAGCCTTCCCAACTCGTCGTTACGTAATTTTCTGAACATCCGAAAAAGTTTTCGTACCTGCGGCAAAGATAAGGGATTTAATTTATATATTTGTAGTAATTTGCTTATGAAATATAGAGTTTACTTTTAATCAATAATACAGATTTAGCAAAAATTAAAAAATATGAAACAGGATCTACAAATAGCGGATTTGATTAAGAAAGAGGAAAACAGACAGCTTCACGGGATAGAGCTGATCGCCTCCGAAAACTTCGTAAGCAACCAGGTGCTGGCTGCTTTGGGTTCAGTATTAACCAATAAATATGCAGAAGGTTATCCCGGCGCAAGATACTATGGCGGATGCGAGGTAGTGGACCAGGTGGAACAGCTGGCCATCGACCGTATATGCCAGTTATTCGATGCCGAATATGCCAATGTGCAGCCTCACTCCGGCGCTCAGGCCAATATGGCGGTATTCATGGCCTGTCTGAAACCGGGAGATACCTTTATGGGGCTCGACCTCGCACATGGAGGACATCTGACACACGGATCTCCGGTGAATATGTCGGGTATTTTATATAAAGCCGTCGCTTATCACCTGAATGAAGAAACCGGGCTGGTAGATTACGATGAGATGGAAAAAATAGCATTGGAGCATAAACCCAAACTGATAGTGGGGGGAGCTTCCGCTTATTCCCGCGAATGGGATTGGGAACGGATGCGCTCCATCGCCGACAAAGTAGGCGCCATTTTCATGGTGGATATGGCCCATCCGGCCGGACTGATCGCTGCAGGTTTGTTGAAGAATCCGGTAAAATACGCACATATCGTAACCTCTACTACCCATAAGACCCTCAGAGGGCCGAGAGGCGGTATCATCCTGATAGGAAAAGATTTCGATAATCCTTTCGGAATCAAAACTCCTAAAGGGGAGATCAAGAAAATGTCCGCCGTATTGAATTCGAGCGTGTTCCCGGGCATCCAGGGCGGACCGCTGGAACATTGCATCGCAGCCAAAGCCGTTTCCTTCTACGAGGCTCTCCAACCGGAATTCAAACAATATCAGATTCAGGTAAAAAAGAATGCGGCCGCTATGGCGGAGGCATTTATTGAAAAAGGGTATAAAGTGGTATCCGGCGGCACCGACAACCATGTAATGCTGATCGACCTGCGGACCAAGTTCCCGGATCTGACCGGAAAAGTAGCCGAGAAAACGTTGGTTCAGGCCGATATCACCGTTAATAAAAATATGGTTCCATTCGACAGCCGTTCTCCTTTCCAAACTTCCGGTATCCGCGTAGGAACTCCTGCGGTTACTTCCAGAGGTCTGGTAGAAAAAGATATGCCGGTTATCGTGAATCTGATAGACAAGGTATTGAGCCATCCGGATGATCCTCAGGTATTGGAGGCTGTGAAGGCGGAGGTTCATCAAATCATGAACGGACGTCCTCTGAACATCTGGTAGGAGTTTCGGAGAATAATGACTCCGAATAGTTTGGTTTTCATAATGGAACGGGATGCCGGAAGACGCCGGTGTCCCGTTTCCCGTTTTGTTGCCCTCCGGTTTTAATAATTAATTGATATAAACTATTATTATGTATATTTGTATGCATTTTTTAACACACTTAAATTGTTAACCGAGATTTACTCATGAGACCGAAAAAAGTTTTAGGTGTCCTGGGAGGAATGGGACCCGCCGCCACTGCCGATTTTTTACGCTTGCTGGCGGAGAAAGCTCCTGCTTCCTGCGATCAGGAACATCCTCAGATGATCGTATATTCCAATACCATTACTCCCGACAGAACGACGTATTTATTGGGTAAAGGACCCGATCCCCGGGCCGATATCCGCAGGGGAATCGCGTGCCTGCATGAATGGGGCGCCGAGGTGTTGGCCGTTACCTGCAATACCGCCCATTTTTTTCTGGACGAAATGATCGACGAAATCCCCATGCACCTGATCCATATAATAGACGAGACCATCCGCGAAGCCCGGACCGCATCTGCGCAAGGGGCATGGCTCACCTCCACGCTCGGAACCATGAAGACCGGCCTGTACCAGCGTCATGCCGAGGCGATGGGATACCGGTTCCGGATACCGTCTCCGGAGCAAAATATAATCATTCACGATGTGACGGACTTAGTAAAGGCCGGACGCCGCGAAGAAGCGGGCCGGATGTATAAAAAAATTATCGGGGAACTATGGGAAAAAGAAAAATTGCCGGTGGTTTGCGCCTGCACCGAACTTCCTATCGCCTACGATTATACGGGATTGGATAAATCCATGAGCATCGACTGTCTGGCAGCCTTGGCCAATGCCTGCATTTCTTATTTATATGCACCGGAAAACAACCGTTAAATTTCATTTATCTATATCGTAACTAACCAATTAGAACTTGACCTGTTGTGAAAACCAAATTAGCATTACATTGGCAGATACTGATCGCCATCCTGATAGGAGGCGTGTTCGGGTATTTCTTTTATGACTATACCCATTATGTGAAATGGGCCGGCGATATGTTTTTGCGGGCATTGAAAATGATCATTATCCCCATGGTATTCTCCTCTTTGGTAATGGGGGTGGCGAGCATCGGCAAATCGTCCGATCTGGGCCGTATAGCCGGGAAAACATTTTTATTTTATATTGTAACTACCCTGATAGCCATAGTTATAGGTCTTTCTTTAGTAAATATATTCCAACCCGGGGTGGGGGCTTCCACTAATTTCAGCGAGTCGGTGGAAGGAATCAAGGCCACGCAGGTTTCATTCATAGATCAGATCGTAGGAATTATTCCCGACAACATTTTTGCCGAGCTGGCGAATGGCAATCTGCTTCCTATCATATTTTTCTCCATTCTGTTAGGATTTTTCATAACCAAATCCAATGACAAGACCCGGGTCATGCTCACCGATCTTTTCAATGGGTTTTTCGATATTATCATGCAGATTACCCTATTCGTGATAAAATTCACACCCGTAGGGGTATTCGCCATAGTCGCCACCATGGTAGGCGATCAGGCGGGCGATCATGAAAAACTGATAGGAGTTCTGAGCAGTCTGGGATTTTATACCTTGATCGTATGGGCCGGCTGTCTGATCCACGGATTGATCGTATTGCCGTTGATCGTATATTTATTGGGCAAGGGAAATCCGTGGAAACATATCAGCCAGATGTCCACGGCTATCCTGACCGCTTTCTCTACCTGCTCGTCTGCAGCTGCGCTCCCGATAGCCTTAAAGGACATTCAGGAAAAAACGGGCGTTTCCAATAAGATCGCCAGTTTTACCCTGCCGCTCGGAGCGACCGTGAATATGAACGGAACCGCATTATACGAAGGCGTTACGGTTATATTTATTGCCCAGGCCTACGGAATAGATCTGTCCATCGGCCAGGAATTGATGGTCGTGGCTACCGTGCTGATGGCGGCTATCGGTACGGCGAGCATCCCGATGGCGGGACTGGTAATGATTACCGTCGTCTTGTCGGTAGTGGGGCTGCCTTTGGAAGGAATCGGTTTGGTATTGGCCGTACAACAGTTGTGCGATATGCCGCGGACCGCTGTAAATACGTATGGAAATACTTGTGCGGCGGCCGTTATCGCCAAATCGGAAGGGGAAACGCTGAATATTTAAAAGAGAATTATTGAAAATAAAGGGGATGGCTTTTTATTGTCGAGCCATCCCCTTTTCCATGTTTCCCGTGGAAGGAGATTATTCTGCCGGATTGTTTTGTCCGCCGTCGCGGGAATCTTCTTTGCCGCTGTCTCTTCTTTCGTCCCGACGGTCGTCTCTCCTGTCATCGCGTCTGCCGCGATCCTCTCTTCTCGGGCCGCGGTCATTCCTTCTGGCTCCGCCGTCCCGCCTTCCGCGGTTGTCTCCTTCCGGACGCGGTCTGCGTACAGGTTCTACATATCCTTCCGGCTTTTCGAGAAGCGCTTTGCGCGAAAGTCTCATCTTGCCGGTCTTGCTGTCGATTTCGAGCAGTTTCACCTCTACCTCGTCGCCGACTTTCAGGACATCCTCCACTTTATCTACTTTCTTCCAGTCCAGTTCGGAAATGTGCAACAGACCTTCCTTGCCCGGCAATATCTGTACGAAAGCTCCGAATTCCAGAATGGAAACGACCTTGCCTTTATAGATGTTCCCCTCTTCCGGAACGGTGGTGATATCCTTGATCCATTTCAGGGCGGCATCCATCCCTTCTTTATTGTCTCCGAAGATATCTACGATACCCAATTCATCCTGTTCCGTAATGGTGATGGTGGTACCTGTCGTTTTCTGGATTTCCTGGATGACTTTTCCGCCGGTTCCGATTACTGCTCCGATAAATTCGCCCGGAATGGTAATCTGGACGATGCGAGGCGCGTGCGGTTTCAGATCTGGACGCGGAGCGCTGATAGTTTTCATCATCTCCCCCATAATATGCATGCGGCCCTGGCGTGCCTGTTCTAACGCCTGTTCCAGGACATCGTAAGACAGACCGTCCACTTTGATATCCATCTGGGTGGCGGTAATGCCGTCTTTGGTGCCGGTTACCTTAAAGTCCATGTCTCCCAAGTGATCTTCATCTCCCAGAATATCGGACAGAATGGCGTATTTTTGGGTTTTCGGGTCGGAAATCAATCCCATGGCGATTCCGGATACGGGTTTTTTCAATTGGATACCTGCATCCATCAATGCCAAGGTGCCGGCGCAGACCGTAGCCATGGAGGAAGAACCGTTGGATTCCAGAATATCCGATACTACCCGTACGGCATACGGGTTTTCTTCTCCCGTAGGAACCATCGGTTTTAAGGCCCGGTAAGCTAAGTTGCCGTGTCCGATTTCCCTTCTGCCGACTCCTCTTTGCGCTTTTGCCTCTCCCGTAGAGAACGGCGGGAAATTATAATGGAGGACGAACGGCTCGGATCCCTGAACCAATACCTCATCCATTTCCTTCATATCTAACTTCGTCCCTAAGGTTACGGTCGTAAGGGACTGGGTTTCGCCGCGGGTGAAGATTGCAGAGCCGTGGGCGCACGGAAGATAGTCCACTTCGCACCAGATCGGGCGGATCTGGGTGGTGGTGCGGCCGTCTAACCGGATACCCTCGTTCAGAATCATATTCCGCATCGCTTCTTTTTCTACTGCATGGAAATAACGGGCTACCATCGGAGTTTTTTCCTCTCTTTCCTCTTCCGGTATCGTTTCCAAAAATTCCTGTTCCAGCGCATCGAAGGCATCGGTCCTTTCATGTTTGGCGGTGCCGCTCTTGGCGATGGCGTAACATTTGTCATAACAATATTCATGAACGGCCTGACGGAGTTCCTCATCGTTTTTCTCGTGGCAATACGTCCGTTTTTCGGTTTTGCCTACTTCCGCCATCAGTTCTATCTGGGCCTGGCATTGTTTCTTTATCTCATTGTGGGCGAACTTAATCGCATCCAGCATTACCTTCTCGCTCACCTCTTTCATTTCACCTTCCACCATCATGATGTTGTCGAGGGTCGCCGCTACCATAATGTCCAGATCCGCTTCTTCCAAAGCGGAAAAAGTAGGATTGATGCAGAATTCCCCGTTGATGCGTGCCACCCTTACTTCGGATATAGGACCGTTGAACGGTATATCGCTTACGGCCAGCGCTGCGGAGGCTGCCAGACCCGCTAAGGCATCGGGCATGATCTCCTTATCGGCGGAAATAAGATTGACGGTTACGAAAACTTCTGCGTGGAAATCATCCGGGAATAAAGGACGTAATGCGCGGTCGATCAGTCGGGCGATTAGGATTTCATAATCGGAGGCCCTGCCCTCCCGTTTCATGAAGCCTCCGGGGAATCTTCCGGCGGCGGCGAATTTCTCTTTGTAATCTACCTGCAAAGGCATGAAATCCACATCTTCTTTAGCTTCCTTGGCGCAGGTGACCGCAGCCAGAAGCATTGTGTTTCCCATTTTGACAACTACCGCTCCATCGGCCTGCTTGGCTAATTTACCGGTCTCAATTTCAATGGTTCTGCCATCGTCTAATAAGATGGCCTTTTTCACTACATTCATATTTTTCAAATGCGACTCGCCTCTCCCGATGAGAGTTTATTATTAATTCTTTCAGCAACACTTCCCGCCGCGAGTCGCCTTTGTTGGCAGGCCGTGTATTTTATAAAAAATTTTGCAAATATCTTACAAAGATATAAATAATTCGTTATCGGGAGAGTTTTCCCCGTAAATTATGTCTGTTTCCCGACTTTCCAGTTGAAATTTATCGTATCTTTACCAGCATAAATCAATTAATGAAACGGATATTATGAAAAAAACGGTTTTTTTTCTAAGGCTTATGTGCTTAACTCTTATTTTGCCGTTTTCGTGCGGGACTGAGTCGAACGTGATGTCTCCTTCCGCCTTGGACGGCGAGTGGACAATTGCGGAAGTAAACGGCCAGACGGTGCAGGCAGATTCATTGGGGAATACTCCGTTTATCGGATTCGATTATGCGGCCCGACGTATTTACGGGAATGCCGGATGCAACCGGATGATGGGTTCATTCGAGGCGGATTCGCTCAAACCGGGGGCCCTGTCGATAGGTCCTGTGGCGACCACCCGTATGGCATGTCCGGACATGGCTCTCGAACTCAGCATTCTGGAGACTTTGCCTGAAGTGGCTTCTTTTGCGCCGGCAGGCGAATCGGGACCCGCCCGGGGCGATAAGGTCGCCTTATATGATACGGAGGGGAAACAGATTATGGTTCTGCAAAAGAGTACTAAAGAAGAACAAGTTGAAAAAGACAGTATTGGAGTGGCTTCAGCCGAGGGAACGGAAGTTATAGACAACGGATCTCCGGAAGGAGACAGACACAGGCATATCCGTTATTCCGAAGGAATAGAAGCCCTGAACGGCGAATGGCTGATCTGTACGGTAAACGGGAAACCTGTCGGGAAGAGCGCAAAGGTTCCTTTTATAGGTTTCGATACCCGGGAAAACAAAATTTACGGAAACGGCGGATGCAATACGTTTCAGGGAAATTATTCTCAGCAGGAGGGGAATCCCCGGTCGCTTGTTCCGGGTTCTATCGCAACGACCATGATGATGTGCGGGGATATGGAAACGGAGCAGATGATCCTCCGGGCTCTCAATGAAATGAAGTCTTTTTATGTATTATCCGGGAGCCGTGCGATATTATACGATGCTCAGGGAACCCAGATAATGGAGCTTGGGAAAAAAGAAAGTTCAACGGAGACCGTCTCCGGAACTGAGGATACCGTACAGAAGAAATTAGGACTGGTCCGTATAACACAGGTACCGGAGGATTGACGGATATTGAGCAAATGGCAAAATTCGGAAGAGCCGGATATTTGAAAAGGGCTTCGGAAGAATGGGTCACGGATAAAAGAAGAAAGGGGATGACTCGCAGCAATCATCCCCTTTTCCCATGTTTTTTCTTTATTATTTACGAAGGTTCAACGCCTTCACAATATTCCTGTATCTCTCGATGTCTTTGGATTTGAGATAATCCAGAAGACGACGCCTTTTACCTACCAATCTGAGCAGGGATCTTTGGGTGCCAAAGTCCTTTTTGTTGTTTTTCAGATGTTCGGAAAGGTGAGCGATACGGTAGGAAAATAGGGCTATCTGGCTTTCAGGTGAGCCGGTGTCCTTATTAGACTTTCCGTATTTACCGAAAATCTCTTGCTTTTTGTCCGATGCTAAATATTCTGACATTTTGCTAAGCGATTATTAATTGTTTTGTCCCAAAATCGGGGAGTGCAAAGATAGGGATTATTTTTTTACCTGCAACTATTATTGGAATTTTTTGGCTTTGCCCCGTGCGCCGCCGCTTTTATTTTCTTCTCCGATATCCGGGCCGCCCGATGCTCCAATTGTAAAAATGAGCCGTACAACAAAACACGGATTCATACAAATCCTTATTTTTGTAAAAAAGGAGATTGATATGGAACGATTAGAAGTGTTCGACTGCTCGAACATCCTTATAGCAAGTTTTTTCACCGACGATAGAGGCTGTGCCCACGAGAATCGGGAACATACGCTTATCTATCTGTGTTCCGGCGGATTGGAAATAGAGGAACGTGGAAAGAAGACGGTATTGCATCCGGGCGAGTGCGCTTTCATGCGGCGGGATAACCGGATGTGGCTGCAGAAACATGCCGACCCGGAGCATCCGTATCGCTCCATCGTGCTGAAATTTACGAAACCGTTTTTGCGGGAGTTCTATCAAACGCTCGACAGGAAAGAGATTCGCATGGAATCGAAACGGGAAAAAGTGAGCCTGCGGGTATTGCCGAATAACCGTCCGGACATACGCAGTCTGTTCGAGTCGTTGATCCCTTATTTCGATGCGGGTGTGCGGCCTTCCGACGATGTGTTGAAACTGAAAATGACAGAAGGGGTCTATGTGCTGCTCAATACCGACAAGAGCCTGTATGCCTCGCTGTTCGATTTTGTCGATCCCTGGAAAATCGACATTCTCGATTATCTGAACGAAAACTACATGTATGACTTGTCGATGGAAGACATTGCAAGTTATACCGGCCGCAGTCTGGCGACATTCAAACGCGATTTTGCGAAAGTGAGCAATCTCACGCCACAGAAATGGCTTATCAAACGGCGGTTGGAGGCCGCACACGACCTGATAAAATCCGGCAAGAAAAAGGTAACGGAAGTCTGCTTCGATGTAGGATTCAAGAATCTTTCCCATTTCTCGAAAATCTATAAGGAGACATACGGCTATGCACCCAGCATGATTTGAGCCGCACAGCAAAGCATTTTGAGCCTCGCAGCAAAATCGGTGCGAGACGTTCTTCCTACTTTTGCATTCGGAATATGAAAAACGGAAGATGTGTTTTATCAAGAAAATCGAAATGAAATGAAGATATGAAAGCAAAAACTCTTTTATTCGCAATTGTTACACTTTTAATTACAAACACACAGATTATGGCACAGAATAACGGCAAACGTATTTTGGTCGCCTATTTTTCGGCAACGGGAACGACGGCCCGGGCAGCAGAAAAACTGGCTGACATTACGGGCGGGGAATGCTATGCGATTACGCCTGCCCGATCTTACACAAGCGCCGATCTCAATTGGAATGACAGACGGTCGCGCAGTTCGGTGGAGATGAACGATCCGAAGTCGCGTCCCGCCCTTGCAGGCAAAAAGTTGGACGTGGCCGCTTACGACGTCATTTTTATCGGTTATCCTATCTGGTGGAACCTCGCACCGCGGGTAATCAATACATTCATCGAAAATCATGACCTGAAAGGCAAGACAATCGTTCCGTTTGCCACATCGGGAGGCAGCGGAATAGACCACAGCGTAAAAAGTCTGAAAGCCGAATATCCGGAACTGAACTGGGCCGAAGGGAAACTGTTGAACAGTCTCGGCGAAGCGTCCATCCGCCAGTGGGCAGAACGTGTCGCCCCCGGCGTGAAATAGAGTGGAGACAACCGATGAAGCGGATTATTTTTATACTCTCGTTTATGTTCCCGCTTTTTACGGCGACGGCGCAACAGGCTGTCGATGTGCATTGCCACAATATATTGCCCGAATTCAAGGCGCTGCTCGAAAGGCATGGGGCTGTCATGGAAGAAACATTTCCTTTGCCTGAATGGGACGTATCCGCTCACCTGAAATTCATGGAAGCGGCGGGCATCGGAACCAGTCTGCTCTCCATGCCTGCACCCCAACCTTATTTCGGAGATACGGAGGAGTGCCGGAAAGCGGTGCGCCGTTACAATGAAGCCTGTGCAAAACTGAAAGCCGACTATCCCGACAAGTTCCTGTTCTGCGCTTCATTGCCCCTGCCCGATGTGAAGGCGGCCATCGAAGAGGCCGTTTATGCACTCGATACGCTCGGCGCGGACGGCATCAAGCTCGCGACGAACAGCCGGGGGCAGTATGTAGGCGACGAAGCGCTCGACCCGCTGATGGCGGTGCTGAACGAGCGCAAGGCGGTCATCCTCCTGCATCCGCACAAGCCGTCTCCGGTAAACGAAGACATCATCGCCACCGCACCGCTCGCCGTTTACGAATATCCTTCCGAAACCACGCGTGCAGTCCTCAATATGATTGCCCGCAACGTGCCGGCCCGTTATGCCGGCCTTCGGATTGTCGTGCCGCACTGCGGGTCGTTTTTGCCGTTGGCCGTCCCGCGCATGAAAGCCATTCTGCCGGCAATGCAGGCAAAAGGCTATATGCAGGCGGTCGATTGGGAAGCCAACCTCTCCCGCCTCTATTACGACCTTGCCGGAGGGGCGACGCCCGACGTCGTGAAATCCCTGCTGACCCTCACTACGCCCGATCATCTGCTGTACGGTTCCGATTATCCTTATCAACCGGCAGCCGTCCTGACCGAGGCGCTGAAAAGCCTGCGGTCGCGGCTGGCCGAAGACGAACAGACGGCACCGTATGCGGACGACATCATGGCAGGAAATGCGAAGGCCCTGTTCGGCGGCCGGTCTGTCCGGCAAACAAATCCTGAGACGAGGAAGGACAAGGCACAGGGAATGTGCTCCAAACAGCCCATGCAGCCAGACGGCATCGTGCGTCTGTCGAAGATAGAGGTTTATCCCGAATACCTGGAGGAATACATGAAATATGCGGCCGAAGTCGGCGAAATCTCCCTGCGCACCGAGCCGGGCGTACTGACCATGTACGCCGTGGCGGAGCAGGATAACCCTTGCCGGATTACGATTCTCGAAACCTATGCCAGCGCGGAGGCATACAGGTCGCACATAGCATCGGCGCATTTTCAAAAGTACAAACAGGGAACACTGCAGATGGTCAAGACATTGGTGTTGTCTGACCAGAAACCGCTGAATCCTGCCAACAGAATTATCAATACAATTCAATAGAAACAGTCATGAAACGATATTATTTTTATTTATTTTTGACAATAAGTTTAATGATAAATGTTAATGTTATGGCACAGGAAAAAATCGTACAGACCGCCGGACACGACCAATTGGGCGGGTTCGCGCCGAAATTCGCGGAACTCAATGATGATGTACTCTTCGGCGAGGTGTGGAGCCGAACCGACAAACTCGGTCTGCGCGACCGCAGTCTGGTAACCATCACTTCACTCATCAGTCAGGGCATCACGGACAGTTCGCTGATATATCATCTTCAGTCGGCTAAGAACAACGGCATTACCCGCACCGAGATTGCGGAAATCATTACGCATATAGGATTTTACGCAGGCTGGCCGAAAGCGTGGGCGGCATTCCGGCTCGCCAAAGACGTGTGGGCGGAAGACACGACAGGGGAAGATGCGAAAGCGGCTTTCCAACGCGAGATGATTTTTCCTGTCGGTGAGCCGAATACGGCGTATGCCAAATATTTCATAGGAAACAGTTATCTCGCACCCATATCGACTGAGCAGGTAATAATCTCCAACGTTACGTTTGAACCGCGCTGCCGCAATAACTGGCATATCCACCGTGCAACGAAAGGTGGCGGACAGATGCTCGTCGGCGTGGCGGGCCGCGGCTGGTATCAGGAAGAGGGCAAACCGGCACAGGAAATTCTGCCGGGCACGGTCATCCATATTCCCGCAAACGTGAAACATTGGCACGGCGCTGCGGCAGACAGTTGGTTCGCACACCTGGCTTTCGAGATTCCCGGGGAGAACGCCTCCAACGAGTGGCTCGAACCCGTAACGGACGAGCAGTACGACAATATAGCCAGATAGGAGCCTGTAGAGGTGGAGAAGACGATTGTTCATCCTGTTTTAGGTGAAATCCTGTACGTTAAAAGACTGAAAAGCAAAACCCTGAAAATAAATATCAGTCCGGTTAGGGGAATCAGGGTCTCGATGCCTTTTTTCGTACCGTATGCCCAGGCGCAGAAATTTGTGGACAGTAAAGTGGAGGAGATCGTAAAAATCCGGCAGAAACAGCTTCAAAAGCGCATCGCAACCGGACAGAGTTTCGGGAGGGGAGTGGAAATCCAAACGATAGGGCGGAAGATCGTATTCGATTATGCGCCTGAGAATCAGGACCCCAATCTTATAAAAACATGCAGGTATCCCGACAGATATGAAATATTGTATCCTCGCCATTGGGATGAATTGCCGGCCTGCGGTTCGGCTCAGGGGAGTGCCTTAAAGGAGGGATATCTGCGTGCTTTGAGAAAGGAAGCGAAGGAATTGCTTTTTCCGAAAGTGGAAAAATTGGCCGGTGTCCTTTGCGGGATAATCGCCTCTATAGAAGATAAGGCCTTGCTGGAGCCGGTTCCTTCCAAAGGGAGAAACAAAGATTGCCGGGGGCCGGCAGACAGATGGTTTGACTATAAGAAGATCGCTTTAAAAAACAACCGGTCGAATTGGGGCAGTTGCTCCGTCCGCGGAAATCTGAATCTGAATATCCATTTGATAGAATTGCCGGAAGATCTGGCCGATTTCGTAATCGTTCACGAATTATGCCATTTGGTGCATCATAACCATAGCCCCCGTTTCCACGCATTGGTAAATGCGGTTTGTGCAGGCAAAGAGAAAGAGTTGGAAAAAAGATTACGGAACTACCATCTTTTTTAGCCGCAACAAATCGCAACATCCCTAAATCTTTGGTTAGGTACAGTAAAGTTGTGTTTACAGATTTTTGTATTACCTTTACAGGAACTCAGCTTGACACAACATATACTTGCCCTGTGAAAGGGCAAAAGAATATGGCGTTGGAAATCCTCTGCAAGATTGAGAATGAGTCGGGTATTGAGATTGTCAAAGGATTTGGATGAAAACGGACAATAAAGCAGGGATATGGCAAAGGAGAAGATGGAGGGTAAAGCAAGCAAGTCGGTTGCAAATTGCGATCGGTTGCCTGAAGTAATCAACATCCAGCCGATGATTAAATTAATCAGAGGCCAACAGGTAATGCTTGACAATGATTTGGCCACGTTGTATGGTGTAGAGACACGAAGATTGAATGAGCAGGTGAAACGTAATATAAACCGTTTTCCTGACGATTTCATGTTTCAACTTACCAAAGAAGAACTGGATAACTTGATATCGCATTTTGCGACATCAAGTTGGGGTGGTACCAGAAAACTGCCGTATGCATTCACAGAGCAAGGTATCGCGATGCTTAGCTCTGTATTGAAGTCGCAAACTGCCGTTGAGGTGAATATTCGCATCATGCGAGCTTTCATTGCCATGCGCCGTTTCATTGCTACCAATGCCCAATTGTTCCAACGACTTGAAACTATCGAGTATCACCAACTGGAAATGAAACAGCATCAGGAAGTGACCGACAGACGCATAGACGAGGTTTTCAAGCGCTTGGATGCCGGCATTCCTCCGATGCAGGGCATATTCTACGACGGACAAGTGTTTGACGCTTACCGTTTCGTGTCCGATTTGATACGGAAAGCAAAACAATCCATTGTACTGATTGACAATTATGTGGATGACACCGTGCTTGCTTTGCTTGATAAAAGAGTAAAAGGGGTATCTGCTACTATCTACACGCATCATGTCAGTAATCAGTTCCAGTTGGATGTTGACCGCCACAACGTCCAATATCCGCATATCGAGATAAAACAGTTCAACAAGGCGCATGACCGCTTTCTGCTCATTGACGATGAAGTGTATCATATTGGAGCTTCCATCAAGGATTTAGGTAAAAAGTGGTTTGGATTCACATTCATGCGGGACATCGCGGCAACCGAACTCATCAAGAAAATAGAGGATTGATTTTAGTTGGGTTGTTTTGCCCACCTGTCGGACAGGAGTTCGCGCAACGTTTCACGGTTGTTCTCGTTGCCGGGAATCCGGAACAAGTTGGGAAAATTCTATCTATAAATGAGAAAACAGCAAAAAGAGCAACGCAAGCCCTGCGAGGGTTGGAAAAAAGATTGCGATGTAGTGCGGCGGTATCATAACAAGAGGGCAACCCAAAAGCCGGCAATGACTTAAAGGGTCGCCCTCAATTCGGCAGACAAAGGCGGGCCGGTAAAAGACCGGCACGCATTTGCCTTTGCCCGATTATTTGGCCAGTTCGCTGATTCTTTTGAACAAATCATCTACTCCGGACAGCAATTTCTGATTCACCTGTTTGAAATGCTGGCGGGCGCCTTCTTTCGGATAGAGGTTTACCTGTCCGAACAGGTCATCTCCCAGTTCTATCGCATCGGAAATGATTTTTTGGACTTCTTCCTGTTTTTTGTCGGGATACATATACATGAAAGTCCAGCAATCCGAGATAACCTCGTTTATCAGGTAAGTAATATCTTTTTTAATAACTCTTAAATTTGCCATGTCTATAAAATTTAAATAATTGGTTCGGCCGCAAAGATATAACAAATTATCGAATGCCGGCTGTTTTTGCAAGGACCTTTCCGGTTATTTCCGTTTCTCTACTCCGATGCCCGGCAGATCTTCCAGTGTAATTTTTCCGTCAACGATCTGCATCCCTTTGAAACAGTCGTTGGCGATGAGCAGGTTTCCGTCCAGATCCGCCCATTCCATTTTAGGCGCCAGCTGTGCGGCTGCCGAAATAGCGCACGAGGTTTCGGTCATACAGCCGATCATCAGTTTCATGTTCAATGCCTGGGCCAGGCTTACCATTTCGCGGGCTTCCCGCAGGCCGGTACATTTCATCAGCTTGATATTGATGCCGCTATATGCGCCTTTGAGTTTTTGGATGTCGGACAGACGCTGGCAGGCTTCGTCCGCGATAACCGGCAGAGGGCTGCGCTCGGTAACCCATGCGGTTTCGTCCAGCAGGAGCTTGGGCATAGGCTGTTCGATCATGTTTACGTTCCTTTCATTGAGCCAGTTGATCATATCTAAGGCATAGTGTTTATCTTTCCACCCCTGATTGGCATCTACGCAGATAACGGTATCGGTTACGGAACGGATGGTGTTTATCATCATTTTATCGGTCGCTTCGTCTCGGCCCAGTTTTACCTTGATGACTTTATAAGGGGATGCTTCCCTCGTTTTTTCTTTTACCACTTCTTCGGTGTCCAGGCCGACCGTATAGGAGGTGTTAGGACAGGTAGAAGGGTCGAAACCCCAGATTTTCCACCACGGCTGGCCGATAAGCTTTCCTACCAGGTCGTGCAGGGCGATATCAACGGCGGCTTTGGCAGCCGTATTGTTGGTGGTGATACCGTCTACATAAGCCATAATGTCCTCGATCAGGAACGGAGAACTGAAACGGCTCAAATCTACCTTTTTCAGAAATTCGATTACCGAAGCCTGTGTTTCTCCCAAATAAGGCGGCATCGCGGCTTCGCCGTAACCGGTTACTCCATCGTATGTGATTTCCGTCAGGACGATAGGCGTGCTGGTCCTGGAGGAGTTGGAAATGGTGAATACATGACGCATTTGCGCATCGTACGGCATAAATGATAATTTCATGACTTTGCTCCCTGATTTTTTGCCTTCTTTTTGTGCAAACAGGCTTGCAGGATCCAATACTGCCGCGGCGGCAGCGAGAAGACCTGCTGATTTAAGAAAACTTCTTCTGTTGGTTAACATATCGTAAAAGGTATTATTTGTTCGTTAATAGTCGCGCGGGCTGCGGGCAGGGTTTATGCGGAAATTCGTACCGTTGTGTTGGGAGTTTTCCGCTTTCGGCTTTGCAGTATTTACCGGCCGCTTTCCGGCATATAGGAGGATTTTCCTATGGAAACGATTCCTTTTCCCATATCCTCATTGCCCAGAATGCGCTGCGCCCTTACCAAGCGTACGTAACCCTCATAATAATTGGAGGCGTCCGGAAGGAGGCTGTTGATCCGCACTTTGGTGGCGGAATGGATGAAAACGCCGTCTCCTATATACATCCCCACATGGCTGATACGTTCCGCTTTTTCCCCGTTTGCCGCAGTGCCGAAAAACAAGAGGTCGCCGGTTTGGAGGTTTTCTAAAGCCTGGGCGGTATATTCCTTATCGCTTACATATTTGGAAATATCCACGTCCTGCCCTGTATAGGCTTGCTGGGATGCGTCTCTGAGAAGAATGATTCCGTTCAGGTAATAAACGGACTTGGTAAAGCCGCTGCAATCCACCGCTTTAATGGAGGTGCCTCCCCACATATAAGGCACGCCTATGAATTGTTTGGCTGTGGCTACCAAGTTTTCCGGAGAAGGATTGCGGCTCTCGAGCCATTTGCCGAAATCCTGAACATAGTTTCTCGGAAGATAGCCGGTGCGGCCATCGGCGATTCCCACTTTCCGGTAATTGCCCGCGCTTCCCAAATCCAGCAATATGTTTCCCCAAACAGCATCGCTGACCATCAGGGATTTGTCATCCGGTTTTTCAGTAATGACCGCGTATTTTGCCGTTACCACCACTTTGGGAGCGGCTGTATAGGCATCGTATTCCTGTTTTGTCATTTCGGCCAGGCTTCCGGAGGTAACCCAGGCGATATACCCTTCCGGAGTGACGGCCCGGGTCCAGCCTTCCTTTTTCTCCAGAATACGCACCGGAGTCCCCATCAAAGTCTGGGTGGCGGACTCGGCGCTGAATTTTCCGGAGGTATTGAAGTTGATGACGGATTGCGTGGCTATGCCGTAAAGTTTCTCCCCCAATTTTGCATCGGGCAGCAGGACGATACTGTCGAGAGCCTGTATGTTATTGGCTTTTAATTCTTCTATAAGCGCATTTTTTGCATCCGCTTCCGTAGCGGCGCCTCTAAGCACATAGGCGTTTCCTTCTTTATTGAGCCTGATCTCAAAAGTTTTGGAGCGGCCATCGGGAGCATACCGGTTTTTGATATCTTTGTAAACCGATGAGAATTTGTCGATATTAGCATCTTTTTTATCGGTGCAGCAACCGGCCAGAAATGCTAAAAAAACGGAGAATAGGATGAGTGGTCTTTTCATTAAGTTGTTATGATTTTATGTTAACAAGTCCTTTGGCAAAATCTTTACAAAGATATCCATTCTGTCTATGATTTTCAAGAAACGACCGGATAAATAGTAAAGAAAAACTATATTTGTAGATAAATTTATACTATTATGATATTGGATTCTGTAAGAAGTTTTGAAAAATACCGGACCTTGCAGGAAGGTTTCGATAAAGTCTATCAGTTCATCAAGAAAAACGATCTGCATGCCCTGGAAGAGGGAAAATATGAAATAGACGGAGAAAAAGTGTATTGTACGGTGTGGAAAGGACCGGCCAAAGGTCTGGAACCTCCGAAATTGGAAGTACATGATTCTCATATAGATATACATGTGTTATTAGAAGGGTCGGAAACCATGGGGATAAAAGACCGGAGAAGATGCTCATCCGAAGACAGGGAGTACGACGAGGCGACCGATACCGCTTTTCTGTCGGGAGAACCTGAGAATTATGTAGTGTTGGGAACGGATAATCTGGCTATCGTTTTTCCGGCAGACGCCCATGCCCCGCTTATGGGGGAGGGAGAAATCAAGAAAGCCATTTTCAAGGTATGGATTCCAATCCCTTCCGCAAAGTGAAAAGATACAATTCGTTAGTAGGATACTTTAAGGAAAAATACGGATGCCGGCTTCAGAAAATCGTCATCGATGCCGGATTTACGTGTCCGAACCGGGACGGAACGATTTCCCGGGGCGGCTGCACCTATTGCGATAACGCCGCTTTCCATCCTTCTTACAGTACTCCCGATAAATCTGTCGCACTCCAGATAGAGGAAGGAATCGGATTCCATAAGAAACGATATCGTACTGCGGAAAACTACCTGGCTTATTTCCAGCCGTATTCGAATACTTATGCGCCGCTGGAAGATTTGAAGAAGATATATGCCCAGGCATTGGAGCATCCTGCCATAAAAGGGATTGTAATAGGTACGCGTCCCGATTGCATGGATGAACAGAAACTGGATTACCTGCAGGAGCTGTCCCAATCGAAAATCGTAATGATAGAATACGGGATAGAATCATGCTATGACCGGACTTTGCTCAGAATCAACCGGGGCCATGATTTCCGCACGGCCGTGAAGACCATTGAGGCAACTTCCCGACGGGGTATTCATCAGGGAGCCCATTTTATTTTCGGTTTGCCCGGAGAAAGCCGGGAGGATATGCTGAATATGGCTCCGTTGATTAACGGGCTTCCGCTCAATTCCGTTAAATTCCACCAGTTGCAGATTGTAAAGGGCACGGCAATGGAACGGGAGTTCGCACGTTGCCCCGAAGATTTTTTCCGGTTTACTTTGGAGGAATATATAGATTTTTTTATCGATTTTCTGGAACGGCTCCGTCCCGATCTATATATAGAAAGGTTTGCGGGAGAGGTGCCGCCCCGTTTCGTGAACGAGACTCCATGGGGAAAAATAAGGAACGTGGAGCTGCTCAGACTGTTGGAAGCGAGGTTGGAAGAGCGGAACACATGGCAGGGCCGGCTCGCGTGATCTGTAACGAAAGCATTAGAAATTGAAATATGAACAAAATCCTAACCGTTGTCATCCCGACATACAACATGGAGAAATATCTCCGGAAATGTTTGAATTCATTGATAATCGATGATAAAGACCTTCTTAAATCATTGGAGGTCCTTGTTATCAATGACGGCAGCCAAGATTCGTCATCCGTCATTGCGCACGAATACGAGCAGTCATATCCCGAGATTTTCCGTGTAATAGACAAGGAAAACGGTAACTACGGCTCGTGTATCAATCGAGGCCTTCGGGAAGCGACAGGCAAATATATAAAGATCCTTGATGCCGATGACTCTTTTGACACAAAAAATTTCTCCGTTCTTCTGAAGAATATGG
>CANRID010000012.1 GCA_947630665.1 uncultured Bacteroidales bacterium | reverse complement strand
TGGCAAAATCCTGGGCAACATTTTGTTGCCCAGGAACTTATAAAAATAATTATCAATCATGTTGCGGAATTAAGGTCATTGAGACCCGTCCTGAGGTAATATTCTCAGTCAGTCCTGCTGCAAATATGGATAACAACTACAGCACCTTGTTTGCTGACGTAAAAAAATGGATGAAAGAAGGTTGGGTAGACGTTGTCATTCCACAGCTATATTTTGCCACGGGTACAGAGGAAAGCAGTTTCAATCAAAGGCTGAATTTGTGGTCGCAATATACTTATGAGAATCATCTTTTAGTGGGATATGGTATCTATAAATTCGGAGATCCGGCCTATGGCGCCAAGTTCCAGTCTTCCGACGATTTAAAGAAGCAGTTCGATTTTGCGGCAACGAAACCTAAAGTGAAAGGGAGCGTGCTGTATAGTGCCAAGTATCTGGTAGAAAATAAGGTCGGAATCATGAGCGTAATAGGGAATGTATATAAAGATCTTGTTTTGCTTCCTTATTTAGGCAGAACCGCGGCTGAAAAACCTCAGTCTCCTGCCAATATCCGGGTGAATGGAAATGTTTTATCATGGAATGGAGTGCAGAATGCCTATTATGCGGTATATAAAGATAATGGAGCCGGCCGGACTGCCACATTGGCTGGAATTACCCGGGAAACCTCATTCCAGTTAAAAGAGAAAGGAACCTATTTTGTAACCGCGCTGAATAGGAAAAATGCGGAAAGTGATATTTCTGATTCTGTAAATTATTAGAAATAAAGCTCTTTCATAACGAAAATGAGGAGGGCGGCCCCAAAGTCGGCAATTGACTTACAAGGGTCGCCCTCTTTCTTGTCTGCAAAAATATCTATTTCACTATGGATCCGGCCACTATATTGGCTACCAACGCTCTGAGTCTGACTACGCTTCCTTTGTCCACCGGATGCACGTGATGCGTCAGTAAAATTACGCCGGTTTTGGAAACCGGATCTACGGTGATGGACGTTCCCGTATAACCCGTATGTCCGAATGTCCTGTAAGGCTCGAACAGGTTTCCGTTATTGGATGAATAATCAGAATAATTATCCCATCCCAACGAGCGGCCCAGGCCTTTCACCTGATCCGGAACGCGTGTCATCGTCTTCACCGTCAATTCTCCCAGAATCCGTCTGCCTCCTATCTCGCCGCCGTTCATCATGGCTGACACGAAAATGGCCAGATCCTCCGCATTGGAGAAAACGCCGGCGTTTCCCGAATTGCCTTTATTGAGTATCCGTGCGATCGGATCATGCACCTCGCCCAGCAAAACCGAGCCGTCCGGCTGTTTTTCAGTAGGCGCCACCAAGTCCATGATTTCCTTTTTCCCCTGGGCTTTTGGATTGTAGGTCGTATGTTTCATTCCCAACACATCGAATACATTCTTCTGGGCGTAATCGCATAATTTCTCGCCGGTAATATTTTGCAGGATATTCTGTAAAGTCACAAAATTGAGACAGCTGTATTGAAAATCGGATGTAGGCTTGAAATCCCTCCTGCAATGGGAAATATAATCCATCAGGCTGGACGGCTCGGTATTGCCGTATTTTTTCTCGATTGTTTCGGGAGATACATAAGGAGGCAATCCGGACGTATGGGTCAGCAAATCCACAATGCGGATATCCGTTTTCTCACCCGTCTTAGGGTCGGTATAAGGTTCGAACCCGGGAATATACATACTGACTTTATCCGTCAGCCGGTATTTTCCCTGCTCCAGCAATTGCATCATGGAAGTGGCGGTGCCTACAGGCTTGCTGCAGGAGGCCAGGTCGAAAACCGTATTTTCCGTCATCTTTTCCGTTTCCGGATATACGGACTTATTTCCGTATGCTTTTAAATAAACTATCTTGCAGTCTCTGACCACAGCCAATACGGCGCCGGGAATCTCTTTATTCCCGATAGACTCGTTAATCACATCATCTACTTTTGCCAATCTGTCCGGATCCATTCCGGCCTGTGCGGGAGATACGCGCTCGATAAGCTGGGCTGTCAAATTTTCATCGGAACCGCTTTGCGCACATGAAAAAATGCAGAAAGCGGACAATAAAATCGTGTAAAAAGCAATTTTTCTCATACGTTAAAGAATTTTAAGTTAGTTGCGCTACGGAAAATGCGAACTGCAGTGCATGGCAAAGTTAACAAAAAAGTGCGGAACATGGTCGATCACGGAAAACAATACTTAAAAAGGGGACGCCCCAAAAAAGACGTCCCCTTTCATCTCCTTTCTCAATATGGTCGGAGAGAACTCCCCTACCCTTCCTTGGTGGCATGGGCTTTATTGCCGCCGCTGCGACGTTTGTCGCCGCCACGACCGCCGCGACCGCCTCTGCGGTCGTTCCTGCCGCCCTGGCCAACTCCCCCGGCATTCGCGCTTACGCCGGCATTCGGAGTCAGGTCTCTCTTGCCATATACTTCACCGTTGCAAACCCAGACCTTGATACCCAATACGCCTACTTTGGTATTGGCTTCAGCCAAGGCATAATCGATATCGGCACGGAAAGTATGCAGCGGAGTACGTCCCTCCTTATACAATTCGGATCTTGCCATTTCCGCTCCGCCCAGACGGCCGCTGATAAGGACTTTAATGCCCTCCGCACCCATCCGCATGGTCGTGGCGATCGCCATTTTAATGGCGCGGCGGTAAGAAACACGCCCTTCCACCTGTCTGGCGATATTGTTGGCGATAATATTGGCATCTATCTCAGGACGTTTCACCTCAAAGATATTGATCTGAACCTCTTTATTGGAGATTTTCTTCAATTCTTCCTTCAGCTTGTCCACCTCCTGGCCGCCCTTGCCGATAATCACTCCCGGACGGGCGGTATGTATCGTAACCGTAATCAGTTTCAACGTCCTTTCGATCACTATTTTAGAAAGACTTGCCTTTGCAAGGCGGGCATCCAGATACTCGCGGATTTTCGTATCCTCCAATATCTTGGACGCATAGTCTTTTCCACCGTACCAGTTGGAGTCCCAGCCACGGATAATTCCAAGCCTGTTGCTTATCGGATTTGTTTTCTGTCCCATATTATTTCTCCTCTGTTTTTACGGTTTTTTTACCTAAAATAATAGTCACATGATTGGAACGTTTGCGGATCCGGGCAGCCCTTCCCCGAGAGGCGGTACGAATCCTTTTCAATGTACGGCCCTGTCCCACCATAATGGTCTGGACGCATACGTTGCCGTTTTCCAATTCTTTTCTTTCCGATTCGTTTTTGGCTTCCCAGTTAGCGATTGCTGAACGGAGAAGCTTTTCCAAACGAACGGAAGCCTCTTTCTTCGAATATTTCAAAATATCCAAAGCGCGGTTTACCTCCACTCCCCTGATGATATCTGCAACCAGACGCATTTTCCTCGGAGAAGTAGGCACATCATTCAGCTTCGCTATAGCTGTTTGTTTCTTTATCTCTTTTTGCCTGTCGGCCATTAATTTTTTACGAGCTCCCATTACTGTAATCTGCGTTTACACATTAATTTATTTACGATTACCCGAATGACCCTTGAAGGTTCTTGTCGGTGCAAATTCTCCGAGCTTGTGACCTACCATGTTTTCAGTAACATAAACGGGAATAAACTTGTTTCCGTTATGAACAGCTATAGTATGACCTACAAAATCCGGCGAAATCATACTGGCGCGAGACCAGGTTTTCACTACATCTTTCTTGCCAGATTCGTTCATGGCAAGAATTCTTTTTTCCAGACTGCCTTGAATATAAGGACCTTTTTTTATTGAACGACTCATAATGCTCTATTCAGTTTAATTCCGTTATTTTTTCCTTCTCTCGATAATAAACTTCTTAGTAGTCTTCTTAGGATTCCTCGTCTTGTAGCCCTTGGCCGGTATGCCTTTTCTTGAACGCGGATGACCTCCGGAAGCGCGGCCTTCACCACCTCCCATAGGGTGATCGACAGGGTTCATCACTACGCCGCGCACGCGGGGCCTGCGGCCCAGCCAACGTTTGCGGCCGGCTTTACCGTGAGACTCTAAGTTGTGATCCGGATTAGATACGATGCCCACCGTCGCACGGCAGGTAACCAATACCATACGGGTTTCGCCCGAAGGCAGCCTCAGGATGGCGTGTTTCCCTTCCCGGGCGGTCAGCTGTGCATAACATCCGGCACTGCGGGCCATTGCGGCTCCCTGCCCCGGAATAAGTTCGATATTGTGGACATTCGTACCGAGCGGAATTTCCGATAGAGGAAGCGCGTTACCCACCTCAGGAGGCACTCCGGGACCGGATGCGATCACCTGCCCCACCTTGATGCCGTGAGGAGCGATAATATAGCGTTTTTCTCCGTCTGCATAAACCACCAGCGCGATACGGGCGCTGCGGTTAGGATCATACTCGATAGTCTTTACCGTAGCGGTATATTTATCTTTATTTCTAAGGAAATCGATAATACGGTACATCCTTTTATGACCGCCACCGATATAGCGCATCGTCATCTTACCCGAATTGTTACGGCCGCCCGTCTTACGGAGCGGAGCCAACAGCGATTTTTCGGGAACCGAACAAGTAATATCATCGAATGCGCTGATTATTTTATTTCTTTGACCGGGTGTTACCGGTTTAAATTTACGTACTGCCATGAATCTAGATATTGCTATAGAAATCGATCTTATCTTCACCGGCCAAAGTCACGAACGCTTTCTTATAATGATTCGTGCGGCCTGACAATAAACCCGCCTTGGTATAGCGGCTCTTGCGTTTTCCGTGGTAGTTCACTGTATTCACATCTTTGACAGTAACTCCATACATCTGCTCCACCGCAGCCTTGATCTGAATCTTGTTGGCAGTGCGGTCAACTATAAAACCGTAACGATTCAATTTTTCGCCCTGAATCGTCATCTTCTCTGTTACTAAAGGCTTGATTAAAATTCCCATCGTTGTCGGTTTTTAACGTGCGCATTGCGTCTGGATAACATCCTGCACACCGTCTGTCAGAACCAAAGTGTAGGCATTCATGATGTCGTACGTATTGAGTTCGTTCACGGTAATCACTTTTACGTTTTCCAGGTTACGCGACGATAAGTAAATATTATTTGAATTTTCCGGAAGCACTACCAGCACGCCTCTGCTATTGGCTTTGATATTGTTCAGGATGCCGATAAGCTCTTTGGTCTTCGGAGCTTCCATTGTAAAAGGCTCTACTACCGTAATAGCCGATTCCTGCGCCTTATAGGATAAAGCGGAGCAACGGGCCAGCCGTTTGACTTTCTTATTCAGCTTGAAACTGTAATCTCTCGGTTTGGGACCGAATGCCCGGCCTCCGCCGACAAAGATATTCGATTTGATGCTTCCGTGACGTGCGCCGCCGGAGTCTTTTTGTCTGACAATCTTTTTAGTGCTGTAGGCCACCTCGGAACGGTCCTTGGTTTTGTGGGTTCCCTGGCGCTGGTTAGCAAGATACTGTTTCACGTCTAAATAAATAGCATGATCGTTGGGTTCTATGCCAAAGACAGCATCGTTCAAAGTCACTTTCTTTCCGGACTCTGTTCCATCTATTTTATAAACTGATAATTCCATAGACGCTTATTCCTCCACAATTACATAAGAACCTTTCGCCCCCGGAATGGAACCTTTCACTAAGACCAGATTATTCTCAGGGATCACTTTAATTACTTTCAGGTTCAGGATTTTCACTTTGTCGCCACCCATGCGGCCCGCTAATCTCTTACCCTTGAATACTCTCGAAGGCCATGAAGACGCACCCAAAGAACCGGGAGCGCGGAGTCTGTTGTGCTGGCCATGAGTCTGGCCGCCTACACCGCCGAACCCGTGGCGTTTCACTACGCCCTGGAATCCTTTACCTTTCGATATACCGGTAACATCTACCCAGGTTTCCTCATCCTTAAACACATCGGAAACGGTTAGTTGATCTCCTAATTGCAATTCCTTTGCAAAATCATTTGCAAACTCTACCAACTTGCGCTTAGGGGTGGTATTTGCCTTTTTAAAATGTCCCATCAAAGGGGCGCTGGTGTGTTTTTCTTTTTTCTCGTCATAGGCAAGCTGTACAGCGGCATAACCATCTTTCTCTTCTGTACGGATTTGCGTAACAACACACGGACCAGCCTCAATAACGGTGCATGGTATGTTCTTACCATCAGCACCGAAAACGGAAGTCATTCCGATTTTTTTTCCAATTAATCCAGGCATCGGTTTTTAATTAGTTGTTTATTAATAAATTGTTTACCTCGCATAATTTGCGGGGTGCAAATATAGCACTAATTATTTATTTTACAAAACTTTTTACATCGGCTTTATATTTATCCTTTTCACAGACAGCCGTTTTTATTTGCGTCCGGGATGCCGTTTCATTTGTTTATAATAATATCTATCCCGACAGTCCTTCTCCTTAAAAAGAAGTGAAAGCAAATGCAAATCATACTTTATACATACAATTGCACGGGTTGCGGCCGGTGTGCGAAACATTGTCCGAAGAAAATATTGAAAATGGCGGACAACGGGATGTGCCGTTTCGTAAACGTCACGGATGAAAATTCATGTACGGGCTGCGGAAAATGCGTAAAACTATGCGCGGCAAAAGCCATCCGCATAAGAGAAGAGCACGGATATTACGGCATCCGGCATTTCAAAGCGCCGGGCTCATAATCTCACTCCATATAGCTGGAATTGTCCCAGCAATGGGTACACAAATCCTCCTTGGGAAGTCCGATCGCACGTACCAGATCGTCTAACCGCTGGAATTTAAGAGAGGTCAGCCGGAGATGGCGGCACATGATCCCGACCATTTCCAAATGCTTGGGATTGTCGGGATCCGTATATTTTTCCAGCAAGTCATCGGTCAGGTTCTCCGTACCTTCCATATCCCGGATCACCCGGCGGGCATACAGGTCGAATGTACTGCGGGAGGCCGAAAAATTCAGGAACCGGCACGGGAAAATCAGCGGCGGGCATGCGATACGCATGTGGATTTCCTTGACTCCCGCATCCAGCAGTTTCACCACATTATCCTTCAACTGCGTTCCCCGGACAATGCTGTCATCCATAAAAACGATTTTCCGCCCCCGGGTAAACTGTTCGTTGGGAAGCAGTTTCATTTTGGCTACCAGATCCCGCATGTTCTGATTCTGAGGCATAAAGCTCCGGGGCCAGGTAGGAGTATATTTCACAAACGGCCGCTTATAAGGAATTTTCTTTTCATTGGAATAACCGATGGCATGCCCCACTCCGGAATCCGGGATGCCCGCGGCGAAATCGGGAGAAATATCCGCATCCCGACGGGCCATGGCCGCACCGCACCGATACCGGCAATCCTCCACATTGACCCCCTCGTAACAAGAGGACGGATAGCCGTAATAAACCCACAGGAACGAACAGATCTGCTTGCGCCTACAGGCAGGCGCCACTACCTTTACCCCGTCCGCAGTCATCTCCACAATCTCCCCGGGACCTAAATCCCGCACATGCTCGTACCCCAAATTGGCGAAACTGGAACTCTCCGATGCGCATACATACCCCTTATCGTTCTTCCCGACAATTACAGGCGTGCGCCCGAACCTGTCCCGGGCGGCATAAATGGCATGATCCGTCAGCACCAACAACGAGCAGGAGCCTTTCACCTTCCGCTGCACCAACTCTATCCCCTCCCGGTAACTGTCGCACTGGCCGATGAGTATGGACACCAACTCGGTAGCGTTGATGGTGGAATCGGACAATTCTGCAAAATGATGTTTTTGAGCCAGCAGCTCGGCCGACAGTTCAGCGATATTATCGATCCGCGCCACCGTCACGACTGCATACCGGCCCAGATGGGACGTAATCGTAATCGGCTGAGACTCGCAATCGGAAATAACCCCGATCCCCATTTTCGACTCCGCGAATTTCGGAAGTTCATCTTCGAATTTATTCCGGAAATAGCCGTTTTCCAGCGAATGGATGGAACGGATAAATTTCCGGCCGTCGTAAAAGGCCATACCGGCCCGTTTGGTTCCTAAATGGGAATGATAATCTGTTCCGTAAAATACGTCGTTGACACACTCTTCGCGCGAAACGCATCCAAAAAATCCAGACATCTGATTGCAGTTTTTTAATCCGGCGGCAAAGTTAACAAAATCTTGCGGCAAGAGCATGATATTTTTATCAGGAGAAAGCCCCGGGATAAATATTTTTGCTATTTTTGTACGACATGCGACCATTTTCCCGGACCGCTTTTACCGGCCCCGCAAACAAATGCTTGCAACTTTAACATTTTTATATGACTAAAAACACCGATATGAAGAAAATAATATTCCTGATACTGTTTTGCCTGCCATTTTCGGGATGGACGGAAACATTACGTTTCCCCTACAAGCCGGCCCTCAGTCCGGACGGAAAACAAATTTACTTCTCCTATGACGGAGATATTTTCAGGGTGCCGGCCGAAGGCGGCCTGGCCATGCGCTTCATATCTTTAGGCGGGAATGAAACCGCTCCCAAAGTGTCTCCCGATGGGAAATACATAGCCTTTGCTTCTGACATACAAGGGAATAACGACGTTTATATCGTACCCGTAAAGGGAGGCGATGCAACAAGACTCACCTATCACGAGGCATCCGATATCCCTTCCGGCTGGAGTCCGGATTCCAAAAACGTTTATTTCGAAAGCGACCGGGCCAATGAGAAAACCACCTACAAAGTCTCTATAAACGGAGGCACCCCCTATCGTCTGTTCCCGGATTATTTCAATACGATTTCCAATGTGGCGGAAAATCCGGTAACCAAAGAGATATATTTTAACGAATCGGCCGAAAGTTACGGTTTTCCGACCCGGAAAAGATATATCGGAGACCATAATCCGGATATCAAATCCTGGAATCCCCAAAAAAAGGAATACAGACAACTGACCAATTACATAGGGAAAGACACCTGGCCTATGACGGACAAGAACGGGAACCTGTATTATGTAAGCGACGAATACGATAAAGAATCCAATATCGTCAAATACAATCCTTCCGGCAAGGCGGAGCAGCTGACCGTCTTTACCGGTTCTTCCGTCCAATATCCTTCCATCAGTTACGACGGGTCCGCTATCGTTTTCCTGCTGGATTACAAAATCCAATATCTCGACCTCAAAACCGGGAAAGTAACCGAACCGCAGATCACCATCGCAGACAACAACATCGTACTGCAACGCTCATTCGCAGACCAGCGTCCGGATGAAGCCGCCGTTTCTCCGGACGGGAAAAAATTCGCCTTCGCCATCCGCGGCCTTCTGTATGTTTCGGATACCGGAGGAAAATACCTCAAGCAACTGGAAACCCCCACGGATGAAAGAGTGCAGGATGTTATCTGGGGTCCGGACAACAACACGATCTATTATATCCGCACCAATAAAGGATACACCAACATCTATAAAATAAAAGCCGACGGGTCCGCTCCCGAAAAACCGGTATATACCGTCTCCGAGATGGTCACTTCCATGCAGTCTTCCCATAAGGGCGATAAAATAGCCTTCATTTCGGGCCAACGCTCCGTAATGCTTCTGGATACCTCCAATGATACGGTCGAGAAACTGTGCAACGGACAATTCTGGTCTTTTTATACTTACGATATCGTTTTTTCCTTCGACGACAGCCATATCGCTTTCGAGGGAATGAATTATTTCGACGCGGATATTTACATTTATTCGCTCAAGGATAAAAAACTGACCGACCTGACCAATTCCGCTTCATCCGAGCGCAATCCGTGCTTCTCTCCGGACGGGAAAAATCTCTATATGGTAGCCAATCTGTACGGGGCTTCCTTCCCGCGGGGCGGCGGGTCCTATAAAATATACAAACTGCCTTTACAACGCTACGATCAGGTACCGTTCAAATCCGACATCTACGACAAGCTCTTTACCGAAGACAAGGATGAAGTCAAAAATGCCGGAAAGGAGAAAAAGGACTCTGCCGTAACCATCGACTATCGGGATATATTCAGGAGATTGGAAACCATGCCTCAAAACGGTCGCTCGCTGTTCACTTATTTAGCCGACGGCAAATCCTGGCTGCTTTATTCCTCCGACCGTCAGGTATATGCATTGCAGATTTCCGACCCGGAAGCCAAGCCGAAACTTATCAAAGATCTTCCGGGCGGTTATTACACCGCTTCCAAACGGGATCTGTATGCCGTTTCAGGAGGAAATATCTATAAAATAGACCTGAATCTTGCAAAAGCCGTCAAGACCGAGATCCGCAAATCCGTAGAGAAAAATCTCCGGGATGAATTCCGGCAGATATTCTACGAAGCCTGGGCCGTAATGGAGCAAAACTATTACGATGTCAATCTGCACGGAGCCGACTGGAAAGGGAAAAGAGAATACTACGCCTCATTGCTCCCGTATGTTAAAAACAGAGACCAGCTCCAGACGCTCATCAATGACATGTTAGGCGAATTGAATTCGTCCCACCAGGGATTCAGATCGCACGGGAAAGAGGAACCGGCTCCGCAAGTCCATACCGCAAGCGCCGAAACCGGAATTATCTGGAAAAACGACTCGCCTTATACAATCGACCGCATTTTAACCGATGCACCCGCCAACAGCGTGGATATAGATTTAAAACCGGGCGATGTACTGACAGCCGTGAACGGGCAGCCGGTATCGGAAAGGCAAAACAGGGAAAGTTATTTCGTTTCCCCGATCCGGCCGGAAGAAATTACCCTGACTTTTAAAAGAGGATCCGAAGAATTCGATGTAAAACTCCATACCCTTTCATACGGACAGGTCAAGAATATGCTTTATACCGAATGGGAAGACATCAACAAAGCCTTGGTGAACAAGTTGGGAAAGGGAAAGATCGCCTATATTCACATGAGAGATATGACCGACGGAGCCTTGTCCGCTTTTCTCAAGGCCATGTACACGGATGCGGTACACAAAGACGCCCTCATTCTGGACCTGCGGTACAATAATGGAGGCAACGTACACAAGGAAGTGCTGGATTTTTTAGGACAGAAAGCTCATTTCACCTGGAGTTATCGGGATTTTCCTCACGACACCCATCCGAATATAACTCCGGGGGACAAACCGATCGTAGTGTTGGTCAATGAACGGAGCCTGAGCGATGCCGAAGTAACTTCCAACGGTATAAAAGCATTGGGAATCGCCAAAATAATAGGAACGGAAACCTACCGCTGGATCATATTCACCTCCAGCGTAGGGTTCATCGACGGATCATCCATCCGAATGCCGGCGTGGGGATGCTATTCTCTCGACGGAAAAGACTTGGAATTTACCGGAGTCAAACCGGATATCTATGTAAAGAACACCTTCAAAGACCGCTTGGACGGTAAAGACCCTCAATTGGAAAGAGCCATCCGGGAAGTGCTGGAACAGTTGCGATAAACTGCAAGCCGAGAGCAAAAGGCAAACCAAGTTTGCACTATGCCGAGGCGCAGCGTGTTTGTAACGAAGTTACCGAGGGCCCGGAGCAGGACATCCTCCATCCATTCACTCGGATTAACGTCAAGGGCCTTGCAGCTGTCCACTAAAGAGTAAATGATGGCAGCACGTACTGCAACATCGTGGTTTCCACAGAACAGGAAGTTCTTCCGGCCAAGGGCCAGCGGCCTGATGGCGTTCTTCACGAGGTTGTTGTCAATGCAAAAGCGGCCATCATTCACATAGTAGCTCAAGCGTGGCAGTAAAGGAAGCGTATAACTGATGGTCTTCCCGATGCGGCTATTCTGCGAATTGCGGATTCTTTCGCCTCGTTCTCCGTGTGATAGAGTTTGTTGATGTAGGTCAGGGCTTCGCTTGCCGTCCGTTTATCCTTATCCAATGCATCCGACCACTTTCGGCGGGCATACGCCCGACAGCCAATCACCTGGATATGAGGGCCGCTTTCAAGCTGGTCATAGGCGCCATAACCATCCGTCTGGATCGTTCCACGATAACCACGAAGGAGTTTACATGCAGTTTCATGGGAACGTGAGCCCATATCGTAGTGGAACGCCACCAACTGCTCCGTCATGGCACGCGTACACCACATATACCCCTTCACCGCACGGTGCTTCTCGTTATCGATGACCGACAACGTACTCTCATCCACTTGTATATAGTCTCTCGATAGCACTTCTCGTACCAGGGTATCGTATAACAACTTCAGTCTTTCACAGGTGGCCGCGTACCAATCGTTCATCGTCGAGTCGCTTATCTTGGACTCCCTGCTCCTTGTACTTCTGTATCACACGGTAGAACGGCATGTGATAGAAGAACTTCTGCAGGATTATGTCTGTTAACAGACTCTCCGAAGCCATGCACTTAGGCAAAGGCAGTACCGGAAAAGGAGCCAATCGAAGGCTTTCCGTTCGGGTCTTTTATCTGGAGGTTCGATTTGAGTACCAGCTTGTGACGGATGATACGGCGCACATAGATCTGTACAGGAGCCAGTACCAGCGTATCAGTCACTTCCGGATCAAGTTCAGTGTAGTCTTCGCGGTTGTCAACTTCAAGGTATATGTGCTCTTCGCGTACTTCAAGATTAGCCGTATCAAGGGCTTTGCGGGGCTTGCGTTCAAAGCCCCTGATCTGGATGAGCTTTGCGGCATCCTTCTCGTCTTTCTTTACGGCCGATTCAAGTTCCGCACGTTCCTCGTCAGTAAGAGGATCATTAAACAAGGTGGGTTCACTAAGCACCGAGGGGTTCAGCGGAAGATTCCTCTCGCTCACCTTTCCGAACATCTTCTTCAGTAGCCAGTACAACTAGTCTTCAAGACTGGCGACCTGTTTTTTGAGTCGATCGATCTCTGCTGCTTGGGCTGCTATGATCTCTGTCCGGATGCCATTTTTCGTTAATTTTCAACAAGATAAAGATACGAAAAAAGGCGAGATATGCAAGCCAAATGGCGTTCTTCTTTCCATTTTCCGTCAAGTTTTTCCAAAGATTTTTAAGCTATTCCAAACGGGCCTGGCGACTATCCGGATCAGCCATGATTCCTTCGACCATTTTCAGCAGATCCTCCCACTTTATACTGCTCGTCACCACGTCATTTGAACCCAGAATGGGCATCACGAAGGTTCCTCTGTCCAGCATCTTTGCGTAGATGACCATCCCGCCAGCCTCATAATGGAGCAACTTGATCCTGTTCCTGCGCTTATTCACGAAGATGTACACGTCTCCATTCATTGGATCGTCGCCTATTCTGTTCCATACCAAGCCGCTCAACGCATGGAAGCTCTTCCGCATATCGATAGGCTGCTGTAGAGCCAGTAACGAAGTCCACGTCCCAGACTAAACATGGATGGATGACGCCATGATGATGTTCTTCAACTCGCGGCCGGTCAGATTGCCACTGATCCGCATCATCGTTCCGGTGGAAGGTCTGAGCTCAATGCTCACTGCAACCGCACCCTGTGCTGATTCTTTCTGCTTGTTGCTGCGGGATCGTGATGGCTTGATTGGATTGGGAAGAGAGGACCCTACAGCCCCACAGACAATATTGATAATTAGACTATTATATAGAATATGTCCAATACTACGCCCTGTTTGGAAAACTGATAGCCTGATTGTCATTATTTATATCAAAGGCAATCAGTTTTTCTTAAATAAATTTATTGTGATATAGAGTGTGATATTTTATTAAATATTCATCGTTTTGTTTGCTCCTTCAAAAATGAATACTTATATTTGACACATCATTAGGGCTTGATTGGAATTGACAGCGAGTTGGATGGTATGTAAGCATGCAGTGGGTCGGTAATTTCCACTTAAATCTCAGTTATCAAAATTTTATCTGGCAACGAAAATTATGCTCTCGTTGCTTAATCGAAGTATAGTAGATTAGCTTTATTTCTACCAAAGTGGTAGAAACGAGATGTCACTCAAAAGCTCTTGTTCCGAAGCGTTTGATGAAGTGGCACAGCAAAATCGGGAATAGTTTGAGTTTCTCCTCGTAGCTCTTACGAAAATTTGGAGGATAAGGCATAGGTCGGTGGCTTTGGTCTTGCTTATGTTCGAAAACCTTAGACAAAGATAAGCATGTAGAAAGCGTATGGTTTCCTCGTTTGGACGGGAGTCCGATTCTATCCAAGGCCACAAATTCAAGTTATAATTTCTAAAACGGAAAGTTTATGAAAAAGTTTTTTTTGTTATTTTTTATTGGAGTAATTATTGTTTCTTGCTCTGATGATTATAGTATTGTTAGTTCAGTTGATAACAACAATCCTTTAAAAATGGTGGAGGCTGACGCTTCTTCACAGTTGGACGCAATGTTGGCTTACCAGAGTTTGATGGAGGTGTGTTTAAATGGAAAGACGAGAGCTGTTTCTACAGATTATCCGAGTTATTATGGCGGTGCTTATATTAACGAGAACAATAAACTTATTGTTTATAGTACAGATTTATCTTTTAATTCTGATATTTATAAACTGACAGGTACGAATAATATTATGATTGAACAATGTACTTATTCTTATAGCGAACTAACAAATGTAATGGAGGCTTTAAATGGGTACAAAAAAAAGAATTTTGGGAATGATATTGCTCGAAACTTTGATTTGTTTTATGTAGATGATGCCCATAATTGCATAGTAGTTGAATTGAAAGATTATTCCGAAAATAGCATAAAAGCCTTTAAAGAAAATGTCAGTAATTCTAGTGCTATTATTTTTAGACAATCTAAAGGCGATTTCAGAGAACTCGTGGATTCAGTGAATGCAGGTTCTCAAATTACTTTAGCAGTGAGCAGTACTCAAACTGGGTATGGAAGTGTTGGTTATAGAGCAAAGACAACCAATGGAACTATAGGGATTGTTACTGCTGCCCATGTTGCATTGAAAGGGAAAAAACTGAAATACAAAGGGGTGGAATTTGCCCAGGCTGATGAAAGTAGATGGCAGAATTCAGGGAATTTAGATGCAGCTTTCTGTCCAATTAGTAATTTTAGCTATCAACCAGCTAATTTGATAGACGGCTCAAGCAATTATCTTTCAACGTCTTTAAGTTTACCTGGAGTAGGAACTCTAGTTAATAAGCGTGGACAAACGACAGGCTCCAGCTCTGGCAATATAGTTTCTACAAATGCAAGTTGTACTGTAGGAACTACCTTATTTGAAGGTTTGACAAGTGTAAGCAAACAAATGACTTGTCAAGGTGGAGATAGTGGTGGCATTGTTTATACTTATGTTAGTGCACAACAAAAGAGGTTTACTGTAGGTATAATAAAAGGTATAGATGCGAATGGGCTTGTTTATTATACGAAAGCACCTGAAATTGATTCGGCTTTTAATTTAAGTCGTTATTAAAAGTATAGTTGGAATACAGAACCAACTGTTATGCTATCATAATTTTCTTGGTTAATGTCGCACTGAAATAAAAACGCTCCTGAGGTATTACCATTGCTCAAGAGCGTTTTTTATATTGCTGCAAACAATTTAAAATAGTTCCTATGTTTGAAATGCAAATAAAAGTGTAACCATGGCATCTTAGCATGCTGTTTTGAAAAGGTTTACACAACCACCAAGTCCGGAATTATAGCTTCTTGGCACGAGAGTATCCGGAAGCGGAATATAAGTCCGTTTATGAAGCCGGTTTTTGTGGTTTTTGGATACATGAAAGACTGCCGGGACTCGGGATTGACAACATCGTGGTCAACCCGGCAGACGTTCCGACTACAACAGGCGAGAAGCTACGCAAGACTGATGCGATAGACAGCGGAAAGCTTGCCGGAAGTCTCCGCGCCGGAGAACTTAAGGGAATATATGTACCTGATAAGGTCTCGCTTGAGATACGTTCATTGATAAGATTGAGAGACTCGGTCACTAAAGATCAGACCCGCCAGAAGAATCGCATCAAGTCACATCTCCGCTATCTTGGCATAGAGATACCTCGAGAGTATTGCGAGAGAGAGGAAGATATTGGAATAAGAGCTTTGTGATTTGGCTTCGCAGCATAGAGTCAGTCTGCGACTACGGCAAACAGACATTGGAACAGCTGATATGCCAATATGAGGATCTTCGCAAGCGCCGTCTGGAGATGATTCGACTGCTGCGCAAATTGTCAAGAAGCGAAAGGTTCTCTGAACCGCCGGGATGGCTAATGTCCGTACCGGGAATTGGACAACTTTCCGGGATGGCATTTATGAGATTGATGATATTTCACGATTCAAGAAAGCGGACCGGTTAGCATCCTATATTGGAATGATACCTATGTGTCATTCTATTGGAGAGCACGATGGTACAGGAGACATAACGTTGCGCTGCCATTCTATGCTCAGATGCATGTTTATTGAAGCCGCATGGGTGGCAATCAGACAAGATTCAGCCATCACACAAGTACGGAATATTGTCGCAGGATGAAACTATGCAAAGCGATAATCAAGATAGCCAGAAGGATAGTGAATAGAATCTACTTTGTGATGAAACATAAAAAGAAGTATGTCAACAACGTTGCATCACAGATTTTTATCCTTTAGAGTAAACAAACTTTCCCGGGAGAGAGTACTTTTTTATAATTGCGGCTTTGGTGTCCGCTCTAAATAGTTTGTACCTCCCGCCTTTGTAAACTGATGCAGGAACTTGCGGCACTGCAAGACAGATGTCCGCTATGGAAAGTTTGTTTACCGAAGGATTCAATTCGAGCCTCTGAATCTCGGCCCTCCGACGAGGGACGATTTATGAATACGCACTTTTGTCAAAAGCAACATAGTGTTGTGTATGATATAGAATATTGAATATTAATATAAGTTAAACCAAAATTAACGAATCCAACTTTATTTGGATTTTAACTGGAAACAATTTAAAATATTGTTATGAAAAGAATATTGATATGTTTGTTTTGGGGTGTATGTATATGTGGAATTATTTATTGTGGATGCACTAATAGTTCAAGTAAAACGAAAGATTATATTTTCAATGTAGATACAATCCAATCTCCATTCAGTTGTGTTGAAATGAATGTAGTCCCTAATGAATATGCAAGTAATGATAGTAAAATATCATTAGTAATTGGAAATAACTGCTCATCTTCTGTAATATATGGCTACGATTATTCTTTAGAATATTATAATGCACAAAAGGGACAATGGGAAGATATCGTGTATAAAGATGTAAATATAGTATTTGATTTGATTGCGATAGAACTTAATCCTCATGCTTCTGACACATTAGATATATGTCTCTATCCGAAATATCACAAATTCATTCCTGGCATGTATAGAGTAGTAAAGGAATTTAAAATAGAAAATAAAGAAATAGTTTTAAAAGCTGATTTTTTCGTGATGGATAAACTTGCAATAAATTAAACTTATCTCCAATATCCCGTGTTAAATAACCGTGGTCCCTTTTCAGCATAGGACCATCCGGCCATAACCGGACTCTATACAGACTGTCTCTCATCCCGTCTTACACTGAGCGCAGATACACCATAAAAATCTGTTTTACTTCAAATTGAAAAATTAAAAGGTTAAAACATTTTTATTATGAAAACATTAAAAGTTCTTCTCGCGGCTTATCTTTCCGTCTTTCTCGCATTTTCCTGCCAAAAAGAGGATGCCCCATCTCCCTACAGCAGCCCGGATAAAAATAATACGACGGTAAAATTCGTCTTGAATGCAAAGGCCCTCAGAATCGCTCCGACAAAAACATATACTCCCGCTTATGATAAAAACGGGTTCGGAATCTACGCATTCCGCCGTCAGGACGAAGGGACCGAGTATATTTTTGAAAAAAAGATCGATTTCAAGAATGCCGTTTATTCCGAAAGCGAAAACATACTTACGGTTACCGACAAACTGGCTATCGGGAATTATAAATTTATCGGGTCCTACGGCCTTCTCAATCAATCCGATGCCATTTTCCAACCGGTCTTGGACAACCGGTCGCTGACAGAAGATCTGATTTTTTCCTTAACCGGAACGGCCCCGATATCCGAGATCTTTCTTCCGACCGCCGATAACGCATCTTCGCTTCCCGATTATCCGTTGGGCGTATCCGAAGTCGCCAATCCTACCGTGAACCTGAATCTGAACCGGGCGGTCTCCCGCGTGGATGTCGTATTTATCAAAGCGGTGAAAAACGGAGACGAATATATCCCGCTCGCTTATCCGGAAGGGAAGAATATATTCGATAACAAGAATATAGAACAGATCCGGATGAGGTTTTCAGATATAAACAATACCATGAACCTATTCGGCGAGGATAAAACGGGTACCTTGTTCTCGACATTCGATGTGGATCTGACAGACTTGTCGGACCGGATCGTCATAGGAAACGACCCTGTCGGGATGGCTCTATTGGACCCCGATTACACGGATTATGATAACGTGCGGGAGGCGGATATTATCAACGGATCGGCCCATGTCTTCGGGACTTATCTGTTCCCGAACGACAATACGAAAACCGCCGGATTAGAGGTATATATAAAGGGAGAAGGAACCGAGGGGAAGACCATCCGGATAGATACGGATGCCGACCACAAACTTCCGTTGGAAAGGAATAAGGTAACGTTGGTAAAAATATATGTCTTATCGGATAACGTATTCAGCAGCACCGATATAAACTTTGAAGTGGAAATAGTGACCGTATGGGACCCGAGCCATCAGGTAGAAAAAGAAATGGAATGATAAAAATCCCCGCAGTCTGAGCAGCTGCGGGGATTCGTTTATTCCCGTATTCCGGAACGGTTTCCAAAAAACGTCTTATTTATTCAGCGCGGTAGCCACATCCACCGCCACCGCTACGGTCGCTCCTACCATCGGATTGTTGCCGATTCCCAAGAAGCCCATCATTTCCACATGGGCGGGAACGGAAGAGGATCCTGCAAACTGGGCATCGGAGTGCATGCGTCCCATAGTATCGGTCATGCCGTAGGAAGCCGGACCGGCCGCCATGTTATCCGGATGCAGAGTGCGTCCCGTTCCGCCGCCGGAAGCCACGGAAAAATATTTCCTGCCTCTTTCGATGCACTCCTTTTTATAGGTGCCGGCCACCGGATGCTGGAAACGGGTCGGGTTGGTAGAATTGCCCGTAATGGATACATCTACAGCCTCTTTATGCATAATCGCCACGCCCTCGCGCACATCGTCGGCTCCATAGCATTTCACCTTGGAGCGCGGGCCGTCGGAATAGGCGATCTCGCGCACTACTTCCAACTGGCCGGTAGCATAGTCGAACCGGGTCTGTACGTATGTAAATCCGTTAATGCGGGAGATGATCTGCGCCGCATCTTTTCCTAAACCGTTCAGAATACACCGGAGCGGTTCTTTTCTGACTTTGTCCGCCTTGGCGGCGATCTTAATGGCCCCTTCCGCCGCAGCGAACGATTCGTGTCCGGCCAGGAAAGCGAAACATTTGGTTTCTTCCCTCAACAGTCGGGCGGCCAGATTTCCGTGTCCGAGTCCCACTTTGCGGTCATCGGCTACGGAACCGGGAATGCAGAAAGACTGGAGGCCTATCCCGATAGCTTCCGCCGCATCGGCCGCATTCTTACATCCCTTTTTCAGCGCGATAGCCGCTCCTACTACATAAGCCCATTTCGCATTTTCGAAACAGATCGGCTGGGTTTCCTCGCAGGTTTTATAAGGATCGAGTCCATACGCCTCGCAAATCGCGTTGGCTTCTTCTATATCTTTGATGCCGTTGGCATTCAGGGCGGCCAGAATCTGGTTCATCCGGCGGTCCTGGCTTTCGAATTTCACTTCTCTTATTGCCATGTATCTTCCTCCTTATTATTCATTACGTGGATCAATGTATTTAACAGCACCCTGTTCGGCGGTAAAGCGGCCATAAGTGCCGGTTACCTTCTTCAATGCTTCATTGGCATCGGTCCCTTTCTTGATTTCCTCCATGAATTTGCCCATGTGAACGAACTCATATCCGCAGATCTCATCGTTCTTATCCAAAGCAAGTGTCTTGATATAACCTTCCGCCATTTCCAAATAACGCGGGCCTTTTTTCAGCGTACCGTACAAGGTGCCTACCTGGCTGCGCAGACCTTTTCCCAAATCCTCCAGACCGGCGCCGATAATCAGACCGCCCTCCGAGAATGCAGACTGGGTACGACCGTAAACAATCTGAAGGAACAATTCCCGCATGGCCGTATTGATAGCATCGCAAACCAAGTCGGTATTGAGCGCTTCTAAAATAGTCTTTCCCGGAAGAATCTCGGACGCCATGGCAGCCGAATGGGTCATGCCGGAACAACCGATCGTTTCCACCAGCGCTTCCTGTATTACGCCGTCTTTAACATTCAGGGTCAATTTGCAGGCTCCCTGCTGCGGAGCGCACCAGCCGATGCCATGCGTCAGGCCGGAAATATCCTTCACCTCTTTAGCCCTCACCCATTTCCCTTCTTCAGGAATCGGAGCGGGACCGTGATTGGGACCTTTTTTCACAACACACATGTGCTGCACTTCATGTGAATAAATCATAAGAATATATTAAATAGTTAACCAAATTTTAAATCATTTATCTGCAAAAACCTAATTCCCAATGAAAAGTAATGTACAGACATGGAAATATTTTTGCGGACATGCAAATATAATGTATTTTTACGTTCCGGAAAATTGTACTTGATAAATAAAGTATCCCGACATTGTATAACCTCTTTAAAATTTCTCATATTATGAATAAACTAACCTTATCGCTTGTTTTCATCCTGACAAGTATCACACTTCTGGCACAGAAACCGCCGATCGACCATTCGGTGTATGATTCCTGGCAAAGCATCAACGGATTGGACGCCCCGCGCAACGGAGACATCGTCATTTATACCATCGCGCCCCAACAGGGAGACAACCAGCTGATGATCCTGAATCTGAAAGATAACCGCACGATCGCCGTACCCCGGTCGTCACGGGAGCAGGCCACGCTCTCTACCGACGGGAAAAAGGCCGTAGCCGTTATCAAACCCCTGTTCCAGCAAACCCGGCAGGCTAAAATCAAAAAGGTGAAAAAAGAAGATATGCCCAAGGATACCTTGGCGATTATCGACATAACCACCGGAGACATCCATAAAATTCCCGATTACAAATCGCATAGGGTTCCTGCAAAATTCAATCATTACGTAGCGTTCCAGACCTCCCCGAAATCCGAGGGAAAAGACGATAAAAAGAAAGACGAAAACGGACAGCCGAAGCAGAAGAAAGAAAACATGGTATTCGTTCTGGATATAAACAATATGCTGACGGATACCTTATACAATATAGACGAATACGGATTCAACGAAGACGGGAGCATTCTCGCCTATACCGTCAAACCGGAGGCAAAGGACTCCCTCACACGCCCGGGACTCTATCTGTATGATCCGGCTACCCGGCAAAGCACCGAGATCCTGTCGGGAGACAAAGGTTCCCGATTCAAGATTCCGGTATATGCCAAAACCGGTCTGATGGCTTTTTACGCCAATACCGATACCACTAAAGAAGGCAAGAAAAACATCGATATCTATTTGTATGATCCGGCCGGCAAACAGCTCCGCAAGGCCGCTTCCAACAACATGGCCGGCTTGCAGGAGGGATGGATCGTAAGTCCCGACGGCCGCCTGAGTTTCAGCGAAGACGGTCATCGCCTGTTTTTCGGCACGGCGCCCAGACCGTTGGAAAAAGATACTACCTTAGTAGAGTTCGAACAGCCGACCTTGGATATCTGGTCCTGGGATGCCGACTACAATCCGCCTATGCAGCTGCTGCGCCGCGACCGCGACCTTAAACTCACCTATACCGCCTATATAAATACGGATCTCCTTTCTCCTTTCGTGCAACTGGGGACTTTGGATGTTCCTACCGTATCGGTACCGGATAAAGGACGCGCGGACTACGTCCTGACGGGGAACAATAAAAAATACCGCATCCAGTCCCAGTGGAACGCCGATGCTCCGAACGACATTTATCTCATATCCGTAAAAGACGGCTCGCAAAAGCTGTTGTTCGAAAACGTAGTATATTACATAGGCCGTCCTTCTCCCGACGGAAATTACTATGTATTTTATGACAGGCGGGATAAAAACTGGTTTATGTACGATCTGAAAAACGGGAAACTGACCAATCTTACCAAGGACCTTCCGGTGGAATTTTACGATATCGAACATGACACGCCTTCTCTCCCAGGCCCTTACGGGAATGCGGTATGGTTTGCGGACGGAAGCGCCTTCATCATTCCGGATCATTACGATTACTGGCAATTCGATCCTACGGGAAAAACCCGACCTTTCCTGTTTACCGACGGCACAGGACGCGCGACAAATACCCGGTTCAGTTATTACGGAAGAGCATACCATACGGAAGACCCTGCCGATGCGGAGTACATTCAGAAGACCGGCCCGGTCTATTTCTCATCTCTGAACAAAACGAACAAGGAAAAAGGATACTATTATAAAGACCTGTCCCGGAAAAAACCGGTCATGGAAAAATTGGTGGAAGGTCCTTATACATATACCTCACTCACTCTGACCAAAGACAAGAAACCGATCTACACCTATCTGCGCGGAAACTTCTCCGAGCCGCTGAATGTATGGAGCACCGCCGACAATTTCAAGACCCAGACGCAGATCAGCGATATCAACCCGCAACAGAAAACCTATAACTGGGGTACGGTAAAACTGGTGGACTGGATAACGGACGACGGGATAAAGGCGGAAGGATTGCTGTTCACGCCGGAAAATTTAGATACGACCAAAAAATATCCGGTCATCCTGTATTTCTACGAAAAGAATTCGGACGGATTGTACGATTCGCGCGTTCCGGCGCCGAGCCGTTCCACCGTCAATATTCCGTTTTTCGTAAGCAACGGATACGTAATATTCGTTCCGGATATTTATTATAAGGACGGGCATCCGGGGCAAAGCGCCATGCGTTCGATCATGCCGGGCGTAAAAATGCTGGAAGAAAAATATTCGTGGATCGACGGCGACCACATGGCTATCCAGGGACAGAGCTGGGGAGGATATCAGGTAGCCTATATGATTACCCAGACCGATAAATTCGCCGCTGCGGGAGCGGGAGCGCCGGTTTCCAATATGACCAGCGCCTATGGAGGAATCCGTTGGGGCAGCGGTGCCGTACGCCAGTTCCAGTACGAAAACACCCAAAGCCGCATCGGCAAGAATCTTTGGGAGGGATTCGATCTGTATGTAGAAAACTCTCCGCTGTTTTTCGTGCCCAACGTCAAGACCCCTGTGCTGATCATGCACAACGACAAGGACGGAGCCGTTCCGTGGTATCAGGGAATCGAATTCTTCACGGCCCTCAGGAGATTAGGCAAAACCGCATGGCTGCTTCAATATAATGATGAAGACCATAATTTGGTAGAAAGAAGAAATTCCAAAGATCTGAGCATCCGGCTGGAACAATTTTTCAATCATTATCTCAAAGGCGCCCCGATGCCCGAATGGATGAAATACGGACGTCCTGCCGTAAAGAAAGGGTATGATTTAGGATATACGCTTACGGAATAAACCGGTAAAATCCCCGGATACCCCGGATATAATTATTAACAACTTAAAAACATTTACATACATGACAAATAGACTTATGGCAACCATGATCTCAGCCACCGCCCTTCTGGGAGCCTGCTGCAATCAGGGAAGCGCTCCCCATACGGAGCAGGAGCCTTTGATTACCAAAGTCTCCATCGACGTACCGGACGGGAAACTGACACCGGAAATCATGCACATGATGGGCAAGGTCGGCGATCCCCGGCTTTCTCCCGACGGAGCCAGGATTCTCTATGGGGTTTCATATACCAGCATCGAACAAAACAAAAGCAACCGCGAACTGTTCGTAATGAATCGCGACGGCTCCGGCAACACCCAGCTTACCCGCACCCCTCAAAGCGAGTCGAACGCCCGCTGGATCAATAACGGACAGCAAATCGCATTCCTGCGCTCGGGACAGCTTTGGGTCATGAACGCGGACGGCTCCCAAGAGAAACAGATCAGCCGGATAGAAAAAGGGATGGACGGTTTTGAAATATCCCCTGTCGGGAAGCATATCATGTATATCAGCCATATCAAAACGGCCGCAAAGCCTGCCGATATATACCCGGACCTGAAAAAATCTGATGTGCGGATCATCAAGGACCTGATGTACCGCCACTGGGATCAGTATGTGGAAGAAATCCCTCATACCTATATAGCTTCTTTCGACGGGGAATCCATAGGGGAAGGGACCGATATCCTGAAGGGAGAGCCTTACGAGCTTCCTACCCTGCCTTTCGGCGACTTAGGCCAGCTTTCCTGGAGTCCCGACGGAAACTATATCGCCTACTCCTGCCGCAAACTTGTCGGGAAGCAATACGCTTTTTCCACCAATACCGACATCTATTTATATAATGTCGAAACCGGAGAGGAGGAAAACCTGACCGAAGGGATGGCGGGCTACGATACGGATCCCCGCTTTTCTCCCGACGGGAAAAGAATCGCCTGGATCAGTATGGAAAGAGACGGGTATGAAGCCGATAAAAAAAGACTGTTCGTCATAGATCTGGCTACCAAAGAGAAAAAGGAGCTCACTTCCGACTACAAATATAATGTCGAGACGATTACCTGGGCGCCGGATTCCGACAAGATCTATTTCACCTCCTGCGTAAACGCCCTGACGGGCATTTTCGAAGTCGACCCGAATAAAACCCCGGCCAAAAGCATTGCCGGCGGAGAAAACGGATATTATGGAGAAGGAATCCGCCGGATTACGGGAGAGGATGTATGGTACGACTTCGATGGCGTACAAATAGCGGACAATCTGCTTATCACTACCAACACCAGCATGCAGCGTCCGGCGGAAATCGTGGCCGTCGATATCGAAAACGGCGCAATCGCCCAACTCACTTCGGAAAACCAGGAAACGCTGGATAAGATTAAAAACCCGGAAATAGAGCAAAGATGGATGACCACCAAAGACGGTAAAAAAATGCACACGTGGATCGTATATCCGCCGGATTTCGACCGGACAAAAAAATACCCGGCCATTCTGATGTGCTTGGGAGGTCCGCAGGGCACGATCAGCCAGGGATGGTCCACCCGGTGGAATTATAAACTGATGGCCTCGCAGGGCTATATCGTCATACTCCCCAACCGCCGCGGCACTACCGCTTTCGGGCAGCCGTGGTGCGAACAGATTTCCGGAGACTATATCGGTCTGAATATGCAGGATTATCTTACCGCAGTGGATGAAATGAAAAAAGAACCGTATGTAGGAAAAGTGGCGGCTACCGGAGCCAGCTACGGAGGATATTCCGTTTATTACTTGGCGGGCATCCACCAAAACCGTTTTTCCGCACTGGTAGCGCATGCCGGCATTTTCAACCAGGAACAAATGTACATGATGACCGAAGAACTCTGGTTCCCTCACTGGGATAACGGAGGCGCCCCTTGGGATAATAATCCGGTGGCAAAACGCCATTATGAAAATTCGCCTCACAAATTAATAAAAAACTGGAACACGCCTATATTGATTACGCATGGCGAAATGGATTACAGAGTACCGGCAGAGCAGGGAATGGCTGCATTCAACGCCGCCCAGATGATGGGAGTACCCTCTGAATTATTGTTATTTCCGGGAGAAAATCACTGGATTCTCAAACCCCAGAATTCCGTTTACTGGAACAGGGCGTTTTTTAGCTGGTTAGATAAATATTGTAAATAAATTGCATTATAACTTTCAAATTTTAATATATAACAATAAATTTATAATCAGATAAATACATTGAATATTCATTAAAAGTGCTTCCAATCGGAGCACTTTTTTTTTAATTTTTTTATTTACAAAACATATTTTATATATCTTTGTACCGACTAACTAAATAATAAATATAATATATGAAAAAGCTATTCTTCACTTCATGTGTGATGATGTGTGTTTTTTGTATGCTTCCATCGATTCTGATGGCACAAGGAAAAACACTTGTCGGCAAGGTTTTAGCCTCCGATACTGGAGAACCTATCCCAATTGCATCCGTATTGGTTAAAGGTCACAATTCGTTTGGCGAATATACGGACGATAACGGTAACTTTACGTTAAAAGACGTACCGGCCGATGCGACTCATCTGGTCGTAAGCTACATGGGCTACATAACGGCAGAAGTCGAAATCGGAAACCGGACACGCTTCGAGATCAAATTAGATCCGGATGCCATTTCGTTGGATCAGGTAGTGGTAACCGCCTTAGGTATCCAGCGTCAGGCGAAAGAAATCGGATATGCTACCGCCAAGGTATCATCAGAAGACCTGACAAAAACGAAAAACGTGGACGCGACCCAGGCCCTGATCGGTAAGGTATCCGGATTGCAGATCAGCTTAGCTTCGGCCGCCTTGGATTCGGATGTACGCGTAAATCTCCGCGGCAGCCGGTCTTTCAAAGGAAACAACCAGGCGATGTTAGTGTTAGACGGAGTACCTACTCCGCTGGATTATCTTCAAAGCCTGAACCCTAACGATATAGAGAACATTTCGGTATTGAAGGGAGGTAGCGCGGCAGCCCTGTACGGATCTTCCGCTGCCAACGGCGTACTGTACGTAACAACCAAGAAAGGGGACCGGGGACGGCCAAGAATTACCTACTCCCTGACCACCACTTTCGACAAACTCGCCTATTTCCCCGACTATCAGAAACGATTCGGACCCGGAGCGGAGAATTCGATAACCGGATTCGGGAGTTATATCGCTGAAGAGAACCAGCAATACGGTCCGGAGTTCGACGGTTCAATTGTAGATATCGGGGCGCCATTCATGACTGCGGACGGAGAGGTGAAACAACTCACCGGTACCTATGACTTCAAAGAAGGGGCCCGCGAAGGATATTATAAAACGGGCGTTACCGTTCAGAACGACGTTTCCTACGCTTCGGGCGGGGAGAGCGGCAGCTTCTTCCTCTCCTACCAGAACGTTCACCGCACCGGCACCGTCGTACACGACTATATGGACCGCCAGACCGTCCGTTTCAATGCCTCCAAATCCTACAAGCATTTCAAGGCGGGAGCGAATGTCTCCTACTCCAATATCCAAACGGATATGAACAACTCTTCCTCCAACGGAATGCAGAGTCTGTGGAATACGCCGGGCCATATCGACCTTCCGGCCTACAGAGACTGGAGAAACGTAGAAGGAGCAAATCCGGACCAATGGGTCAATTCCTATTACCTGAATCCGTATGCCCAGATCGATCTATATCGCCGCAAAGCCCGCAGGGATCGCATCACCGCCTCAGCCGAATTGGAATACAAACCGCTGCAATGGCTGCGATTCCAGGCAAGGGCCGGTATGAATATCGGAATCAATAATACAAACAGCATCAATCATCCATGGCATTTTTCCGAATACGCAAAACAATCGGGAAGAAGCTATGCCGCAAGCGGAGATTATTACACCGCTCTCACCACCACCTCCAATTACACCAACCGGGTCAACATAGACGCCATGGCTTTCGCGGAACATAAATTCAGCGATAAATTCCAGATCAAGGGAATGTTGGGCTGGTCCATGCAGGATCAATACTATGAAGCAAAAAGTGTGGGAGCTGACCAAATCGGCATTGACAATCTGTGGAATGTAGGACATAAAATGGGTGAACTGAACGGATCGAACTCCTGGAATCAGTCCCGCAGGACATCGGTTTACGGAAGCGTCGATTTCTCGATGTTGGGTTGGGCGTATCTGCAGGTAACCGGCCGTAACGACTGGACCTCCCTGCTCGATCCGAGCAACTGGTCGTTCTTCTATCCGGGAGCCAATCTATCCGTTATGCTTTCCGATGCCATTCCGGCTATCAAGAAAAACAAATGGATATCCTATCTGAAACTCCGCGGCACTTTCGCCAAAGTGGGAACGGTAAATGTCGGCGTTTATGAATTGGACGATCTGGCCAATATGGACGGTGATTTTCCTTTCGGATCTTTAGTGGGCTATACGATGAGCCAGAATATCCGCAACCGCTATCTCAACCCTGAATTTACCACGGAATTCGAAGCAGGAGTGGAATTGGGGTTGCTCAGGGACCGCATTATATTCGAAGCGGCGTATTATCATCAGAAGACTACGGACCAGACCGTAAATGTAAGTATTCCTCACTCTACAGGTGCTGAAACCCAATATCTCAATGCCGGTGTAATGACCGGACAGGGTGTGGAACTGGATCTGAAAGTGACTCCTTTGATCCGGTTGGGCGACTTCAGCTGGAATATCAACGCCAACGCTACTTTCGCCTCCTCCAAAGTAACGGAACTCTATGGAGATCTCGATGAACTGAACATCTATTCCGCTATCTATGCAATCAAGGGCAAGACTTTCCCGATGATCAAGGCGACCGATTTCCTGCGCGATGATCAGGGGCGCGTAATCGTGAATGCGACAACGGGATTGCCGAGCGCAGGAGATCTCACCCAGATCGGTACGACCGAACCGAAAGTAAGAATCGGACTTTCTACGATCCTTCGCTGGAAAGATCTTTCTCTAAGCGCGACTTTCGATTACAGGGGCGGACATTATACGCGTTTCTACCAAGAATATGAAATGTTGTTTACCGGAACATCCTGGGCCTCAGGTGTAGCAGGCCGTCAGCGTTTCGTATTTCCAAATTCTGTAGTCCAAGCCGGTACGGATGCGGCTGGAAATCCTGTTTATAAAGAAAATACCAATATTACCGTAAACTCGGGAGGCAAGGACTTCTGGACCGGCCAGTATCGTAGCACCATTGCCAACTTCGTTGTCAGCGGCGCTGCCTGGAAATTGCGTGAATTATCCTTGAATTATGAATTGCCGGAAAAGATTCTGGAAAAGACCAGAATCTTCCAACGGGCTTCCATCGGTTTCGTAGGAAGAAACCTGTTCATGTGGACTCCTGACACCAACCACTGGGGCGACCCGGAAAACTGGTCCGGAGCCGACGGAAACGCCAATGCACCCGGACTCGCTTCGAATGTGCAATCCGGTTACAGAACGTTCGGATTCAATATAACCTTATCTTTCTAACCTTTAATTCTGGTAAAAATGAAAAAATATATATTACTGATCGCAGTAATTGCAGTGTTGGGTTCCTCGGGCTGTAAAAGCTGGATGGATATCAATCAAAACCCGAACAATGCGAGCTCAAGTGTCATCACCATGGGCCTGCTGCTTCCGGCAGCCGAATATAATATGCTGGATGCTCAGGTCTATAACACCTATGCCGCGCAACTCGCCCAGTATCAGACGAAATCCGGAGAATATTCCGGAAACTATCCGATACTTACCGGAAATATCCTGCCACAGAACATGGACAGCTGGTGGGAATCCTATTATCAACAGAACAGCAACCTGACCGTAATGTATGACAAGGCCATCAAGCAGGAAGATCGGGCCTATGAAGGGATAGCCTTAACCCTTCTGGCGATAAATTATCAGCGGATGGTGGATATATGGCAGAACATCCCTTACACCCAGGCATGCAGACCCGCCGAATTCACCAATCCCGAATACGATGACGGAGCTGCCGTTTATGCAGACCTCATTTCCAATATGGATAAAGCGGTAGCTGCCTTCGATGCGGCAATTACGGGAAATTACGATGCCACTTCCCTGAGAAGCGTGGATTTCATGGCAAACGGCGATCTGCAACTATGGAAAAAAATCGCTTATACCATCAAGCTGCGTCTGCTGATGAGAATCTCCAATGTGCAGGATGTCAGCTCCCAGGTAGCGGCCATTGCAGACAAATGTTTGGATATCTACGAGAACATAGAGGCCAATCCGGGTTATTATGTGGAAACGGGTAAAATGAATATTTTCTATGAAGGCTACGGCTGGGATAAAAACGGCGGACAAAATACAAACCACCGCCAGTACATGCCCACCGCCGCCCTGGTGGATATGCTCCGCGATAACAACGACCCGCGCCTAAGGGTATATGCGGATCCCCGCACCCAACTTGGCAATGATGTAGAGAACCATTTTTCCGATTATGAGAAATATGGACTGGACCGGGAATATTATGTAGGCATACCGTTCGGACAACAAAACCCGTCGAGAATGAAATATACCTGTACGACCGGAACCGGCATTCTGGCGGGCAGTTCAGATAAAGCCAACGGCAGGTTAAGAGCCGACACTTTCATCTCCGGAGCGGAGGTAGGCTTTCTGCTGGCGGAAGCGGCCCTGCGAGGGATGATTCCGGGAGGTGATAGCCAAGCGAAACAATATTACGAGGATGCGGTGAAGGCGGCTATGAAAAGACATGAGAAAGCCATGCAGGATCCGTCTGAAAATTACGGTCTTACAGGCATGAGAGATCCTATTCCGGGAACCGCAGAGGAAGCGGCGGAGGAATATCTGTCCCAGGACGACGTCTTTATGAATTGGGACAAAATGACAAGCTCCGACCAGAAACTCGAGGCGATCTGTTCGCAAAAATGGCTCAGTTTCTTCGATTACAATAATCTGGAAGGATGGAGCGAAATGAGAAGGACCGACCTGCCTAAGCTGAAAGCCTCCAACCAGGCATTCGAAACCAAATGGATCTGCCGCTGTCCTTATCCGCAGACGGAAAGGAATCTGAATATGCAAAATGTATCCAAACAACCGGAGGTGGATCCTTTCAACTCCACCGTATTCTGGGATACGAAAAACGATCTGATCGAAAGAACGGAATTGTATTTATAATCAAATATCTAACATTAAGTCAATAATGAAAACAATCAATAAATTCATATCGGGCCTGTGCTTTATGGCGCTTCTGCTCACCTCCACTTCCTGCCTCGATGACGATCCTCTTGTAGATTGGGACAATTTGGGAGTCGTTATAGAATTGCCGTATAAAACGCATGAATATAACTTAACCAAAGTTACCCCGAACGAAAACGAGACATTCCCGCTGATGGTCAACTACACGATCTCCCGTGCTTCCGACAACACGGAAGATATCTCCGTTCAGTTAGGAGTGGATGAATCGATGGTGGAAACGTATAATGCCTCATTAGCCGCCAGCGCGCAGAAATATAAATTGCTGCCTGCCTCTACCTATTCGCTTCCTTCTACGCTCGTAATCAAGAAAGGTACCCAGTTATTGGAAGAAACGATGACTATCAATACCTCTTCGCTTACGCCCGGAGAGTACTACCTTCTGCCGATTAAGATTACCGGTGTTCCGCAAGGATATACCATCAGCGGAAACTTCGGCCATCTCTATGTAAGGGTCCAGATGGAGAATTAGTCTTTTGCATAAAGGACCGACAAGTCCGATTCTATGATTTCACCCCTGTCGAAGTTTATTCCGGCAGGGGTGATTTTCAAATCCGGAGGCTTATCGGAGTTCTCTTTTACGTTCATTAAAAAAATCGTCCCGGCAAAATAGCTGTCGGGACGATCTATTCAATCAAAAGCATTTGTCTATGCCGGATACTGAAAACTTTGCCGGATCATTTGCTCCAGTTTACGATTTTATTTTTAGCATATACATAATATACAATCAGACCGATCCATCCGGTAAGGAGGAGTATAACGGACCAACCGATTTTCCAACCCGTGCTGATAGGTTTTTTAGTAATGTCGATAATGGCCAGAATCGATAAGACTACGCCGGCCAGCCAAATGATTGTTCCCATAATAATATTGATAAATAGTTTGTGGTTTATATAGTTTTATATATTGCTTTTCAATAATTTTGTCGCATAAAGATAATATAAGATTCGGTAAAACGCAAAAAGGAAGCGAATAAATTGACAGACAGAGACAATATACCGGTCCGTGGCCGGCGCAAAAACGAAAAAAAGTAAATGAAAAATAACATTATGAGTATGGATTTTGATAAAATAGTGGAACGGCACGATACGGATGCCGTGAAAACGGATTCGCTGAAAAAGAATTTCGGACGCTCCGATCTGATTCCTTTATGGGTGGCCGATATGGATTTCGAGTCGCCCCGGTGTATAAGGGAAGCATTGCAGGAAGTGGTCGATTCCGGCTTATACGGTTATAATGTCATTCCGGAAGACTATTTTCCCGTTATAAAGAAATGGCTCGGAGAGGAACAGGGATGGACGGTGGAAGAGCAATGGCTGAGTTTCATTCCCGGCGTCGTAAAGGGTATCGGCTATATTCTTAATTTTTTCACCGGGAAAGGAGACGGCATCATCGTCCAGCCACCGGTTTATCCTCCTTTTATGAATGTGCCGGCCGGGAACGACCGGAAAATCGTTTTCAATCCTCTTATCCGTTTATCCGATTCCGACAGCCGTCCGTATGCGATGGATTTCGAACATCTGAAAAAAATCGCATCGGAAGAGAATTGCAGGGCGCTGATTCTTTCCAATCCGCATAATCCCGGAGGAATCGCCTGGGACCGGGAGACCTTGACCGAACTGGCCGATATCTGTTATAAATACAATATCTTAGTAATTGCAGACGAAATCCATGCCGATATGCCTTTATTCGGAGGCCGGCACATTCCTTTCGCCTCGGTCAGCCGTCAGGCGGAAAAAATAAGCATTACGTTGGGAGCGCCTTCGAAAACTTTCAACATGGCGGGTATCGTAAGCTCCTATGCGGTAGTGCCGGAGAAAGAGTTAAGGGAACCTTTTTACCGCTGGCTTGCGGTAAATGAACTGAACAGCCCCACAATCATGGCTACCCGAGGCGCCATGGCGGCTTATACGAAAGGGAATGAGTGGCGCAGGGAAATGCTCGCCTATATAGAAAAGAATATCCTGTTCGTAGAAGAATTCTGCAAACGTCATTTTACCCGCTTCACGGAGGCCTCCCACAAAAGTGGTCCGGACGGAAACATAGAGGCAGAACCGGGAAATACGCCAACCGGTATAAAAGGAGGGAACAGCATCCAACTGATAAAACCTTTACGCCCGCAGGCTTCTTTTATAGTCTGGCTCGACTGTCGGGAATTAGGCAGAGTATTATGGGAAAATAAAAGAACCGCCAGCTGGAGTCCCGAGGCTTCCCAGCAATTGATTACGGATCTGTTCATAAATAAAGCCCGGCTGGCGCTCAACGACGGTTCCACTTTCGGTCCGGGAGGCGCAGGATATATGCGGCTAAATGTAGGAACTCCGAAACAGGTACTGGAAGAAGCCTTGAGAAGGCTGGCGTATTCCGTAAATTCAGAGGAACAGGGGCCGGAAAACCGGCATTAAGTCCTGCACTATTTCTCCACAAGCCCCAGTTTTTCCATCAATGCTTCCGGACGGGGATCGCGGCCGCGGAATCTCCGGTACAGTACGTCCGCATCCTCTATACCGCCCCGCGAAAGGATATTCTTGCGGAAACTTTCGGCCACTTCCTTGTTGAAAATGCCTTTCTCCTTAAACAGAAGGAATGCATCCGCTTCCAGCACTTCCGCCCATTTATAAGAATAGTATCCCGCAGCATACCCGCCGGAAAATATATGGGAGAAAGAAGGAGAGAAAGCGGTACCCGGAATATACGGCATAATCTGGCAATTTTCGAGAGCATTTTTCTCAAAATCCACTACATCTTCCCCAGGTACGGAGGTCAGAGTATGCCAGGCCATATCGTCTATTCCGAATCCGAGTTGCCGTACACTTGCATAGCCGCTGTTATAGTTCTTGGATGCAATGATTTTGTCGATCATTTCCTGCGGAATTACTTCGCCGGTTTTATAATGTTTGGCGAAAGAAGCCAGAAATGCCGGCTCGGTCGCCCAGTTCTCCATGATTTGCGAAGGCAGCTCGACAAAATCGCGGGCCACATTCGTACCGGTCAGGGAGGAGTATTTTCCTTCCGCCAGCATGCCGTGCAAAGCATGCCCGAATTCATGTAAAATAGTGGTCACTTCATAGAAAGTGAGCAGGGAAGGTTCGGTACCGGTGGGTTTGCTGAAATTGGTCACCACGGAAACGAAAGGACGTTCCTCTTTTCCGTCGGGAGTAAACCGCTGTTCCCTGAAAGAGGTCATCCAGGCACCGCCCTGCTTGCTTTCACGTGGGAAGAAATCCATATACAGAACCGCCATGTGGCGTCCGCCGGCATCTTGCACATCATAGACTTTTACATCGGGATGGTATCCCGGAATATCGGCCGCCTCTATAAATTTAAGACCGTACAGGGAATCCGCCAGCGCGAAGACGGCCTGCTGTACATTCTCCAATTTGAAATACGGTTTAAGCATTTCATCGTTGAGAGAATATTTCTCATGCTTCAATTTCTCTGAATAATAGGCCCAGTCCCAAGGCATGATCTGCCCCTGGAATCCCTCTTTATTCGCATATTCCTGTATCGCCGCCACGTCTTTCCGGGCATACGGCAAGGATTTTTCCAAAAGATCTTCCAAAAATGCGTTTACGGTGGAAGCGTTTTTAGCCATGCGGTCCCTTAAAGCATAGTCCGCGTAGGTTTTATGTCCCAACAGGTTCGCTTCCCGGATGCGCAGATCCACGATTTTCTTAATCAGTTCCTGATTGTCGTTCTCACCTCCGAGGCTGCGGGTATTGTAGGCACGCCACATCTTTTCCCGCAAGTCCCTTCTTTTGCTGTACTGCATGAACGGTCCGTAGCTGGGCTGTTGAAGCGTATAGACCCACCCTTCCAGATTCCGCTGTTCGGCTTCCATAGCTCCTGCATCGATAACGAACTGCGGAAGTCCTTCCAGCTGGGAGGAATCGGCAATATGCAAAATGAAACTGTTGGTGGCGGCCAGCAGGTTATTTCCGAATTGCAGGGACGCCAAGCTCAGCTCCTCCTGGATTTTCCCGAATTCCGCCTTGTCTTCCGGCGACAGACCGGCTCCGTTGTCGGTGAAACTTTTATATGTTTCCTCCAAGAGTTTGGCATCTTCCTGGTCCAGATTCAACGTATCCTTATTTTCATATACTTTTTTCACCCGTTGGAAAAGCTTCTCGTCAAGCAGGATGGAAAGGTTGTATTCGGTAAGCTCCGGAGTGATTTCCTGGGCGACGGCCTGCATCTGCGGATCGGTATCGGCTTCGTTCAAATTAAAAAATATCGCCGAAACATTTTCCAAAGCACCTCCGGCATACTCCAAAGCCCGTATGGTATTCTCAAAATCGGGTTCTTCCGGATTATTTATGATCGACTCGATTTCTTTTTTCCCCTCGGCTATCGCCTGTCTGAATGCGGGAAGATAATGTTCGGTCTTTATCTTATCAAATGCCGGTGCGCCGTAACGGTTCCCGGACGGAGTTAATAACGGATTATTCATCTCTTTCTCTGTTTTACAAGAAATCAATAAGGCAGCAAGACATACTGCACACAACAACATTTTTTTCATCTGGATAATAAGATTAAAAAGGTATCAGCGAATTAGGATCATTGGATCTGAATTACCAAATATCTCGTCTGCTCCCAAAATGCCTCCGGGTCGGAAATCGTTAGAACCGCTTCATCATTCACCTCTTCTATGGCATAGGTACCTTTAGGATGGCCCGACAATATTTTCACTTTTTTCGCATTGGTATTGATTGTCGTTATTTCCCGATAGTCTATTCGGACGAATGCATCTTTTTGGGCCTGATAGGAGATTTTTGCCGACTTGAACAATCCTCCCTTAGTCATTACTCCCGCTTCGATCAGTTCGTTTTTGGTTCCCGTTATATAATACGCGGAATAAAGTTCCTTTTCCTGACCCGCCACTTTTTCCTGCAAAAGGGCGCTTTCATCGCTCAGGTTCGTAATATCGTTTTTAAGAGCGGAAACCGTCTGATCCAGCGAAGCGATCTGCCGTGTTTTAAGCACTAACTGTGCATCCTTCTCTTCCAATTGTTTAGAAAGGCTTTCGATAACCATCGATTTCTCCTTCAGCTCTGCGGAAAGCGCTTCGAGTCTCTTTCTGAATTGCTCCGACCGTATTTTATCGGTCTTCTTAAGCTGCTCTATCTGTTTTTGATAATTGTCGATAGCCTCCTGAATAGCCTGTATATCGGAAATCATCCGTTCCCGGGAATTGGCGGGAACCGCCAGCCCGTCTTTCGACTCCATTGCGATGATATTTTCGCTTTCCCGGATAGAAGTCAGGCCCCGTTCCACTTCATTCAAAATCCCGAAGATCTGATCCAGATCGGAAGATCGGGCATTATAATCCGCTTGCAGGGAGTCCAACTGCTCTTTAAGCGCCTGATATTTGCCGGAGCTCTCCACACAGGAGGACAATCCGGCCACAGCAAGAACAAATATTGCCAGTGTAGTGATCTTTTTCATATTTACGGTTATTTTGCGCACCAAAAATAGGGAATATTTCAATTGGTTGGTATGGAGATTTAAATTTCTTTCCGGACAGAATGCAGATACAAATGCGTCCGGTTAAGCGTGTAAGAGTAATCATAACAAAAATACACCACCGTCCCCGCTTTCCGCCCCGGCCTCGGGCCCGGGATCCGGGATCCCGTAAAATACCCCGGATTGAATCCCATTTCCGTCAGTTTCCCGATGGAAATACATTTTACATGCCTTTGATCCAGTGATTTAAGGACATTGTAATTCCGCGCCAGAAAACGGTTCACTTTTTTTACTTCCTCTCCTTCCCTCTTGCGTCTGGCATTATGATATGTACTTCTGCAACCCGCATCGCAGAATTTTTTATCGCTTCTTCCCCACAAAGGCTTCCCGCACCACAGACATTCCATTTTCTCACCGGTTCGAATATGCCGCAAGTTAGACATCCGGAAAGACACTGCCAAGGATATTCCCTCATTTTTGCCGATTCCGGAATTTTGTCGGGAAATAAATATCTCATTTTAAAATTATGTCCCTTTTTTCATCCCGACAATAGGCCGCCGGATTATCGATTCCATTTGCGAAAATTCCAATCCGTCATCGGAAACGTTTCTACACGTTTTCAAACGTTTTTAAACATTTCTAAATATTTAGTTATATACATTTTATCTGAATGCGGAGTTACTTTGTCTTCTGAAATTAAAAACAAAACCACATGGAAAAATCTTTGAACAAAGTAGAATTGAAAGGGAATGTGGGGCAAGAGCCCAAGATCGTTTCCGTTGAGAGCGGAGGCACAGTGGCGAGATTTCCATTGGCCACCCATGAAAGCTATAAAGATAAAAACGGAGAATGGAAAGAGGAGACCACCTGGCACAATATCGTGGCGTGGTCCTTAAAGGGGATGCCGGATTTTGCCAGAATAAAAAAAGGCGTCTTTATGGAACTGACGGGTAAAATCCGGTATGTCAAATATAAAAACGCCTCGGGAGAAGAAAAATTCCTGACGGAAATACTGGCCCTTAAAATGATTATCCCGCAAACGGAATAAAAAATTTCCTACCTTTGTGAGTCCTTCGGCCTGCCCCGGAAAGATAAAGGGTTTCATATCGACCCTCTTGCCGGAAGGCCGTAAAATCAGAAATACAAAGATGGAAAGGCAAATACAACTGTATAACACGCTCAGCAGGAAAAAGGAGATTTTCGAACCGCTTGTTCCCGGCATGGTGGGGCTGTATGTCTGCGGGCCTACCGTATATGGAGACGCACATTTGGGGCACGCCCGTCCCGGAATCACCTATGATGTGCTGGTGAGATTGTTCCGTCATTTAGGATACAAGGTGCGGTATGTACGGAATATCACGGATGTAGGACATTTAGAGAACGATGCCGATGCGGGAGAGGACAAAATAGAGAAGAAAGCCCGCTTAGAGCAATTAGAACCTATGGAAATCGTGCAAACCTATACATTGAGGTATCACGAAGCCATGAGGAAACTCAATACCTGTCCGCCGAGCATAGAACCGCGTGCTTCGGGCCATATAATGGAACAGATAGCGATCGTGCAGAAAATATTGGATAAGGGACTGGCCTATGTCAGCAACGGATCCGTATATTTCGATGTGCAGGAATACAACAAAAAACACCGTTACGGTATTCTGTCGGGACGCAACTTGGACGATATGATCGCCAACACCCGTTCCCTCGACGGTCAGGAAGACAAACGGTATCCCTACGATTTCGCTTTATGGAAAAAAGCATCTCCCGAACATATCATGAAATGGCCCTCTCCCTGGAGCGAAGGGTTTCCGGGATGGCACTTGGAATGCTCTGCCATGAGTGAAAAGTATCTGGGACAGGAGTTCGATATTCACGGAGGAGGCATGGACCTGATGTTTCCCCATCACGAGTGCGAGCTGGCGCAGAATACGGCCTCAAGAGGAAAAGGCGGCGTCAGGTATTGGATGCATAATAATATGATTACCATCAACGGACAGAAAATGGGAAAATCCTTGGGCAATTTTATCACGTTGGATGAATTGTTCACCGGAAGCCATAAAATATTAGCCCAGGCCTATACGCCCATGACCGTCCGGTTTTTTATCTTGCAGGCCCATTACAGGAGTACGCTGGATTTCAGCAATGAGGCCCTCCAAGCTGCCGAGAAAGGATTGAAAAGGATGCTTCAGGCGGCAAGAGAGGTCGGAGAGCTGCCCGTAGGGAAAGCCTTGCCTGAAACGTCTTCGGAAATCGCGGCTCTCCGGGAAAAAGTTTACGAGGCTTTGTGCGATGATCTGAATACGCCCATCGCCCTCTCCCATTTGTTCGAGGCCGTGCGGTTGGTCAATCAGGCGAAAGACGGCAAACTGACTGTGGGAGAAGAAGATAAAAAGACATTGCAGCAATTGTTTACCGATATCGTATCGGGGGTGTTGGGTATAGAGGATGAACAGAACGGGTATGCGGACGGTTCTTCAAAAGACGTGGAAGTAATTGCAGGTCTGATGGATATGATTTTGGAGGAGAGACAGGAAGCCAAATCCCGGAAAGATTTCGCCCGGTCCGACCGGATCCGGGACCGGTTGAAAGAGATAGGAATCCGTATCAATGATACCAAGAACGGTTCCGAATGGACGATCGAATGAACAAACGGGCACGCGGGGCTTCACGGAAAAACAGGAAAAGGGGGATGATTCAAAAATGAAAGTCATCCCCCTTCTTTTGTAGCGCGGCCCAGGATTGAACTGGGGACCTCATGATTATGAATCATGCGCTCTAACCAGCTGAGCTACCGCGCCATTTGAAGAAATACAAAATGTGGTTTCTGCAATTTCTTCCGATCGGTTGAGATATCAGGACTCGAACCCGAACCAAGAGAGCCAGAATCTCTTGTGCTACCATTACACCATATCTCAGTTTCAAATGGAAGTGCAAATTTAGGAATTTTATTCTTTACACAAAGAAAAATTTGCATTATTTGTAAAATTTGCCGCTATCAGCACCGTAGCATAAACCGCTATGCCCTCTTCGCGTCCTACGAAACCGGCTCCCTCCGTAGTGGTGGCCTTTATCGAAATCCTGTCGGGATGCACCTGTAAAATTTCAGCTAAGGTCTCCCGCATGGGAAGGATATACGATGCCACTTTAGGCCTTTGAAGCAGGATCGTGCAATCGGCGTTTACCAGCCGGTATCCCCTTTCCAGAATCAGGTCGTATGTCCTGCGGAGCAGAATCTTACTGTCTATCCCCTTGAATTCCTCCGATGTATCAGGGAAATGTTGACCGATATCCCCCAACGCCAATGCCCCCAGAAGGGCGTCGCAAAGGGCATGTATCAAGGTGTCGCCATCGGAATGGGCGATACATCCCTTCGTGTGTTCGATTTTTACGCCGCCGATATAAAACGGCAGACCTTTTGCGAGCAAATGCACATCATACCCGCTGCCTATTCTCAAATCCATAAAACAGCCTTATATTTAAAACTTTATAAACAATTGAAAATATATAATTAACAAATTTAACATAAAAATTTTATCTTTGTAAGCGAGATAATTTCACTTACAGGGGCCAGCGTCCCGACAGAATTTTTATCTTACTGACAAATAGAACAATATGGGATTATTTTTTTTCAAGACCCCTAAACACAGGGTTTTTAATTACCAGCCGCTTTATTACGACGAGAGAAAAGAGGAATTGGAGAAAAAAATCGAGAATGCCCGCCGGAGAGAAAAAGGCGAATACGTTCCCGGAGAATCCATCCGGGGAGCTTTCGGACGGAGCGGCCGGGGCAGATACGATTCCCGGCGGTCCTCTTCCTATGGACAGGGCAGACGTATCGTTACTTTACTGTCGCTGGTGGCTTTCATGATCGCATTAGTGTTCGTGGCCAAGTATTTAGGATTGCTCATTATTTAGTATCTGCGGATGTTAAAAGTACTGCCAACTCATATTTCCAATCTGATCGCTGCCGGGGAAGTAGTGCAGAGACCCGCTTCGGTGGTAAAGGAACTTATGGAAAATGCCGTGGACGCAGGTGCGGATAATATCACGGTAATTCTAAACGACTGCGGACGCACGCTTATCCAGGTCATAGACAACGGAGAAGGGATGACGGCCGAGGAAGCCGTCCTTTGCTTCGAGCGGCACGCGACCTCCAAAATCGAAAAAGCCGAAGATCTGTATTCCATAGGGACCTACGGCTTCCGGGGCGAGGCGCTGGCCTCTATAGCGGCATGCGCGGACGTCACCCTCAAGACCCGCAAAAGGGAAGAGGAAACCGGCACGGAAATCCATATCGCCGAATCGAAAATCATATCTTCCACTCCCGCCGCCTGTCCCGCAGGATCGAATTTCGCCGTACGGAATATCTTTTACAACATCCCCGCCCGCAGAAAATTCCTCAAGTCCGACAACGCGGAATACCGGCAGATCGTCTCCGAATTCCTCCGGGTCGCCCTCACGCGTCTGAACATCGAATTCAGGCTGATCCATAACGGAAAAGACATATTCATGCTGCCGCCGGTGGAAAACCTGAAGCAACGAATCATCCGGACAGGAGGAAAAGACATTGCCAAAGACCTGATCGATACCCGCACCGATACCAGCGTGGTAAGTATCCGGGGATTCATCGGGCGGCCCGAGTTCGCAAAAAAAAGCCAGCCCAACCAATATCTTTTCGTAAACGGCCGGTATTTCAAAAGTCCCGTACTAAGCAAAGCCATACTGAAAGCATACGCCAACCTGATTCCGGAAGGCACTTTCCCCTCCTATTTCATTTTTCTGGAAATCGAGCCGGGCAGCATGGATATCAACATCCATCCCTCCAAGACCGAGATCAAATTCGATAACGAGAATGTCATTTTCGAAATATTGAACGCCTGCGTCAAAGAAGCCATCGGGGAGAACTCATTCGTCCCCGGCATAGACTTCGATACGGAAGGCGCACCCGAAATTCCGCCGGCATCCGCATATTTCTATCAGAATTCCGGTTCCGGCCCTTCGGGAGAAGACAAGACGGGGGCAGGCAAAGGAAACGCATACGGCAGATACGTCGCGCCGCCCCGGATCGATTATGATCCGTTGTTCAATCCATTCGAAGAGGAAAAGAAAATGGGGCGCTCCAGATGGAACTCTCCCGGAGAATGGAAATCTCCATCGCTGACGGAAGCCGGAAACGCCTGGGAAAACGAAGCGTCCGGAGCCGGTGCGGAAGCAGCATCTCCGCAGGAATATTATCGGGAAGAAAACGCATACGGCGGAGTTTTCAATGAAGAAGCCCCGGACGGACGTCCGATTCTGCAACTTAAAGGGCGTTATATTGTTACTACTGTAAAGTCTGGATTGCTCCTGATCGACGCATGGCGGGCGAAAGCGCGGATTCTGTATGAACGGTACTTAGAATCCCTTTCCAGTACGGATCCGGCCATACAGGAAGTGCTCTATCCGCATACGATAGACCTGGATCACCATTCCTATTCCGTTCTTATGGAAAATCCCGACAGGTTGAAATCTATCGGGTTCGACATCCGGCCTTTCGGAAAAGACTGCGTAGTGGTATATGGACTGCCCGCCTCCTTAGCGGACGAAGAACTCTCCATACAGGAATGTATCGACCGCCTGATCGCCGTGTTGGAAGATGAAACCGGACCGGATCCCGAAAGGGAGCTGAAAGAAAAAACGGCTTTAGCATTGGTAAAAGCAGGCGGAATCCGGTACGATGATTGTACGGGCGGCATCCAGGCCCGGCTTTTGATCGATGCGCTGTTCGCCTGTAAGGAACCTGCCACCGCACCCGACGGAGGAAACTGCATGACCATCCTCCCCCTCGAAGAACTTGTAAAAAAACTTTAAAAGAAAAATTATGTTTAACAGAATACCGCCCGTTGTCAAGAATCTCATTATCCTGAATGTAATGATGTTTCTCATTACATTGTTAACGGGTAACTTCATGTATGAAAAGTTCTCGCTTTTCTATTTTCAGTCTCCCCTTTTCAAGCCCTACCAGATCATTACCCACATGTTCATGCACGGAGGATTTTTCCATATTCTCTTCAACATGTACACCTTATTCATCTTCGGCAGCGTATTGGAGAACGTATGGGGAGGGAAAAAATTCCTGCTATACTATTTAGTAACCGGCGTAGGGGCGGCCATAATCCATTCCCTTGTCATGTACATGGAGGCAAGCAGCCTCACCCATGCAATGCAGGCGGGGAATTTCCTGGCGCAGGAAAAAATGTTCGCCCTCATGAGAACTCCTACCGTAGGAGCCTCCGGTGCGATTTACGGCTTGCTGCTGGCTTACGGAATGCTTTTCCCGAACAACATAATGCAACTGTTGTTTCCTCCGGTTGCATTGAAAGCAAAATATTTCGTTCTGATATTCGGAGCGCTGGAATTATTCCTGGGGTTATCCAATACCGGAAGCGACATAGCCCATTTCGCCCATCTGGGAGGAATGATTTTCGGGTACTTCCTGATCATATACTGGAAGAAAAACAACCGGATGTACTATTAGAACATATTGGGGATTGCGAATTTTGCAAAAATGGCCGGGGCAAGATATAATACGGAAAAAAAGAAAGCGGCGACGTTCTGGGGGATATCCTTCCGGCTGATAGCGATTATCGCGGCCAGCGCCATGATTTTATCGTACATAGCCATTTATATCGATCCTTCCGTATTCTCCTTTCCCTTATTTTTCGGGCTTTATTTCATTCCCATACTGGCCATAAACTTCATATTGCTGATTATCGCCCTCATCTGCCGGAGCCGTTCCGCCTGGATTCCCCTGATCGTACTGCTGCCATCCCTTCTGTTTACGGAATTATTCTTCAAATTCGGAGGCAACCATACCCCCCCGAACGAAGGCATCCGGATAAAAATCGAAAGCTACAACGTGGGAATGTTTTCTTCCGGCAAAGGCATTTCCCGCGATTCCTGTCGGGAAGCCATTGTAAAGAGCATACAGAACGGCAATCCGGATGTCGCCTGTTTTCAGGAAGTCTATGTAGTATCCCGACAGCAAATAGACACTTTGTTCAAAAACTATAAATACCGCTATTATCATCTATTTCCCCTGCGCAACGGAGCTTTGTTCGGGAATCTGATCATCAGCAAATTCCCGATAGTCTCCAGCGGGAAACTGAGTTTCCCCCGCAGTACCAATCTTTCCATCTATGCGGATATAGATCATTATGGCCGTATCCTGCGTATATACGACAATCATCTGGAATCCTATAACATCTCCTTTACCTCCCTTATAAAAAGACTCGCCGGCCGTCACACCGGGTATGGAGAGGAGATAACAAGCGACCTGAAGGAAGTTCACGAAAAGGTACGCGGGACTTTTATCCGGCGCTCCGATCAGGTAAACCGGATATTGGAAAATACGAAGTCCAGCCACTATCCCGCCATTATCTGCGGAGACTTCAACGATACCCCCATGTCCTACGCCTACCATAAATTATCCCGGGGCCGGAAAGACAGTTTCAAGGAATCGGGCAAAGGATTCGGCAGTACCTTCGTCCATCTGTGGCCGTTGCTCAGGATCGATTATATCCTGTTCCCGGACGAATTCGGAAGCATCAGCCATACCACTGAAAAACTGCCGTTCTCGGACCACTACCCTATCAGTGCGGAACTGATCATTTAATTATTCACTATTGCTATGGCAAATATCGGAATAGATGCGAAAAGAGCTTTCAGGAACTTCTCCGGATTAGGAAATTATAGCCGGGCGCTCATATCGGGACTCAGCCGGTTCTACCGATATGACCGATACTTCCTATACACTCCCGATTATAAAGGTTATAAAGGAGAAGGGAAATGGCTGGATTTTTCCAGAAGGGAAAACATCCGCATCCGCACCCCTCGGGGAATTTACTCGCTCCTCCCCTCCCCGTTATGGAGAAGCCGGGGCATCGTGCACGAGATCAGAAAAGATAAAATCGACCTTTTCCACGGGTTGAGCGGAGAACTGCCTCACGGACACTTTCCTGCGCCCAAGGTAGTCACCATGCACGATGTGATCTTTCTCCGCTATCCCGAATATTATAAAGCCATAGACCGCCGCATTTACGAGAAAAAATTCCGCCAGGCCTGTCGGGACGCGGACAAAATCATCGCCATCAGCCGGCAGACCGCCGATGATCTGATCCGTTTTTTGGAAGCCGACCCAAAAAAAATCGAGATCATTTATCAGGGGTGCGACAAACAGTTCTACAATCCCGTCGGGGAAGAAGAAATGAAAAGGGTAAAGGCAAAATACGGTCTTCCCGACAGATTCATCGTGAATGTCGGCACCATAGAAACCCGCAAGAATCTGGCAAGTGTGGTGAAAGCCATGAGCGCAATCCCCGCAGAAATCCATTTGGTCGCCTTAGGACGCGCCACTCCCTATATCGGAAGCGTCATGGCCGCCGCCCGGGAAGCCGGCGTGGAAAAACGGGTGCATCTTATACATGATGCCTCTTTCCAAGACTTTCCGGCCATATACAGGCAAGCCTTAGCACTAACCTACGTCTCCGTTTTCGAAGGCTTCGGCATTCCCGTGTTGGAAGGACTTACAGCGGGCATCCCGGTTATAACGTCCAACCTTTCTTCGATGCCCGAAGCGGGGGGAGACGCCGCCCTGTATGTCAATCCCCATGACCCGCAGGAGATTGCCCGCTCCATTAACCTGATTCTGAGTTCGCCCACACTGATAAGTTCCCTCATAGAAAAAGGGAAGAATCATGCCGCGCGATTCAGGGAAGATATCGTAACCCGGAACGTTCACGATATTTACGCATCCTTGCTGCTATAAACCGTTTATTTTATCATATTCATCTAAAATACAGATAATTATCATTAACCGAATCCGACCATGAATGCACAGATCGATGCAGCTATCAAAGTATTGAAAGAAGGAGGAATCATTCTGTATCCTACGGACACCATCTGGGGTCTGGGCTGCGACGCCACCAATGAGGAGGCAGTGGAAAAAATTTACAGGATCAAGCGAAGGTCCGACAATAAAAGCCTTATCGTACTGGCCGCCAATATAGATATGGTCTGCAAGTATGTAAAACAAATTCCCCAGATAGCCATTTCCCTGATGGAGGTCAACGACAAACCCATGACGATCATCTATCCCGGAGCCATCGGCTTGGCCAAAAACGTAATCGCGCAGGACGGCACGGTAGGGATCCGGGTACCGCAAAACGATTTTTGCAAAAACCTGATCACCCGGTTCCACAGGCCCATCGTTTCCACCTCCGCCAATCTTTCCGGGACGCCGGCTCCTGTTTATTACGAAGATATCTCTGAGGATATACTCGGTACCGCGGATTTTATCGTCGATCCGGAATTTGAAGAAGCAGCCACCCATCATGCTTCCCAGATCATAAAGGTAGGATTGCGCAACGAAGTGGAAATCATCCGGGAATGAAAACATTGTCCTTTTCCGGACAGCTTTTTCGCCTTTTTCGCCGTTAACGGCCGAAGGAAAAATAAATTTCCGCCACGGCCGCCACGGCCGCCGTTTCCGTTCTCAGCCGGGACATTCCCAAATGCACGGGACGATACCCGGCCGAAACGGCACAGGCCACTTCTTCCGGAGAAAAATCTCCTTCCGGGCCTATCAATACCGTAATCTCGGGAAACGGCGGGCGGCTGGTTCCCAACGCGTCCCTTAAGGAGGCTTTTTCCCCTTCGCCGCAATAAGCGATCAATTTCAGACGTTCCCTCTGCGGGTCTTTATCCATATTCGCCGCGCCTTTTACAAAGTCCCTGACGCTTACCGGTTCCGTTAAAACAGGTACGGCCCCCTTAAGGGACTGCTTGGCGGCCGAAATCAATATCCGTTCCAACCGTTCCGGCCGGATGGTCCTGCGTTCCGAATGGTCTCCGATTACCGGAACGATCCTGTCCACACCCAATTCGGTCGCTTTTTCCAAGAACCATTCATACCGGTCGATATTTTTGGTCGGAGCAACCGCCATTTCCAGCACATACGGATGGGAGCCGAAATTTTCCGTTTCGGAAAGGATCTCCAATACCGCTTCTTTTTTAATTTCCCGGATCCTGCATTCCAGCAGGTTTCCCCTGCCGTCTATTACCTTTACCGCATCCCCTGCCTTGTACCTGAGGACCTTGACGCAATGACGGGTCTGTTCCTCATCCAGCATGCAAACGGCACCCTCCGTGCGGACGGCATAAAAAAGTTCCATATCCTGTTATTTTAAATCTTGTACAAGCTCAATCATCGTTCACAAACATAACCAAAGTTTTTAAACCGGCAAATCCGAATGAATAAAAAATCTTATTCTCGTTTTTTATCGTTACCTTTGTAGAAACTAATTTAGAATCCGTAAAGCATTTCAAAATGACAAAGACACAAACCAACCGTTATATCGCGTTAGACGTATTGCGGGGAATGACGGTAACAGGCATGATCTTAGTAAACAATCCCGGTTCCTGGAGCCATATCTTTCCACCGCTCCAACATGCTTCCTGGGCCGGCTGCACCCCCACAGACCTGGTTTTTCCTTTCTTCCTGTTCGTAGTGGGAGCCGCCATGGCCTTCTCCTTTGCCAAATACGGCGAGAGCCTTACTCCCGCAAGTGTCAAAAAACTGCTTAAAAGGGGCGCCCTTATCTTTTTAGTGGGGTTAGGCCTGAACGCCTTTCCTTTTTATCCCACATCCCCCGACCCTCAGTTGACATTCGGTCAGAATTATCTTCATTATTTACAGAATATCAGAATCTTCGGGGTATTGCAGCGCATCGCCTTGTGTTATATCATGGGAGGTCTCATAGCGCTTTGGCTCAAACAACCAAAAAAAATCATCCCGGCAATGCTCTTTCTGATGATCCTCCATTGGCTGATTCTATATCTGATAGGCGGTGCGGAACCGTTCTCGCTCCAGGGCAACGGAGCCGGAGCCGTAGATATAGCATTAGTAGGTGAAAATCACGTATATCACGGATTCGGCATACCTTTCGATCCCGAAGGTCTTGTGGGTGTTTTGTCGGGATCCTGCACTGTTCTGCTGGGATTCCTGATGGGGAATCTTATCCGGAAAACAGACAATAAAACAAGCGTAGTGGCGCAGTTATATACCATCGGGCTGATCTGCTTAGCGGCAGGCATCATCTGGAGTATCTGCTTCCCGATAGTCAAGGCCTTGTGGACCGGCTCATACGTTTTGTATGCAGGCGGCTGGAGCATTCTCATGCTTGCGTTCTTCATCTATTTTATCGATGTGAAGGGGAAAGAAAAAATATTCCGTCCGTTCAAGGCCATGGGCATGAACCCGCTGTTTGCATTCGTAATGGCCGGAATATTCGCAAAAGTATTCGGCAGGATAATCAGATGGACTTCCGAGACGGTTCTGGCGGACGGCACGGTGCAGGAAAAGATATGGTCAGTCTCCTCATGGTTCTACCAGAATGTATGCGTAGCCCTCGTGGGGAACAATAATGAATATTCCTCTTTAATATATGCGCTTATATATGTGGCCATTTTCATGCTGATGGCTGCATGGCTCTATAAAAAGAGAATCATTATCAAACTTTAACACCCAGCCGATTACTCTTTTTATGGCCTATATAGGACTCCTTTCCGATACTCACTGCGTTTTCGACCGGGTTCTGAAAGATTTTTTCGAGCCGGTGGACCAGATATGGCATGCCGGGGACTTCGGAAATATCCAGACCGTGGACGCCATCGCCGCCTATCGCCCTCTCATAGGCGTATATGGAAATTGCGATGACCATGAAGTACGTTTGGCACAGCCCCTTACACGGGTTTTTACTATCGAAGGGAAAAAGGTTCTGATGATCCATATAGGCGGTTATCCGGGCAGATACTCCTGGCAGGCCCTCCAGCTGATCGAAGCGCATCGGCCCGACATATTCATTTGCGGCCATTCCCATATACTGAAGGTCCTGAATGACAAAAAAAGAGACATGCTTGTCCTCAATCCGGGCGCAGCGGGCATACAGGGATTCCACAATGTACGGACAGCCCTGCGGTTCAGAATAAGCGACGGAAATATCTCCGATATGGAAGTCGGGGAATGGGAAAGAAAACTCAACCAATAAAACCTATATAATAAATGAAATTCAATATGACCGATACTATGAAAAGCTTTATCATTTCGCTTTGTTTTTTGGTTTCGGGAGCCGCCTTTGCACAGCAGACGCCCATAACCAAGGCCAACTACGATCTGGCGGCAAGATTTTCCGCCAAAAAAGTAGGAAAAATGGTTTTCTCAACCCAGGTGCAGCCCAACTGGTTCCGCGATTCCGACAAATTCTGGTATATGTACAAAACTACCGCCGGAGAAAAATATTACATCGTGGACCCGACAGCCGGAACGAAAAAAGAGATCTGGGATATGGGCTGGCTTGCAGCACGCATTACCGAGATTGTAAAAGATCCTTTCGATTCCCGGCATCTTCCGATTCACAATCTTAAATTAAAGGATGACAAATATTTTACATTCGACATTACCAGCACCGTCATGGTACCTAAAGAGGTAAAAAAAGGTGAGGGAAAAGACGGGAAAAAAGAAAATGCCAAACAGGAAAAAGAAAGAAAAATATTCTATTTCCGATACGATATAGCCAACGGGAAGCTGACGGAAATAGATGACCCGGATAAAGACAAGGATACCGACTATCCGCGTTGGGCCAATGTTTCGCCGGACCGCAAATATGCAATATTCTCCCGCAACTATAATATCTATTATATGGATATGGAGAATCTGCAAAAAGCCATGAAAGACGAAAAAGATTCAACCATCGTAGAATATCGGCTTACCACCGATGGCACCAAGGACTTTCCCTACGGAGGCGGCCCCCAGGATCTGTACGCCACGGACGAAATGAAAGAAAAAAGATATGGCTGTTATGCTACCTGGTCACCCGACTCCAGATACTTCGCGCTGACCCGTTCCGATAGGAGCAAAATAAAAGATCTGTGGGTGATCGATATTCTGGCGCAGCCGCGGCCAAAATTGGAATCCTACGATTATCAGATGCCGGGAGAACCGGGGCCGAAAACATATTTGTATTTATTCGACTTCCAGAACAAGACTTCCAAAATCATCAAAACGGACGCTTTCAAGGATCAGTCCCTGAGCATTCACCGGGCTCCGCGTAAAAACAAGGACAATTATGCCGACTTCGTTCCGTCCGTATGGTTAGGCGATAACCATAAATTTTACCTGACCCGTGCCAGCCGCGACCTGAAAAGAATCGATATCTGTACCGTAGATGTAAATTCCGATTCCTGCAAAGTAATCATTCCGGAACGTCTCAACACTTATATCGAAACCCGCAGCATTAAATTGATAAACAACGGAACGGAATTGATTCAATGGTCCGAAAGAGACGGGTGGGCCCATCTTTACCGTTACTCGTCCGACGGCACCCTGAAAAACCGGATCACCTCAGGGGAATACCATGTGGAAAATGTAGTGGGAGTGGATGAAGCCAAAGGAGTGGTTTATTTTACAGCCTGCGGCAGAGAAAAAGGGGAAAACCCTTATTACACGCATTTATACAGCGTTAATTTGGACGGTTCCAATCTGAAATCGCTCAATGCCGGAAATTATGATACCGGGACTTATATTACCGAAGACACCAAATATTTCGTAAATAATTTCTCACGGGTGGACACTACTCCCAAAACTACTCTGCACGATCAGACCGGGCGTAAAATAATGGATCTGGAAGAGGCGGACCTCAGCCTGCTTTTCCAGGCCGGCTACAAATTCCCGGAAATATTCACCGTAAAGGCCGGAGACGGAGTAACGGATCTGTACGGAGTAATGTACAAGCCTTTCGATTTCGATTCCACCAAACTCTACCCGATCATCGAATACGTATATCCGGGTCCTCAGACCGAAGCCAACAACAGTTCATGGAGCAAAAACATGGACAGAATAGACAGGCTGGCACAATTAGGATTCATAGTAGTGACTGTCGGGAATCGCGGAGGACATCCGAACCGTTCGAAATGGTATCACAATTTCGGATACGGGAACCTCAGGGATTACGGATTGGAAGATAAAAAAGTGACGGTACAGCAACTGGCCGCCCGCTATAAATTCATCGACGGGAATAAAGTAGGCATACACGGACATTCGGGAGGCGGCTTTATGTCCACCGCAGCCATCCTGATGTATCCGGATTTCTTCAAGGTGGCCGTTTCCTGTGCAGGCAATCATGATAATAATATCTACAACCGCTGGTGGAGCGAAACGCACCACGGTGTCCTGGAAGAGATCACCGAAAAAGGAGACACCACTTTCAAATACAACATCAAAACCAATCCGCAAATAGCCGAAAGACTGAAAGGACATCTTCTTTTAGTACACGGAGATATCGACAATAACGTGCATCCGGGCAATACCCTGCGGGTAGTGAACGCCCTGATCCGAGCCAATAAACGGTTCGATATGCTGATTCTGCCGGGACAGCGGCACTCATTCGGCGATATGACCGAATATTTCTTCTGGAAAATGGCGGATCATTTCAGCAAATATCTGATAGGAGATTTTGAAACCGAAATAGACATCAGTCACATGAATAACGACTAAGACGGTAGTGAAAGCGTAAAAGCAAAAGCCGCGGTATTTTTAAAACTACACTCGTTCCTGATAAACGGTATATTTATATATTATTGAATTACAATAAATTATATTAAATATACCGTTATTAGTGTATTTAATTATTTTTATATACCTTTGCGACCGTTAAAAATCAAAGTAATTTAAGAATAATATTTACACGAATGAGTATAATCGCAAAAACGAAACGTACAATTTTCAAAAACGAAACGTACAATTTTCAAAAACGAAACGTACAAATTTAATTATTTTTTTTTGGAGCAAATTAAAGGCATTTAATTACCGGCTAATTGATAATTAAATGCCTTTTTTGAATATCTGTAGAGGCAGTTTTACATGTATGACAAAATTAACCGTTGTGTCTGTACGTGCTATGTTTTCCCATTTTTCTCCACTATTTGAGTTTTTTTGACAATTATACAGTTATTGCGAATGCTCTGATCTCTTTGCTAAGAGACTTTCTTCATTATATTTTTACTTTTTCTTGCTCCATATAGTCCACACTGCATACAAAGCCCATCCGTTCATTGCAGAGGCGATTATGGATGCAATTATGAATACCCATTCCCCTGTGGTAATACAACCGATAAGGGATACAAAGATACAAATCGCCCAAAAGAAAAGGGCAAATCCTTTTAAAGCTGAATATTTTCCTGTTATCATGACTTTAATTTTTAAATATTACATTTACAAAGCATATTCACTTCTATCAAATGTTATTAGATAATTATCACGTTTTTCTGGTGTTACTAACATAATTTGACAACTTCCAACAGGTGGAACATAAAACCAATCAGAATACCATTCACCTGCTGGTATAATAAAGGTATGTTCGTCTTCTGTCTTATTATTAAATAATACATATACCGTTATACTAAAATCAACTAATTTAGGCGTCATTGCTCTTACTTGAGTTTCAACGCCATTAGGTTCTACATGAAGATAAATCTGTATAGTCTCAGTAGAAGAAAATCCACACTGTCCATCTACTTGTATCCGACTATGCCTATTTCCTGCCCGATAAGTAGTACGTTCTTCTACAGGTATCATAGGATCTCCGGAAGTTCCATCCGGATAAGCATAAATTTCTTTCTTTTCTTCTTGATAATAGTCTACCGAGTATGTACCATCACAGTCGTATGCGCCCGTAGTTCCAACAGAATTACAATATTTTCCATTTTGTTTCCAGTCGGATTCGATTTGCCAACTTTTTTCCCATCCGCAAGAACCGTCGATTCTTTTTGATCTTTTTTCTCCGTTCACCCATGCGCCATATCGTGTCTCATCGGTATAGGTATATACAGAACGTTGCTTTATATAATCCTCATAATAATAATCTGTTCCACAAGAGCCATTCCAGTATCCATCGGTAGCTGTAGTGACAGATGCGGTTTCAGATTGGGTACCGCCGGACTTGGTAGTATTGTCGGAAGAATAAGTATAAGTTATCGACCGAGTTCTGGTAGGATCATTATAAGTCCATAAGCCGTAAGACACTGCACCATTCTCCGTAACTGTATCAGAAGCCCCGTTCCGGGTAATATCTGTATATTTATAGGTTTTCGTGCGGGAACGACTCCTATTTGAGTTATCCGAATTATATGTCCAAGTTCCATAAGTATATCCTTCCGTGGCCGTTTCCGTCTGGGTACCGCCATCCTTAGTAATATCCGAGTATTTGTAAGATACTGTCCGAGTACGTTTCGGGTCGCTGTATTCCCATGTGCTGTACTGTGCAGTTCCGTTCTCACTGACCGTATCCGTTGCCCCGTCCCGCTCAATATCCGAGTATGTGTATGTCTTTGTCCTACTCCGGCTCCGGGTAGCGTTGTTTGTTCCGTATGTCCATGCACCGTACTTATAACCCTCCGTTGCCTTTTCAGACTGGATTCCTCCGTCTTTAGTAGCATCCGAATACTTGTAAGTTATTGTTCTTGTCCTTGTAGGATCATTATATTCCCATGTGCCGTACTGTGCGGTTCCGTTCTCGCTAACCGTATCGGTTGTACCATTCTTCACTACGTCACTATAAGTATAGGTTTTGGTTCGACTCCTACTTCTTGTAGCATTATTAGCTCCGTATGTCCAATTGCCATAGGCATATCCCTCAGTAGCGGTTTCTATCTGAGAAGTACCTGGTCTTTGTACTCCATCATTATATTTATATGTTACCGTTCTGCTGCGGGTAGGATTGTTATACGTCCAATCTCCGTATACTGTGGTTGCTGTTTCTGTCTGGGTAGTAGGAGTACCGTATCTATACTCTGAATAGGTCCCATTTGAAAGCACATCCCTTTCCCAGGGAGTAGCAGTTCTGGTTCGAGTGGGATCACTATATTTCCATTCGCTATAGTTTGTTCCTTTCTCTACGTTTAATATATTAGGATATACTTTAACAGTACCTAAATAAGCGGCCATTACCTCTTTAAGGCCGAGATAAAGCCGTTTTATCTTTTTGTCACCTGAATTAATCATGATGCTGCCTCCTATTCTATGATAATGTAGAGTGTGTTCGCATCTTTTGTGCCGAGGGCGTTGTATGCGGCTTGTGTGCCTTTCCACAAGTTGATGTCATCGAGTTTCTTCTTATCTGCTGTCGACATCAAACCGTTTGTGGTAGGGGTGGCAGTAGCTGTGGAAGCTTTGCTATTCCATGTATCCTTTTCGGCATCCGTAACGAACCGGTGTGAAGCATCTTCGGTAATCATCGTTGCCGGATGGCTTTCCGGATGCGTGTAGTTGTTGGCTTCGGCTGCGATGCCGTCAAGTTTCTTCTTGTCGTCAGCCGACATCAGACCTGCCGAAGAACCGGTTGCCGTGCTGCTGCCCGGCTTGGCATTCCATGCCTTGCGTTCATCGTCGGTGATGAACCGGTGTGTCGTGTCTTCGGTAATCATCGTTGCCGGGTGGCTTGTGGGATGCGTGTAGTTATTTGCACCGGCTGCGATGCCGCCGAGTTTCTTCTTCTCTTCCGTAGTATAGTCGTTGGTCGAAAGCCCTTTTCCATCAACCTTGTCAACTTTCTTGCCAATCTGCGTACTCACGGTAGTGGCGAAATTGGGATCTGCGCCGAGAGCGTCGGAGAGTTCTTTGAGCGTGTCGAGTGCCTCCGGGGATCCGTTCACAACCTCGGCGACCTTGTTATCCGCGTACTTTTTCGCGGCATCGAGCGTCGAGCTGTCCCCGGCGGTCAGATCAAAGCGGATATTCGTTTCCCGGGTGTCAGTGTAATCTTTTGCGGCAGTAAGCACCTCGGTGTCTGCTGCTACGTAGTCCTTTCGTATCTGCGTTTCCCGGACATCAGTGTAGCCTTTGGCAGACTTCAAGGTCTCTGCATCTGCTGCTGCGAACTCCTCGCGGATGGCGGCCTCTTGGCCCGTTGCACGTTCCGTCTCGGCTTCAAGGTCTTTACGCAACTGGGCGTCCGCCGCTGCAAAATCATTCCGAACCTGTGTATCTTTCTCATCAGTGTAGCCTTTGGCAGACCTCAAGGTCTCTGCATCTGCTGCTGCGAACTCCTCGCGGATGGCGGCCTCTTGGCCCGTTGCGCGTTCCGTCTCGGCTTCAAGGTCTTTACGCAACTGGGCGTCCGCCGCTGCAAAATCATTCCGAACCTGTGTATCTTT
>CANRID010000011.1 GCA_947630665.1 uncultured Bacteroidales bacterium | reverse complement strand
TGCCCATCGGCAGGCATGCCTGCCGATGAGTTAACAGATAAATTGATATATTTGCAAAACTAAGAGGTCTGAAGACTTTCTCCGGACACACTTTTTGAAACAGTACCCATTTTTTCATATTCTTCGTAATAATACTTATTCAAAATATCGTCGACACATTCAGCTTCCGAAAAGATACTGTCGTAGATACGGCTAAACATATCTTTCGCATATCCGTGGAGAGCCCCAGCACGAAAGAGGAAATAATCTTTTGATATGTTTCTATTTACAACAATCAAAGATTTATATGAATCGTAGGAGTATTTCATAATTTATTCAGTAGGTTACCAATTGTCTGTTTCAATCTACCGCTATGGCAAACATCCTTTACTTTAAGCAACCGCTCCTTGTTGCCGTATGTTTTCTGGTATGCTTCATAAATCTCTAACGCATCATAGGAGAACGGCGTCAGATATAATAAAAATTCGAAAATATTGTGAGACTCGGGATTTTGAAAAAATGTATGGTCCGATAACAGCTTTTTATACAATGATAGAAAATCTATCCATGTTTTGTCATCTGCTTTGTACCAATAATCAGTCTCAGATCGCCAAATCGAATATACTTTTTCGTGTAAATCGGAGTCTGATAAAGATGCTGAATATTTTAATATGATCTGAATATTCAATTTCGGGAAACGGGTCGTGGCCCAACGACCAATAAATAACAATCTCGGAATAAGACATTTATTATGCTTTGGTAATAATTCTTCTATCAACGCTATATCATCATCATTGATATACTTGTCATCAATATCCCAAATATGGTTAATAAATGCGGTTTTGTACCAATCCAGATTTTTTAACCAAGTATGTATTTTTTTATCTGAATGTTTCTTTGATAATAAAAACAAGAAAGACCGCAGCCCTTCTGCCAACTGTTGACTGCTTTGGGTATATTTCGCAACAAAAGATTCGAAGCAGCCAGGTGATTTTGGATAAATAGTATCGATTAAATAGCAACTTATCAAGTAATCTCTAAATTCATCATATGTAAAGTTGACAACTTCTATTTTTCCAAAGACCCCTGAAGACATAACCAAATCTCGTCGAAGTAATATATTCTCATCAAGGAATCTGCAATACAAATCTATTTGTGTTTGCTCCAGTCCACCTAAAATGGGAATATTGGAAAATTGCTTGTGATCTACCATATAGGTAATGATTTGGCCTATAAACCTTTGTATAAAGCAGGCATTTACGGACGAATAGCCATCTGCTGATAATTTGTGAGAAATATCATTACATAGTTTCTGATAATATGTTTCAAAGAGTTCGTCTTTGTGTAAGTCCTCAACGAAAGATAAGGCTTGGCCACTGTATGTCTCTGAAAAGATTCTTAATAGTAACAGATTATTTGTTAATTCCGTTTGAATTTCTTTCGACAAATCTGCTTGAATCTTAAAATAGCTTAAATAATTATTAAGTAAACGTTCTTTTTGTGCTTCATTTAAATGGGCATGGATATGATCGATCCTGATCGTTTGTTCGGGGAAAAGCTTATCTATATCGGCAAATCGCTCTGCGTAATATTCCGTTCTACAAGTTAATATAATCTTAATAAACTTATGGTTGATTAATTCCCGAATAAGATTACACAGATTGGTGGACAGCAACTGCGGTGAATTATTTTCATTTAATCCATCAATAATAAGAATAAAAGGTTTCTTTGAGTTTATACAATAACTCTTTATGCCATTTATTATTTCTGCAAACGAATAAGTATTTACTGGATATACTGTATGAGCCAACGACTGTTCAATAGAGGAAGCATCAATTTCATATCCATTTATATATAGAGTGGGGATGTTGCGCCTGACGAGCACATTGTTTGCAAAATCGCATAAGAAGTTCGTTTTTCCTTGACCTGCATTGGCTGTTATAATACATAATCGTTTGCTGATGTACTCTATATCGGTTGCTTGTCTATCGATCTTGTGAGAATGTGCCCATCCTTTATTTCTATTATGAGATAGTTCATCATGTTTGCTTTTTAAATATACGAAGAGGTCATTCGTCTGCTTGTAAAACGATTCAAGTTCGATATCTTCTGCAATAGAAAAAGAACTGACATCAAATTCAAATAATTCTTTTTTCTCATTACTTATTTGACGATTTAAGTATTCAAAATTAAAACTAGCCACCTTTTTATAAATCCGGTCGTAGAATAAGACTGGATCCGAGAAATAACGGATATGGTCTTTTAGTTCACTAATTTCCATAAAAGTATCAGGGATGTATTTCCCGGATGCTATATTTTTTTTGATCTGAAAATTGGCTTACTCTATTAATTTATTTTTCAATTCAATAGGATCTATTCTAAGCGCAACGATATCCTGCTGAATAGACAAAACGGCATGTTTAACATCCTGTAATGATATTTTCAGGAATTCATTCTCCAAATAATGCCACGTCTCTGCGTCGGTTAATAATTCAGATCTGAATAGTCTCAACAGATCCAATGTATTTTTGTCCACATCGAACTCTTTCATCGGATCGGTCATTAGCAGAACAAGCTCATCCAATCTTTTTTGTGTCCAAATTTGTTCTCTATTTATTATACCTGAATTATTACTCCACTTCTTTAATGCTTTAGAATACGCTGCTTCAATTTTTCTATATATAGAATTCCCTGTATTCCGACTGATGAGTTCAGCCCCTGCTGATGTCGCTATATTGGCAAACAAGGCTTATAATAAAAGATTCAAACATATATTAATTTAAATCATTTTTATTTCCGTACAGCCTATTCATCCACATAGCAAAAAGTCTGTCCGTAACCGAGAAAACCTTGTTGATCTCGGTAATGATGTCCTTTTCTAATAGTTTCTTCATTGCCGACTGAACGGAGCTCGCCGATGCCAAACTATGCCGCTTGATGAACGTTGCCGAGGTAATCCGTACCGCTTCGCCCTCTTTGGCGATGGCGTAGAGCAACTCCTTCTGCTTTTCGGGAATATTCGACAAGATCTCGCGGAAAATCGTATCGTTCGAGGCGATCATGTTGTCGATCGCTGCTCGGAGGGTTTCGAGCGTACACTCCTCGCCTTCGGGAGTATCGGCGAACGCCTCGTTGAACGTCTTCTGAACGTAGTAAGTATGTCCCTTGAACAGGTTGTAAATCCGTTCTACATCACCGGGGGCAATGCGTCGGTTTCGTTTCTCAAAATGTCCGACGATGAACGGAATGTAGATTTCCGGAACGATTGCTTTCAGTTCCAGCATATCTGCGCCATGGTAGAACGGACGTACTGCTGACGTGAACATCTCCTGCATCATGTGGCGCTCGCTGCCGGCAAAGATGAAGTTGCAGTTGCGCAACTTCTGAATATGGGTCCGCAGCTGCGCCTCGATATTCTTTTCCGGATATTTGGCAATCTGCTGAAACTCGTCGATAGCTACGATACACGGCTTGTCAGCATGGGCAAGGTACTGGAAAATTTCATCCAGCGTATATTCCGGTCTGTCGATGTCGCCCAGCTCCACGTTGAAAGTCGGCATACCCGTGATGGGGTCGAAGCCGAATTTGCCACTGATGGACTTGATGATCTGAATGAATAGTGAGGCCATCTTCCGGCTGCGGGGCAGAAGGGTTTCATATATCTCGCGTCCCAGCAAATAGGTAAATTCCCGCAGGCTCGACGTGTGCAGGATGTCAATGAAAAACGTATAGTACTCGTCGGCTATTTCAGGCTTATCGTAGCAGAATTGAATCAGCCCCGTTTTGCCCATTCGTCGGGGCGATATGATTACCAGATTATTGCCATTGGTAACCGATTTGACGAGCCGTGCCGATTCCGTCACACGATCGCAGAAATATTCCGGTTCTATCTTCCCCGTTACGATGAACGGATTCGTTGCTTTTGCCATATAATCGTCGTTTTTGCAAAGATAATTATTCAATATAAATTATGCAAATGAAATAATTGAAAATTTATAAAACCTAGTAAATCGTTTTTTGTCTGAAATTCAGTTTAGTCTGGCGTTGTTGTTTGTCGGCATCTTCCAGACGATAGCGGGTGTAGTTGCTCGTTCTATGATCCATCGTCTGAACACTTCGGCATTTTAGGATTTCAGGCGGAATGCCAATGCTGCAACCATTTCGAGGTTGTATTTCTCGACGATGTTTCCGTCTCGGCAGCGGTGAATACTCCGAACAAGTCGGCGATTTGGCTTTGCGTGAGCCATACTCCGTTGGCGATCGGGCGAATCGTTACCCGTCCGTTCTCAATCGTTATGGGTTGTGTCGTCATAATTTCATTCGTTTATTAAAGTCATCAAATCAATCGTTCGCCTGCTCGATTTTCGGTTCTTCATAGAGTTCGACTTTTCGGCTCGTGGACAATTTCCGTAGTTGCTTCGTATCCTCGTCCACCTTTCTGTCCGTTACGTGAGCGTATATTTGGGTCGTCATTAGTCATCTGTGTCCCAGCATGCGGCTGACGGTTTCGATCGGTACGCCCAGCGAGAGCGTGATGTGCGTCCCGAAGTTGTGCCGCGCTGTATGGAATAAGATAGGCAAACAGAGCACGGAAACGAGAAGAAAGGATAACGTAATCCATTGGAAACTAATCATTTCTCTATATTCTTCCACTTGAAAAAAAAGCAGGAAAGTGGAGATTATTGAAGATGTTCAGTTACCAAACCGTTAGCCACTCAGTTACCGAAAGGGAACGAGGTAACGCAAAGCGGATCGGATAATTTAAAACGCCGATATATTACACTGATTGTCATTGTTTTGCATACCGAAGAACGCTTATAAAACAGGTAATTTTGCAACTAAAGTTATAAGCGTATGAAAGTAGAAAAATTCAAGGTTTTGCTCTACCTCAAAAAGAGCGGACTGGACAAGTCGGGCAAAGCCCCGATAATGGGACGCATCACCGTGAACCGGACGATGGCGCAGTTCAGCTGCAAGCTATCCTGCACTCCCGGGCTGTGGAATCCCCGTGAAAGCCGTCTGAATGGCAAGAGCAGGGAGGCGGTGGAGACAAATGCGAAAATCGACAAGCTGCTGCTTGACATCAATGCCGCTTTCAATTCCCTTTTGGAACGCAAGGGGGAATTTGACGCCGCTTCCGTCAAGGATGCCTTTCAGGGCAGCATGAAGACGCAGATGACCCTGATGAAAATGCTGGATGCGCTCAGGGATGAGGTGAAGAGCCGTATCGGGATAGACCGGGCAAAAGGGACCTATCCGGCATACGACTTTACCTGCCGTACCATGCGCGAGTTCATTGAAACCAAATTCAAGACGAAAGACCTGGCCTTCGGGCAGCTTACGGAACAGTTCATCCACGACTATGAGAATTTCATCCTTGACGAGAAAGGGTATGCCGTGGACACCGTACGGCATTACCTGGCAATTCTCAAGAAAACGTGCAAAAGGGCTTATCAGGAAGGACACTCCGAGCGGTTTATGTTCCAGCACTATGTTCTCCCGAAACAGACCGTCAAGACCCCCAAGGCACTGAGCCGTGAAAGTTTCGAGAAAATCCGTGACGTGGAGATAGCCCCGCACCGCACGACCCACCGTCTGGCAAGGGACCTGTTCCTCTTCGCCTGCTATACCGGGGTTGCCTACAGCGATGCCGTGACCGTCACCCGGGAAAACCTGTACACCGGCGAGGATGGCAAGCTATGGCTGAAATACCGACGTAAAAAGAACGAGCTCCGTGCAAGCGTGAAGCTGCTGCCGGAAGCCGTCGCCCTGATAGAGAAATATCATGATGACAGCAGGGATACGCTGTTCCCGATGATACACTATCCGAGCATGAGAAACCACATGAAGGCGCTGGCCGTGCTGGCAGGGATAAAGGAGGACCTGTGCTACCATGTCGGACGCCACTCGTTCGCCTCGCTCGTCACCCTTGAAGCGGGCGTTCCGATAGAGACCATCAGCAGCATGCTGGGGCATAGCAACATACAGACGACCCAGGTCTATGCCCGCGTCACCCCGAAAAAGCTCTTCGAGGACATGGACAAACTCATCGAGGCCACCGGAGATTTGAAACTTGTTCTATAACCCATAAACAATGAGAATCATGAGAAGTACCTTTTCCATACTATTCTACATCAACCGCGGCAAGATAAAGGCTGACGGAACAACTGCGGTCATGTGCCGCATCACCATAGACGGCAGGAACACCGCCATCACCACCGGGATATGCTGCAAGCCGGAAGACTGGAACGCCGGAACCATACGCACGGTAAGGGAAAACGCCAGACTGCAGGAATACCGGAAGTATATCGAACAGACTTACGAGGAAATTCTGAGGACACAGGGTGTCGTCAGTGCGGAGATTATCAAGAACCGGGTGACAAGGCAGTTCGTCGTTCCGACACACCTGCTCCGGATGGGCGAGATAGAGCGTGAACGTCTCAGAATACGTAGCAGGGAGATCAATTCCACCTCCACCTACCGGCAATCACAGTATTTCCAGAAGTACCTGACGGACTACCTTGTTTCACTGGGGAAGAAGGACATCGCCTTTGAAGAAATAACGGAAGACTTCGGCAGGAACTACAAGGCATTCCTTATCAGGAACAAGAATTTCAGCACCTCGCAGACCAACCGCAGCCTCTGCTGGCTGAACCGCCTCTTGTATCTTGCCGTGGACAACGAGATCCTGCGCACCAATCCGGTGGAGAATGTCGAATATGAGAAGAAAACCGCACCCAAGCACAAGTATGTCACCCGTGAAGAGATGAAAAGGATACTGGCCATGCCCCTGAATGAAGGACGTGCGGAACTGGGCAGGCGTGCATTCATCTTCTCCTATTTCACCGGGCTTGCCTATGCCGACATCAAGCAGCTCCATCCGTGCCATATCGGGACGACGGCGGAGGGTCGGCGGTTCATCCGCATCAACCGGAAGAAGACCGGGGTGGAAGCGTTCATCCCCCTGCACCCGATAGCCGAGCAGATACTGTCCCTATACAATACCACCGACACACACAGTCCCGTATTCCCGTTGCCAAGCCGGGATTCCATCTGGCACGAGATACGGGAAATCGGCGTGATCCTGGGCAGGCACGATGACCTTTCGTACCATCAGGCCCGGCACGGGTTCGGGGTCCTGCTCATTTCAGAGAGCGTATCCATCGAGAGCATAGCCAAGATGATGGGACACTCCAATATTTCTACCACACAAGGGTATGCCAGGATAACGGAAGAAAAAATCTCAAGGGAAATGGACAGACTGATGGAAAAGAGAAGCCGGAGCCGCACACATTCCGGCTCTGACAGCCAATGACAGTTTCGCAGCCGCCTGCTTCCTCGCCGTCCATGAAGTTAGTACAGACTTCATGGAAAGTGAAAAGGTCGGGCGGCCGTGCCGTTTCGGGCAGAATCTTCCTTTGCAGGCAAAGCGTATTCAGCCCGAAAACCTTTCCCCTTTCACGTCTGTACAAGGAAGGCTGACGGCAGCGGAAACAAGCGACCGACGGAAAAATCGATACAACAAAAAAAGAAACAGCATACAGACAGTAGGAAACTACCGGTCCGTATGCTGTTCTGGTATTCTATAGGAGGGCATTTTTTTGAAACACAATGAAAAAGGCAGGCGGCAAACTGCGCTCCCTCCAAAAAATCAATCCTTTTTTTCGGCCACCTGCCAATATCCGCCCTCCTTGTCCGGCTGAACTGCTTCTGCCTTCATTCGCTGTTTTTACCTAAAAAAATCTGAGATATAAGGTATTACAAGTGATTTGACAACATACATTTAGCCGGTGTCCTCCTTATATCTGCTGCATTGTGATTTCATTTTTGTATTACTTGCCATTGCCATTATTGTAAATGACATCCAAAAATTCTTCCGCAAGTCTTATATCTTTAATTCTTATAATATTGTCTTCTTCCGTCGGATAGCCAAGGATATTGATACTGCCATACCAGACGGAGGATTTGTCCATAACACATGAACATAATGATAATCCAGGTACAATCTTTACGAACAGCCCCTGTCTTCTGAGATAATCCGACTGCCCGTTTTCTGTCAATGTAAGAATGGCCACTTCAATACCATCTCTTTGGAGTTCTTTCAAGATATTGACAAATTTATTTCGTTCCATATGATAGAGCTTAGGGGAAGATATCACAATGGATTGTCTTGAGGCTTTTAATTCTTTTATAAACGGCTGACAGAATGTTATGCCGTTGAATATCTGTTCTTCATGCGGAGACGACTGTAAACCTTCGGTTGCATCAAACAATGTCTGACAATCCTTGGAAAGTACCCGATAGCCGATGGCGGAATAGCCTTTGAGCCTCTTGCGATACATGCTCTCACAGACAGGTTCGTGTATATCGATATAATCATAGATACGGACATCGGCTTTTCCTTCGTTCTCCCGGTGCAGACGGCCTGCATACTGGGCAACCAACCCTTTCCATGATATGGGGAGGGCTAAAAAGAGCGTATCAAGCCGGGGATAGTCAAATCCTTCTCCTACATATTTTCCGGTAGCGACTATTACAAGAGGGGAATTTTGCGGAATGTCATGCAATCCTTGCAGGACTTCACGCTTGCTTTTGGCTGTTCCTTCTCCCGTCAGTTGAATGACGTTGGCGATATGCGGTTTTAACATTCCGGAAAGCAGCTTTACATGCGATGTCCTGCCGGTCAGGATAATCGGTGTCCTTCCTGCCGTTACTGCATTTAACACATCCTCTATGATGAGCGTATTCCGTAACTCGGATTCAGCAAGCGATTGTGACAATAAGGCGAACGACTGCCTGTTGTCAGTTACAGAGCGATAGGATGTGAATCTTGGAACAAGATAACGCAGGAATGACTGCTTCTGTATCTGGGTCTTGGCATCTGCCAAAAAGCGGATTGGTCCGCACTGCATGAAGATAATGGGTTGCAGTCCGTCCTTGCGGATAGGTGTGGCAGTAAGTCCATAGACATGATGTGCCGTAATATGTCTGAGTACATTCTCAAACGTTATGGAAGAAACATGATGGCATTCATCCACGATCACCATTCCATATTCCCGTACAAAAGGTCTTACCTCGCCATTTTCAAAACATGATTGCATAAGGGCGATGTCAATGACTCCGTGCAAGGTGTTTGAGGTTGAATCCAAGCAGCCTATGGGAGAAAACACTTTTTTCCTGCCACGTTTTCTTGACGTGGCAGGCTCGGCAAATTCTATCTCAAGAAAGTCGGTAAGGCGTTCGTGCCATTGCAGGAGCAGCGCTTTGGAATGTACCAGCACGAGTGTGCTTACCTTTTTTCGGGCAATCAGAGCAGCTGCTGTTACTGTTTTCCCAAAAGCGGTCGTTGCCGCCAATACCCCGTTCGTGTATGGCATTAAGGAATTGATGGCATCAAGTTGCTCGTCACGTTCCTTGCCCTTGAATGCAACGGCAACAGGCTTGCCGTGATTGGTTTCATCAATCATTTCATAAGCAACTCCAAGAGATTCCAGCATGGTTGTTACGGCATCCTCACAACCGCGGGGCAGGGCGAGGTAATCATCCGTAAAGTCAGCACGGCAAATAATACGCGGAATGTTATAGGTAGAGATGCGCATCGCTTGTTTGCTGTAAAATTCCGGATTTTTGAATGCGGCTATACGCTTGAGATGATTGGCCACTTTTTCGGATATGGAGTTTAGGGGGATGTATAGTCTGTCCGATTTTTTAACTTTCAGTTTTCCGTTAAAATCTTTCTGCGTGACATCCTGAGAGACAGGAAGCACCCAAGGCTTTGTTTCTGAAGAAGTTGCCAACGAACCGAAGTCTTCCTGTCTGTGCCGGGCCAATAACATGTCCAAGGCATGCTCATTAAGTTTTTTTGCATTGTATAAATAAGCCCATTGGTTTTTGAATTGAAGGAAGTTTTCATCCACAAAGACACTGTTTCCCATTTTCCGTGCCCTGCCTTGCAATGGAAGGGCTATCAGATTTCCGAATCCGCCTTCAGGCATCCTGTCCTGATTGGGGAAGAAACGGTCGTATGAATTGAAGGTAATATGTCCGTTGCGCTTCATGGCCTCAGTAAGGACGGCATTGCCTAATTTCCTGACTTTACCGGCAGCAACCGGCTCTTCGAAAAATATCCACACATGCGCCCCGTTACCGGAGCGTGAACGTTCGATACTGTACGGAATTCCCCAATTCCTACAAACGGCAATGAAAGCCAGTACATCTTCCTTATATCCGCGAGTGCAATTCTTGTCATCAAAATCAGCGCAAAGAAAAGAGCATTTATTGTCAGGGGTGACAGCATATAAACCTATAACATCACACCCGTCTTCATCTTTTCCCTCCAGATGGCGGTAGATTTCCCGGCTTGTCAGAGGAGCAAGGTTGCGATTCGGGCAAGCCGGGCACTTGTATCGTTTCTTGTCGCAGACTCCTCTTCGCCATTCATTGGTACAGACCGGTTGATAGCCTCCCTTTCCCGTTGTCCTGCTGAACCATCTTCGTGCAAAAACATCCGTTCTTCCCTTGAAAAAGCTGCTGAACAATGCTATTTTCTCATCAGGCGTGAAATTGACAGAAGGAAATATTACAGGAGAAAAAATCGGCTCCTTATCAGAGATTTCCGATGCAGAATACGCAATGCCGTGTTGAAGAAGAATTGATTTCAACTCTTCGTTCTCGGCAAGTAATGCATTATATTTCCTGACAAGCGTGTCGTATTTCTTTTGCAGCTCTTCCATCCCGTTATGCTGCCATCAGTCCACAAAGCAAAGCGATTCCGAAACTTAGAAATGTTCCGGCAAGGACATATTCGGTTTTTGCTGTATCCGTATCCTTGAACCTCAATATGGATTTTGCGGCTATGATAAAACCGATTGCTTCATACCTGCCTATTATTACAAATATGATTGTGAGAATACGTTCCAGGTTTCCTATCAATGCTCCGGCATTTTTGATATTCTCACAGGATAGTGTTTCTCCGATTTGGTACCTTTTCAAAACCAGCTTGATCAGGACATTGGCAGGTTTGATGCACAACAGTACCGCCAGTATGAATAAAGGCATGGAGAAGTTCCCGGTATAATCCACAAATTGTACAGGCAATTCAGTGGTGATATCAAACTCGGTAGCCACAGCAGCCAATATTGCCAGATGTGCAGCCTGGTCAAGGACAAAACTCCACAATCCTTTGGGACAATAGGCTTTGACAAGGTCAATGGCCAGATGTGACAGAGCAATGGTCAAGGCATAAAACCCGAAATCGCTGACCGGAACCAAAGCCCATGATACTACAGCTACAAGAAGCGAATGTACATACAGGAAGCAGCTTCTGAATTTCTTTTCCTCTTTCTGTGAGCAGTATTTGTCATTTTGCAGGTAGAAATCGGCTATGACGTGGCCCAACAGCAAACTTAAAAACAGCCAGCTATTCATATTCGTTAAAATTTATCTGTTCAAAATACTTCAAGGCTTCCTCTATGCAATACCATTTTGTAGCCGATGAAGCCTTGTTTACACCGGATTGTGATATTCCCAGATTTCGGGCTATATCCGTTTCCTTCAATCCAAGCAGTTTGTAATAAATGACCTCGCTTTGGCGCAGGGTCATGTCATTCATGATGGCATCGGTCAGCAATGCGATCGTCTGTAAGGGGCAGGATAATTGTCTTTTGCTTGTACATACAGACAAAGTTCCTTTATTCAAGGCATTCATTCCCTCAAGTGAACGCCCCGACATATAAATGGACTCGCCATCCCAAATGCCCTGTTCCGTGTCCACTATACGCATGTTTCCAATACCGATAGCCATCCTGATACCATATGTCTGAAAGCTCTTCGCTTTCCTGTTTTCTGTAATCGGGAAAGACTTGATGCATGATTTGATTACAAGAGCTATACGAAAGACATTGGATACATTCTGCATTACACATTCGATATAATCGCCTTTGATTTGACGACCGCAAAAATCCGGGTATTTTGTTTTGAGCAAAGCAAACAGTGCCTCTATCCTTTGCTTTAGTCTGATAGTTTCATCCACGGATAACGAAGTGGATGAAACTATATCTGCCGAAATGGTTGCAAACATATTACTATCTATTGTTTTGGCTGTAAAAGTATGAATATAATTTGGCATAGCCAAGAAATATACCCTAAAAATGGTATATTATTACGATATACCCAATAAAGGGTGTATCTGTATTGCATTACAAAACCAATCCGCATCATTTAGTGAACCTGTGATGCGGATTCAGAAATGAAAAGTTGAACTTGGCGGATACCCATAATACGGGGTAATATTACAACCTGGTTCTACCATTCTGACAGTACGCCTCCTTGTACCCGTCCATTAACGTACGTTCAATGTCGGAAGCCCTGTACAGGATCCTGCCGCCTATCTGAATATAGGGCAGTATGCCGTTGTTTCGGTAATCCTGAAGGCTCCTGCGGCTGACCTTCAGTTTAACGGCCAGTTCCTTGTCAGTGTAATAACGTTCCCCGTCCAGGGACGGCTTGTTGTTTTCACGTATTTTCTCCACCTTTTCCGATAGTTCTTCCAGCGACGAGAGGAAAGCTCTCACGCGTATGTCGTTTTCCGGTGTCAGCAGCCGGATATTGCCATTGTCATTCATAAATCAGATATCTGTTTGTTGGTTGGTTAGTTTGTTAGTTGGCTTGTTGCTTACATTGCATTTTCTTTCCTTGCCGGCTGTTATACACCGTTTCATTTCCGTCACGGGAAAGATGGACTTCACATCCTCCGGTCTGTAATATACCTTGTGGCTTATTTTGGTATAAGCCAGCGTTCCGTTCTCCCGCATCGTCTGCAAGGTTCTCGGACTGATGCAGAGCAGCCTGCACACGTCATCGCTGTCAAGCCACTCCTTTTCTCCCAAGTCCTCCTGTTCCCGGCAGAGCCGTTCAACTTTTTCCGCAAAAATCTCAAATCCCGAGAGCATCCTCTCGAAAGTCGCCTTGTCTATGACCACTACTTCCATAATTCTTAAATTTTAAATCGTTTGACATTTGTTTTTTACTATAGCCGGAACGGCGGACAGATGATACCGGAAAGGGTTTCCGGTGTCCGTAAAAGCGTTCCGGAAGCGAAGAAAATAAAAAAATCAAGACGGGCTGCAAACCGGACGAGAGGTGTCACCGGCAGACATCTTTTTTCACCGCCAGGGGATAATTACGGATGGTAAGAAGCGGAAAAGTACACACTTATTTCTTTGAAGCAAAGGTAGCCGTTCCCCACCGGAGCGCAAGGCCGGGCCCTGCGGGTCGGCGGGGAAAAAATCATCCTCGCGCTCTGCGCTCCGGTATTTTTTCCTGCCGAGCCTTGACGCCTTTCCGGAGGGAGAACGGCTGTAAGGCATTCAAAGAAACAAGAGTGCCCGCACCACGGGCCGGATGTCTAACAGATAAAAGCGAAAGGATATGGCAACAAAAGACGTGAAAGAATTTAACAGGTGGTTCGACCGTTCATACATGAGACTGAAAGAGAGACTCTCCATCTATGGAAAAATCGACGAGGACGCATTCCATGATGCCTATCTGGCAGTCAGGAAACAGGTCATGTTCGCAAGTGGCGGAATCAAGGAGTTGGAATCCTATTTCTTCGGATGCTACCGGAGAATCCTACAGTCGGGCGCAAGGGATGAAAGCCGTTACGACAGTCCCGGAGACGAGTATTTCGCAAGACTGAGCGAGACGGACTGCGCGGAAGAGACAGAAGAACGGGAAGAGATGCTGACCGGATGCGACAGGCTGGTAAGGGACATACAGAAGTTCCTCAGGCGGCATTTCTCCTACGAGGACTACAGGATATTCATGCTGCGGTTCTACGAGACCGGAAGCTCGTTCCGCACCATAGCCAGGCACATGGGCGAGAAGACCTCGGTGGTGACGCGCAGGGCACAGGCGATGATGGAATCCGTCCGGGCAAACCGGAAATTCATCGCCAGAAGAAGGCTGATCATGGCCGGAGAGGCGGCATGACACGAATAAAGGAAAACAATGTATAACGAAAAAATATCGATGATTATGAAACTGACAGTTTATGACAAGAGCAATTCCCATCCGGCACTGACCTACAAGGGCAAACGGATCATCACGGTATGCCGTGACGGAAGCATGTATTTGAGTCGGATACTGAGCAGGGAACTGAGCCTGCACGCAGGAAACAGGCTGTGTATCGCCAGGGACGAAGACAGGCCCAAGGACTGGTACATGTTCGTCTCGGATGACGAGAACGGCTTCACGATCTGGAACGACCCGCGTTGCGCCCGCTTCTCGAACAGCTTCATCGCCGGCATGATACTCGATGCGGCAAAGGTCGAGAAATGCGCCGGCTTCATGGTGGCGAAAGAGCCGGTGAATGTGGACGGCAGACTATGCTACCGGATAATACTTGACAACCCGATACCGAAAGGGGTAAGTGTAAGGACCACCGGTACGAAATAAGCCTGACACCTGAAAGAAAAAGCAAGGGGCATCCGGAGGAAGGAAGAAGAAGAACCGATCTCCGGGTGTCCCTTTTTTCATGCGGCCGCAGGCAGAAGGAACGGGATGGATTTTCATTTTCTTGAACGGTACGCCTCCCTATAGCCGTCCATCAGGGTACGCTCTATGTCAGAAGCCCTGTACAGAATCTTGCCGCCCACCTGAATATAAGGCAGTATGCCGTTGCTTCGGTAATCCTGCAATGTCCTGCGGCTCACTTTAAGCAGGTGCGACACCTCCTTGTCAGTCAGCAGCTCATCGCCATATACGGGCGGTCGGCGTTGGCTGAACAACTTTTCGAACGAAGCCAGAAGCCGGTCGAAATTCGAGTGGAATTTACATACCCACTCATGGTCTTTTTCTCTGATTTCACTACTCATACGGTTTGTCTTTAATTGATACTTCAACTGCTAAATGCTTTTGCCTTTCCATTTCGCCTCTTTCCGTCTCTCTTCCACATCCACAATGACCCGTTCCACGTCTTCCGGACGGTAGTAGGTGCGGTTGCCAATCTTGGTAAAGGCGAGCGTGCCGTTGTCACGGAGGGTCTGCAATGTCCTCGGGCTGATACGCAGTTTCCGGCAGACGGCATGACTGTCCATCCATCGTTCTGCCTTCTTCTCCCCGTGCTGTCGGCAGAGGTCATCCATCCGCTGCACGAAGTAATCCAACTTGGCAGCCATCTCCTCAAAGGTTCTTTTTTCAAAACTTACTATTTCCATAATCTCATTGTTTACTTCCATTTGATACTGTTTCCATCTTGTACCGCCAAGGCAAAGCCGGCTTACTGCCTTATCCGATACATCTGACAGGAGGGAACAAGTGGCATGGCTGCAGCAAGCCACCGGTCTGTCTTTCCTGTTCCCGGTACAAATTAAAGCAGTAATAATCACACTGCAATGGATTTGCAGACGGCTGACGGTCTGTTTCATCATCTGTCATCATGTTGCATGGCCGGTGGACAGTATGACCCGACTGAGCAAAGCCGCCATATGATTATTATTGCCTGAACTGACTGCAGCAAGTATACCGGTACGATTGCAACGGGTTATCCTATATCCGGTAAAGTGTCCGTTGGATTCAGTCTCCATACTGCCATGAAATCATTGTCCGATTCCATGGGCGCCCGTGCGGGTGTGGCAAATCACAGCAGTCGCCACCGTTTGTCCGGTGCATATAATGCAGAACCGGTCATAATTGCCACACTCACTCCATTTGCTTGACACAGTGCACTATACACACTTTCTTTGCTGCCGATAACCGGTCAAGGTACATACCAAGGCCACTGTATTGACTTATTAAAATTCAAAGATTATGGCTACAAGAAAAAGCTTTGACAAAGAGCGGTGGGAAGCTATGACAGGTATGGAAATGTCACAGCTTCTTCCTGAGTGTGAAAACCCTGAAAGTGCAGGAGAGGTTACTGACCATGCCGGGAATGAAATCCTGCCGACAGTCACGGAACAATCCGGGATCCAGGAGCCGGCAGAGAAAGACGGTTCCGCTCCTGCATCCAAGTGCCGGATTAGCGGTAGGCAACGCAGGCTGTCACTGGAAGAGTACCGCAGCACATTCCTGCAGGTTCCCAGAATAGAAGACCGCAAGCCCGTATTCGTGAGCTGCGAGGTAAGGGACAGGCTGGACGAGTATGTCCGCAAGCTCGGAAGCCGCAGGATGAGCGTGTCCGGACTGCTGGAAAATATCGCCCGGCAGCATCTTGAAATCTATTCGGAAGACTTCGAGCGGTGGCGCAAACTGTAAAAGACACCCGGTGCAAAATCCATCCGCATCATGGAATGATGGCATTCCGGCATTCAGAACCCGCCAGAGGCGGTCAACGGACGGAACATCAGTTTCGGGAGTTAGCGAGGTTATCTTTCGGGATGCCGAAAAATGTCGGACAAGCCGCCATTGCACCCGAAAAACCTCGCTCCACCTCCAAGGTGGAGGCAATCCGCTCCCGATGGTCGCAGATTGTGAAAAGCCAAATTGAAGAATCAAAATTAAATTAAAAGTACAATGATGAATAATAAAAAAACAAACAAATCCAAGCCCAGAGGCAGACCACAGGTAAGCACTCTGAAACGACTTACAAAGTCGGTAACAGTGAAGTTCTCAAAGCCCGACTATGAGATGTTACGCCACCGAAGCAAGAACACCAATCGCACCCTTGCCGAGTACATCCGAGATTCAGCCTTTGATGCCCGAATTGTTGCCAAACATTCGGCTGAGGATGCTACCATAATCCGTAATCTTACGGGTATGGCAAACAACCTCAATCAGCTTACTAAGCTATCGCATCAGACCGGATTCTATCGCACAAAGAGTGTCGTAATGGAATTGCTTGCCAAACTGAAAGAAGTATTAAGCGACTATAAAGCCGAAGAAAGGAGGTGCAGATGATAGGTAAAATCAAGAAAGGAAAATCCTTCGGTGGTTGTATCCGCTATGTGATGGGAAAGGACAATGCCGAAATCATAGCATCTGACGGTGTATTGCTCGGAACAAACAAAGAAATGATTGATAGTTTCAACTGTCAGTGCCTCTTAAATCCGAAAATCAAGCAACCGTTAGGACACATAGCATTAAGCTTTAAGCCCGAAGATGCACCACGATTAACCGATGAGTTCATGGCTAAAATCGCATTGGAGTATATGGATTTGATGCAGATTAAGAACACGCAGTTCATCTTGGTAAGGCATCATAATACCGACAATCCGCATTGTCATTTGGTCTATAATCGCATAAACTACGATGGCAAAGTAATCTCTTCGCAAAACGATTTTAAGCGAAATGAGATTGCCGCGAAGAAGCTGAAAGACAAATATGGATTGACATACGCAGAGGACAAGAGCAAAACCAATGTAAAGAAACTCCACGATCCTGAACGGGTGAAGTATGAGATTCACAATGCTGTCAAGGCTGCTTTGAAACATTGCCGAACCTGGTGGGACTTGGGCAATAAACTACAAAAACAAGGAATTGGCATGACCTTCAAGATTAACCGCAGAACGGGTAAGAATGAGGGGTTGAGTTTCATCAAAGATGGCTACACTTTCAAGGCTTCCGATGTGAGCAGACAGTTCAGCTATTCAAAACTTGATAAGCAATTAAGTTGGGATATGCCGAAAAAGCAGACAGAGATTGAGCCTAAACAGCAACCGACAAGGCAAGAAGCAGAGCAAAATTATAGCGTTACAGATAGCCTTATTGAGAGCAACGGATTGGGCTTATTCACTCCAGAGGATGCTCCAGTAGAGGAAGAGCAAGTTCCTTCTTGGCAGAAGCAGAGAAAGAAGGAGCGAAAGAAGAATCGAGGAATAAGATTCTAAGCAAACAATTTTTTCACACTTAAAACAAATTGATATGAGTAATAAAAACTTTAACCACAACGACCACGAGTCGTTTATGGAAGGCATCTACGGATGCTTGGAAAGAATCGAAACAGGTATAATCGAATTGCAGAAGTCTAAGCCAAGTGATAGTAATTCGGTAGTTGATAACGAGGCTAATGAAACATTAGTAGAGGAGATTAAAGCACTTGTTGTCAATGCCACAGGGCTTAATTGCCGACATACTGACCGTAAACTTGAAGAGCAGACAAAGACCCTCAATTCAAATTTCAGTGCCATTAGCGAGAGTGTTAGGGATGTGAAAGCGATTATCAATAAATCGCAATCTTCAGGCGAAGTCCTAAACTCACTGGCTGAGTTAAAGCAGAATCAAGAGCAAAAATCTGACGAGGTTAAATCATTAGTTCAGAAGTTGAAAACAACAATTGAGGATGGTGTTCATAATTTCAAGCACCATAGAATTGGTTTTGAGACCCCGTTTGTCTGTTGGACTATTGTGATAGAAACGGCTTTGATCATGGGGCTATTTACTTGGATAATTATATCTGAGAAGCCTAACCAAGACCGCATCGATAACGACCTCAAATATCGCTACATCAAGATGAAAGGCGATGCTTCGGCTGAGCAGATAGCCACATTGGAGGACATCTTTGAACTCAACCGCAACACCGAAGCAATCGAGCAGATGCGTGAAGATGTGGAGACCTATGAAAAGGCTGTTCGCAAACAAGCAGCCCTTGCCGAGCAAGCACGCTTGAAAGAGCAGGCTGCAAAGGAACAGGAATCCAAAGCCAAGTCCATCAAGGATAAGCAACAGCCAAAGGATAACCCAAACAAAAAATCAAAACCATGAGCCTATGGCAAGTATCAAGGTAAAGTTTAGACCCTCGATAGCAGATTTTCGTGCAGGATTAGAATAATTCAAATCTAATTGTGCTTCCCAATCGTAATAATTTGCCTGTAAAGGGCTTATTATTACGATTTTTTAGTACTTTTGTAGGAGAATTGAGGAATCTCGGTTCAAGACATATGAAAAAAGAAGAAGCGTTATGCTCATCAAGTATTTGGAAACGTAGGAAATTTTCAAATTGCATACTCAGATGGCATAGTGGTTCTCACGCTATAGCGTGGGCTACTATTACTACATCTGTATGCAAGGTTTCCTACGACCTCCAAATTAGACGTGGCATTGTGGTTCACGCTTTTTTAAGATATGCAAGAGAAGCGAAATAAGATATAAGAATATAACGATCAAGTAGAAAGGTTTTGCATTATGGGGCATAAACTACACAACCGTATCGAAATATGGAAGAAACTATTGCTCGACTTTGGAAAGAGAAATAGGTTAATAAACTTTCTTGAGGGCAAGCGTAGCAATGTAAGGATTATGACACCTTCATTTGATAGGTTGTGGGAACTTGTTGTTGCCAATGAAAAAGAGATTGTTTTCCCTTATGCAAAAAAGGTGCAGGTAGATGATGAGGGTGAAGAAGTTTATGAAACCGTCATTAAAGGTGATATTGAAACCAATAAGCCTATCGGAGACCTTCAAAAGACATTAAAAGCACTTCGATATAAAGCTAATACCTCAATAGAAGAACAAGGTATAAATACCCTGTATCTAACTTTCGGTATGCTTAAATGGAAAGAGCGAGACGATTCATCACAAGTATTCTCCTCGCCTGTAATCTTAGTGCCTGTAAGACTTCTTATTGAATCCATAACTTCTCCGTATCGTTTAGTGCTGCATGATGATGAAATCGTTATCAATCCGACATTATCCCATAAGTTGGATAATGATTTTGGAATTATTATGCCAGAATTCGACTCTACTCACGATTCTCCAGCTGAGTATATAGAGAAACTGCTACACAAAGTCGAGAATAAAGGTTGGGAAGTTGAGAGAAGTACGCATTTAACTAATTTGTCATTTCTCAAAATTAATATGTATAAAGATTTGGAGAGGAATGAAGAAAAGATAAAAGCTAATCCCGTAATTGCCGCACTTGTAGGAGAACAAGATCCTATTCAAGTATCGGAAGAACTCAACAACTTTGATCACGATAGGCAGATTCGCCCTATTGATACTTTCCAAGTAGTAGATGCTGATTCAAGTCAGCAGGATGCTGTCTTGCTTTCAAAGAAGGGGGCAAGTTTTGTATTACAAGGCCCTCCAGGAACAGGTAAAAGTCAGACCATTACAAATATTATTGCCGAAGCTATTGCGGATGGTAAAAAGGTCTTGTTTGTTTCTGAGAAGATGGCAGCCTTGCAGGTTGTTTATAATCGTTTAGCAAGTGTAGGATTAGCGGATTTTTGCTTTACGCTTCACAGCCATAAGGCGAAGAAAAAGGAGATATTGCGAGACCTCGCTAACTCTATCAATATAGACCGTACTCGTGTAAGAGACGAGGCTTTGGCACAACTTGACTTGTTAGAGCGAAAAAGGAATCTACTCAGCGAGTATCAAGATGAGTTACATACACTTACCTCAGGTCTTAATATATCCATCTATTCTGTCAATGGTAAATTGGCAAAATTGGAGAATGTTCCAGACATTATATTCTCAATAGAGGCAACGGATAAAGTAACTGAGTCTGAATTAAATGAGAAAATATATCTTCTTCAAGAATTTGCTAAGACAGTAGGCAAAAGAAGTGAAGATTATGCAAATAATGTTTGGCGGAACTCATCTGTAAGAATGCTTACTAATGAATTGCGACATGATATAGATTCAAATGTATCTCAGTTATTGACACTTCTTAAGGAGGAGGCTGATATATTTGAGAAAACCTGTGGTACATTAGGTATTAAAATTAGGCCTTCACAAACGGGTTTAAATACTCTGGTTGAACTTCTTGCATTAGTATCAAAATCTCCACTAATTCCTATAAGATGGATATATGACGATAATATTTCATCTCTAAGAGACGAAGCATATAAATACCAGCAAGACACAAACACTATTCTTAATAGTAAGTCCAAATTGTTAGCTATCTACAATGAAGGTATTTTAGAATTGGATGGCAAAAATATATGTTCTACAATAGAGCAATGCGTGGCAACTTTTTGCAACCTTTTGAATACAGAAAGTAGAAATGATATTGCAATCAAAATCAAGGATAGATTAGAGACCATAAAGGTTGCTTTAAAAAAATTGTCTGACATATTTGAGCAAGGGAGAGTTTTGTCTGAAGAACTTGGATGCGACTCTCCATCATCATACGATAATTTACGAGAGTTATACGATATTGTATCGTTGCTGCAAACAAATATTCAACCGTCCGAGCGTTGGTTTGATGATAAGAAGTTTGCGAGTATTACCGGTAACTTTGAAAAGGATCGGACTATACACGAATCAGCAGCAAATATAAGGGCTGAGATAGAAACACGATATCATCGTGAAATAATTGAGCAAGACTGCAAAAGCATCTTACAGAGGTTTAATGCCGAATATTTGCCTTTTGCAAAACATTTTTCCAAAGATGCGATTGATTTCCGTGATACAACTGCAATATCAGAACTAAAGGAGCTATCTTCAAAACTACAGGCATTAGAGGAGAAGATATCAAATACGCTGTCAGTAGTTGAGAATATATGTATTCTTTTAGGAATCGATGTGCCTTCTTCCTTTATGGCAATGGATGAGGTAATTTGTCTTGCCGAGATAATTTCAAAAGGAATAACTCCGACTGAAAAATGGTTTATTCCTGCTTCATATAATACCATAAAAGCTTCTTTTGACTCCATTGCCAAAGAACACAATGACATCAAAACATTAAGAGATTCTTTGACAAGCATCTTTGATGATGAAATCTTTACAGTGGATTTATATCCAATGTTGCAAAGATTTAGAGGTGATTACAGTTCCGCTTTTAAGCGACTTTTCTCATCTGCATATAAAAGAGATCTTGCAGAATTAAAACGCTATATGCGTAGCGGAGATAAATTGTCGTATGATAACTCTTTGCAATATTTAACTCGCATCAAAGAATATGTGGATAAGGTAGGCAAACTTAATACAGAAGATTGCCGAGCGAATTTTGGTGAGTATTATGCTGGTTTGGACACAAACTGGGATAATATAACTGAAGCATTTGTTGTTTTTGATGCGACAACTAAGTATAAGGACTTTATTACAAACAAACTTAAAAGTTTTTGGATACATAGAAGTGTTGATATTAGTGCTTTAGTTGAAAGAATCAACTCATATAAGAGTTTGAACCTATCAGACGACTTGACGAGTATCAATATCTATTTAACAAGCAAGTTCGGAAATAGAGCAACCATCGCTGTGGTTGTACAAGATGTTGTGTCTTTGTATAACAGTATTACATCTTTCTGTGAGAAGTTAACAAATGACATTACTGCAATAAATGCTTATGCAAAGTCTGAAAACGATGCCTCCATTATTGAGTATAATAATTTGCTTGTCAAGATTTGTGAACTTCAAAAGATTCTCAAAGATATAGCATTAGATGAGGATACATATAAAAAGTATTCATCAAGATATGGAATATATTATAGGGGGATAGATACAGATTGGAATATATGCAATGATGCGATTTCAACATTTCAAGAGCTCAGAGGTAAATTCGATAAAGTACCAACTTTGTTGAGAAATAGGTTGCTTGATGGAACTATTCCTTCTGCTACTATCAATAGGTATATATCCTCGTTTGAGAATTGCAATTATAATCAAATATACTCTACATTAAATAGTGAATTCTCTTTTGAAGTGAATTGTAGTACAAGCTACGAGTATATGACACAAATTTACAAAAAGTTGCGAACTGTCTTTTCTCAATTCGATGAATTGTATAGTTGTGTATGCTGTATGCGTAAACAATCAGGAGATTATGACACAATCATTGAGGATCTAAAACTATTGATAGAGGTTCAAAATAGAGAGAAAGAGTTGCAGTCTATAAAAAGTGCAATTGTCTCAAAGTATGGCAACTATTATAATGAATTAGACACTAATTGGGACAATCTATATTCAGCATTGCAATTTGCTGATGAATTTAAGGATTTCATAACTACATACTCTTTGCCACAATCGTTTGTTGAGCCGATATGTACAGATAAAAAGATTGTAAACTATTGCTATGAGAGGTATGATGAATTGCAGGGACTTATTCATATACTTGAAACTCCATATGATTGGTTTAAGTCTTTATTCGAGCAGCCTAACACTTTTGATGATTATATCTTCGGGGATTTAATGGATCGCCTCACTAATTGTCGAAACAAGAAACATCTTTTGGAAGAGTGGGTTGATTATTGTTCAAATAGAGAGAAATGTCAAAAGGCTGGTTTGGGTGCATATATTGCCCAAATTGACAACTCATCCATTAAGGATGAGTATATAGTTGATGCTTATCTTAAGCGTTTCTATCATTTGTGGTTAGATGCTGTATTGCCAAACTTCCCCGCTGTACAGAATTTCAGAGGTAGAATACAGAATCAAACCATCAATGAGTTCTGTGAACTCGACAAAGGTCAATTCAAAATTGCACAAGCAAGAGTAAGAGAGCGTGCATTGAGTAGAATCCCTGATTTTAACTCAATAAATGGGGCAAGGGATGAAATTGCCATATTAAAACGAGAACTTAACAAGCAAAGACGATTGATGCCTTTGCGTAAACTCTTTATGGCAATACCTAATCTGGTGACATCATTACGTCCTTGCTTTATGATGTCGCCTTTGTCGGTGAGTGTATTCCTTGAAGCACAGAGTTATGACTTTGACTTGGTAATATTTGACGAGGCTTCACAGGTCCACACTGAAGATGCTATTGGTGCAATCATGCGAGGCAAGCAGGTAATTATTGTAGGGGACACCAAGCAGTTGCCACCAACCAGCTTCTTCTCAACATCGCTTAATGATGAAGATTTTGATGTAGATTCTGACGATGCTATTGAAGATAATGACGCTGGAGCATACGAGTCTATTTTGGATGAAGCTGTATCAGTTTTGCCAGAGCGTAGTTTGAGATGGCACTACCGAAGTCGTCACGAACATCTTATAGCGTTCTCTAATATCAAGATATACAATAGCCAACTTATCACTTTCCCATCCTCAACCGAAAGTGCACCAGATTGCGGTGTTGAGTATGTTTATGTAAAGGATGGTGTATATGACAGAGGTGGTAAGAAGAATAATATTATCGAGGCAAGAAAGGTTGCAGATTTGGTATTTGAGCATTTCAAGAAGCATCCTAATCGCTCTCTTGGTGTCGTAACATTTAGCGAAGCTCAACAAAATGCTGTTGATGCAGCTATCCGCCAAAAGAGATTACAGAATCCTCGCTTTGACAAGTTCTTTATCGAGGACAAAGAAGAGCCATTCTTCATTAAGAATCTTGAGAATGTACAGGGCGATGAGCGAGATACAATCATCTTTAGTATTGGTTATGCAAAGGATAGCAAGGGCATAATGTATATGAATTTCGGACCATTAAGTCGTGAGGGCGGTTATCGCAGACTTAATGTAGCTATTACACGAGCCAAACATAATGTGAAATTAGTTGGCTCCATTGTGCCGACCGACATCGATTTGGAAAAGGTATCTTCGGAAGGTGTAAAGATGTTGCGTTCATATATTGAGTTTGCTCAACAGGGAATCGTAGCGTTAGAAAAAGAACTTACCTTTAACTACGATTTGGACTTTGACTCACCATTTGAAGAGGCTGTATATGATTTCTTACAATCTAAGGGTTACAATGTAGTGACTCAGGTGGGTTGTTCAGGATTTCGCATTGATATGGCAGTTAAGCACCCAACACAAAGTGGTAAATTTGCTATCGGCATAGAGTGCGATGGTGCAGCATATCATAGCTCTCGAACTGCTCGTGAACGAGATCGTCTGCGACAGGCTGTGCTTGAAGATATGGGTTGGACTATTTATCGTATTTGGTCAACTGATTGGATAAAAGATCAGAAAACAGAAGAGGAGAAACTCATCAATGCAGTTGAAAAAGCTCTTGGTCGTGCAGCTATTGAATCTGAGGATAACGATGTTTTCGATAGTAGCGACAGTAATGCTGATGCAGTAATACCAATTATCGAGATAGAGGAGAAGATTGAACCATCTGAGATTGCTGATAGAGGTTATGGTTTTGATTTGTATAAGCGTGCATATCCCCTAAACATTATTGATGAAAACGGAAATATAAGAGAGGGATATGATATAGCGTGGGACATCATATCATTGGAACAACCGATTCATTTTGAAGAGTTGTGTAGGCGTATCGCTCCTGCATATGGTCGTCAGAAAGCTACATCCGTTGTTCGTGATGAAGTAAAATGCATCTTCCGAAATCACCTAAAAGGAATGATAATAGAGGATAAGAATGAGTTCGTAAGGATAAAAGATTTTGCAGATGTAAAGGTGCGTGTTCCTAATCCAGATGATGATTATTTGCGTCCTATCAATTACATTTGTAATGAAGAGTTGGCTTTGGCAATGAAGACAATTGCTCAACACAGTTTTGGTATTACACCTGACGATCTATTTATCGTTACTGCTCGTGAGCTTGGCTTTAAGCGTACAGGAGAGAATATCATCTACTCACTTCGCAAAGTGTACCAGCAGATGCTAAAGAATGGAGAAGTTACAGAGGTAGATGGTAAGGTGCAGGTCATATAGTGAGCTGTATAACTGACTTCTACCCGCTTATAATCTATTCGACCAAATGCAAGAAAAGAGCCTGTCCTCAAATTGTTGGACAGGCTCGCATATATTATATTAAGAATATTCTAAGCTGGGATTCGAACCCGGGACTATCCCTTTAGTTAGAAGGGTGTTCTATCCACTGAACTACTTAGCCGATGCAAATATACGAAATTTTCTGTAGAGAATCAAAGATTAGAAAAATTATAATTAACTTTGTGTGAGTTTAAGTAAAAGAACTATTACATATGAAGAAACTATTATTGTTTTTTACAAATCCGATTGTTGGTGGTGCGTTGTCTCTAATAGGATTATTGGAGATACTATTTAGCATCCCATCATCATATTTTACATATCAAATCTCGTTGTGGATAATTGTATTAGTTGTAGGAGTGCTTATATTGCTACACTATTTCTGGAAACGGATAAAGATCCTATATTACATTAAAACATATACATCGGATTCATTCGGCGGTTCTCATATGTACAAATGGCGTTGGATTAAGACCTCGTTTTATACAAATGTTTATGGGTACTTCCCTGACCGTATTGATGTTATGGAGACCACAAAACTAAATCCCAATATTCCTGTAATTGATTGTGGTCACCACTATATACAAAATAAGGATTTGTTACAGGAATATATTATGCTAAGTTTGTACGATAAAGTAGAAAATACTAAACAGACAAACTTGTTTATGCAACAATTACATAGTTTAGAGGCTCATTACTCAAAACAAAGAAAATAATCATCTATATAGTTTAAGATTATAACATAGATATTTATGAAATTTCCCAAGCGAAATATAGATATATCTGAATATCAGAGTGAAATTAAAGCCTTATTAGGCGACAATGATTGTGCAATATTCATAGATACAAATATTATTTCTCAATTGTATCGTCTAAATGATGCGGCAAGACAAGATTTCTATAATTGGGTTAAAAGATGTGGAGATAGATTTCATATTCCCGTGTGGGTAATTCACGAATATTCTAATAAAATCTATCATAATAAAACAACCGATTATTTATCAGAATTATCTAAGATTAAACAATACTCAAATGATTTTAGTAATATTTCCGATTTTGTAAAAGGATATGTAGGCGAGTCTCTTTTGGTGGGATCTATTTATCAAGGTAAGGTACAGGACCTTAAAGATGAAATAGATGCTATTGAGGATTCTTTGAAAAAAATAAGTACAGCAATAAGTAAAAATATTGCCAAGCATCAAAGTACAGTTCATGAAGAGATTGTTAAGCAACTTGAGGGGAGAATCCTAGACACTGATATATTTTCAATAGTAGGTAGTGCTGATAACATTTTTTGTCAGCGCTCTAGTAATCGCATACCACCAGGTTATAAAGATAATACAAAAGAGGAGAATCGAGTAGGAGATTTTATTATTTGGATGGAAATACTGCATTATTGCAAAAAAAACAATGTTAAGAAAGCTATTTTGATTACTCGGGATATGAAAACAGATATTACATATTTCCCAGATAATCAAACTGTAGAAGGATACCGTCCAGCAGGAAATACAGAAACAATCAGAGTCGCAAAAAACAGCCTTGTGTATGAGTTCTATACTTATACAAAAAGTGACCAGTTCAAAATCATTGATTTCAAAACCTTTGTTAAGATTTTTGCGTCGCAATACAAGGACTTGGCATTATCTTTCCAATTAGCAATAGCTGAAGAAGAGAAAGAAAGTGCAGTAACAAAAAACGATGCTTCGTCAAACGATGATGTTAAAATAGACCAAAAACATATTGGATTACCCAAAGATGAAGGTGTCGCAAATGAAGTTGTTCCCAAACAAGATACTCCGTATTCTGGGACAGCAATCTCTGATGGACAGTATGATAACGAGGCAAATACTGGTTGTCTGGATGAAATTATAACACAACTTAAAACATATAATTGGTATGTACAGAACCCTGCTATTGACAAAATCATAAAAACCCAGAAATTGAGTGTCCAAGATACTATTGAAAATAGAAGTTCTGTATTTGTACTAGGAAGAAACATTGTTCAAGCAGCGGAGGGATCTTCAGGCAATGCTATTATGTTTATGGAAAATATCAGCATCTATATAAAAGAATGGGCAGATGTCTTCAAACAGGCAATAATAGACGGAATGTTATTTGAGGTGTTCTTTAATTCTGAAGGTAAGATTAGACCAAATGAGTTTAAGGCACATTTTTTTGAAGATATAATGACTAATGTGCAGAAATTAGGCTTAGCAAGTCCATACAAATTTATCAATGATAAAATTTTAAAAGTTGATACCAGATTTGTACCCTCAGTTGGTGATGACAAAGAATATACTTTTGTATTCTCAATAGATCGTGATGGTAAAACAACTAACCTACAATGCAATGGACGTGATATTAGTAGTACATTCAAACGCTCTTGGAGATTTCAATTCGCAGATAAAGAAGATATTAATGGAGCATTAGCATCATACTATGGAATTCTTAAGAAAAAAATAAAAGTAGACGGAATACCAGAAAATGTAGATGTCATAACTTATATAGAGGAGCCGATTGAACTTCCGTTTTAAATAATGAGGTTAATGCTAATTGAATGCTGATTTATATATGGCTTTTGAGAAATATTTCGCTACCTTTGCACTTAGAAAAAGCGTTCTTTTCAATAATGCAGAATAAGATAGATAAGGAAACTTAGCTCGTTTCTAAATCGTTACCTGTCACAAGTTTAAGTTCTGTAAGTCGTTTGTTTTCAGCGAGAAATAAGAAATACTATGTCTTGCTGTATGAAAGGTCAGTTTGCGGTTGATGCCGCAGACCGTAGCAAGGCTTTTCAATCCCTTGTTCAACTCCGAGTTCCCGTACATAGGGAGCAGTTTGCTGTCCGGCGCTGTATCGCGGTACTTGTTGATAAGGTGGAGCAGCAGGTCGAGCAACGATATCTCGAACTCCACTTTTGTCTTTTCGCGTGTCGCCTTGATCCATACTGTTCCGTCTTCGGCCGTTTCAAGATTCACAGCGGTCAAGCGGCACATATCGCCATAGCTGATGCCCGTATAGCAGGAGAACAAAAACAGATCGCGGACGAGGTAAAGCCTCGGTACAGAAAGCGGTGTAGTCATCAGCCGCTGCAACTCCTCGCGCGTGAGATAACGTCGTCTGCGTTCGGGGCGCGGCGGCTCGTACCCAGAGAACGGATCGGCGGTGATGATACCTGCGGCGATGGCTTTGTTGATGACCGTATACAGGCGCGACATGTAGAGAACGACGGTGCTCGAAGCCAGCTTTCGTTCCGTGCGCAGATAAAGGTCAAATTTGTCGACGAACAACCGATCCAACGCGGAGAAAGGAATATCCGATACTCGAAGCCGCTCTGATAAGAACTGCGCTATATGTTCGTAGGCGTTGCGATAGCTACGTGCCGATTTAGCTGTGCGGTTGACTCCCACCCGTTTCTCGAAATGCTCGATATATGTCTGAAAATAATCGAGCAGCGTCTCTTGACCAAAAGCCATACCCAACAACAGGCATTTGACCTCCTCGGCCGTTATCCGTTCGCGAACAGCAGACTGCTCGCATAGATCTCCAGCGCCGAAGCCCGCAGCTCGTCCAACCGACGATTGATTTTGACGGCTTCGGCGCTTTTGCCTTTGGCACGACCCGACACCCACAGCGAACGCGGCGCGAGCATCTTCGCACTGAACACGCACTCCGACCCTCCGACAGTCAAGCGACCCATGACGGGGCAACGACCCGCACTGTCTGATTCGTTTCTTTTAAGGTAGAACGCAACCTTTATATCCTCGTGATTCATAGCTCTATTAACTATTTGCAAAATTAACTGATATAGAGTTATTTGATGTCATGAAAAACAAAGCGAAACATAGAATAAGATACTATGTCATCACCTCCGAATCCGTCTTTTCATGAAACTCCGAGTAAAACGACTACCTTTGTCATGAATTCTTGCGAGAAAACCGGCGTTCCTCGAAGTGCAGACCTGTTTTCGAAGAGCGGGAACAAGGTTTTACGACCTCCTTACCAACCCGAAAAAGGGCAACAGATAAGTAACGAATTCAACGCCTCGAAATCCTGCGTTTCAGCCTTTTCACAACTTGATGAGGATCAACGAGTAGCATTTCTGCCAATCAAACACTTAACCTTATTCCTCTCAATAACCTTATTTTCTCCAAAATTATTCGTATCTTCAGCGCATGCTCCGGGAGGATGATGAACTCCGCAGTTTCTTCCGCGAGTATGCAACCCACATCCTTAACCACATGGACCTATGAACCAGCGCAAGATAAACCGCCTCCTGCAGGAACTCACCCCTGAAATCCGGGCCTATCTTTTCCCGGGAATGACCTCTGAGGAGCCGTACCGGGAAGAACCTCCTATGGTTGGCAGCGCCTCCCCCGAGGTAATGGCCATGTACGACATGATGTCGGAGACCGACTATGACGCAGCCCCGAAGCCTGCACGGCGACGGGAGCGGAAGTCCCTTTTCAGGAAACGCGCCGGCAGCGCAGACGCAATTGAATATCCTGAAGCCGAAGCCCTGGATCCCCGCACCGAAAAAATCCTCTCCGAAATCCGCCGCATGCAGGAGAAATACGGCGTGAGCATCGAGGAATTAGAAATTATCCTTGGCTATACCGTCAAGCTGAGTCCGCTCCACATCAGCCGCAGCGGAAAGCTCATCCTCTCGGAATATGACGGGACAGAGGTAAAGATGCCCAATATCTCCAAGGCGCTGTACTTCCTGTATCTGCGCCACCCCGAAGGCCTTCGTTACAAGGACATTGCAGACCACAAGGAGGAGCTCCTGCATCTGTACAGCAGCATCACCGGCCAGGACGATCCTCAGGAAATCGAAAAGAGCATCGACCTGTTGGTGGATCCTTTCGGCAATGCGCTCAACGTAAACTCCTCCCGCATCAAGACAGCTTTCCGCAACGTGATGAGCGACCGCATTGCGCGCTTCTACTACATCGAAGGCGCTGCAGGAGATACAAAAAAGGTCCCGCTCGACCGGGACCTCGTCATCTGGGAATACTGAGAATCCCTAATCCTCTTCGAACAGACGGTCGTACATGTCAGCCGATGCCGCACATTCGCAGAGGGAAGCAAACTTGCGTCCGGCCTTGCGGAACCGCACGGACATTTCACATACGCCTTCGGGCGTAGCATCAAAATTCAGTGCGTTGTCGATGTTCAGGTCCCGGGCCACTTCCACGGCATCCTGATTGGCGCCGATGTAGGCGAAAGTCCAGCCTTTTTTCCGCAGACGCGAAACGAGAACCTTTACAGTCTTGCCGGAGTACTCTTCCGATGCGTTCTCGTATCCGTCAGTGATGATGGTGGCCATCACGCGATCTTCATCGTGAATCTGCCCCTCCAGCTCGTTCAGGGTCTTTCCCATGGCATCGTAGAGGGGAGTGCAGCCGCCGGGCAGGTAGTCCTTGCGGGTGAAGTCGCTCACCTTCTCTATGGCCACCCGGTCCCGACGCGTCTTGATGCCGCCGATGCCGTTTCCTTCGAAGGTGACGATAGTGACATAGTGCTGCTGGTCGGGGAATTCTTTTTGATTCTTCCGGATGCCGGAGAGTACTTCATTGATGCCCGAAAGGGCCTGGTCATAGATAGCGGACATACTGCCGCTTTCATCCAAAATGATTACGTTGTAGATGTTCATGGCTTCGTGTGTTTTGTTTCTGCAGCAAAGATAGGAGGCTGCAGACCGGAGAAGAAATGCGTGAAAGGCTTTCATCCAAAACCGGCAAAATCAGATTACTTCCGTCCCCTGGGCCTTAAGCAGCCGGAGTCCCAGCTCTTTCAATTTGAATTTCTGGATCTTTCCGCTTCCCGTCAGCGGATAGTCCTCCACGAACAACACGTATTTGGGTATTTTATAATGAGCTATCTTTCCCTTGCAGAACTCCCTCACATCCGATTCGTGCAAATCCGCACCGGGTTCCTGTATGATGAACGCCCCCACCTCCTCTCCGTATTTTTCAGAGGGAATGCCGGCTACCTGTACATCCTTCACCCCTTTCAAATGATACAGGAATTCCTCTATCTCCCGCGGGTATATATTCTCCCCGCCCCGGATAATCATATCTTTTATCCGTCCCGTCACCCGGAAATTTCCTTTTTCATCCCGATAACCTAAATCGCCCGAATGAAGGAAACCCCGCCCGTCGATCGTCTCGGCCGTCGCCTGGGGATTTTTATAATACCCCTTCATATTGTTATACCCTTTATTGCACAGCTCCCCCTGCACTCCGATCCCGCATTCTTTTCCGGTAACGGGATCCAGCACCGCCACCTGCGTATGCTCGAACTCATAGCCCACCGTCTCGCAACGTTCCTCGAAGCATTGTTCTATCCGGCTGTGCGTCATACCCGGAGATGTTTCCGTCAGCCCGTATACGCTCGTTACCTTCATAAACATTTTATCCTCCACTTTCCGCATAAGCTCCACAGGGCAAAGGGAACCCGCCATAATGCCGGTACGCAGGGAAGACAGATCGAACATATCGAACATGGGATGATTCAACTCGGCTATGAACATGGTGGGCACGCCGTACAAAGCCGTGCAACGTTCCTTATGAATGGAAGCCAGCACCACCAGCGGATCGAATTTTTCCACCATCACCTGCGTACATCCGTGCGTGAGGACGTTCATAGTGGCAAGCACCACGCCGAAACAATGGAACAGCGGAACGCAGCAGCATAATTTATCCCGGTCGGTAAATTTCATGTGTTCCCCGGTCAGATACCCGTTATTGGCAATATTGTAATGGGTCAGCATCACCCCTTTAGGAAAACCCGTCGTACCCGAGGTATATTGCATATTCACTACATCGTGGCAGGAAATACTCTCTTTAAGTCCCGACAGTTTGCCGTCAGGACCGCTCTTTCCCAAAAGCAACAGTTCGGGAATATTGTACATGCCCCGGTATTTCTCCGGACCGATAAACACCACATTGCGCATATAGGGATATCTCTCGCTTTTCAAATGTCCCCGCTCGCAGGATTTCAGTTCCGGAAGCATCCGGTAGGTCATCTCCACATAATCGCTGTCCCGAGTGCCGTTTATAATGCACAATGTATGCATATCGGAGTTTTTGCACAGATACTCTAATTCGGACTGTTTATAACTCGTATTGACCGTCACGCAAACCGCCCCTATCTTGGCGCAGGCATATAAAATGGTCAGCCAGTCCGGCACATTGGTCGCCCAGATGCCCACATGGTCCCCTTTGGAAACGCCGATTTCCAAAAATCCTTTCGCCAGATCGTCCACCCGGCGGTTCAACTGTGCGTATGTAAATCTCAAATCCCTATCGGGATACACCACAGCTTCCTTGTCGGGAGTTTCCCGGGCCCATTTTTCCAGCCACTGTCCGAGCGTCAGTTCGAATAACGGTACATTGCTTTCCATAACCGGCATTTTTAAACGGGAATATATATTACAGCCAATACTTTAGCGGCATTCCCCGCCGAAGCTGAGCCTATATAGTGAGGCACGACGGAATCGTAATAAATAGTATCGCCCTTTTTCAGCAGGTAACTCTGCCGGCCGTAAACCACTTCGGCCTCACCCTCCACTACATAGAGGAACTCCTCCCCTTCATGCGAAGAAAAATGTTTCTCCCCGGCGGCAGGCTGCAACTCTACCATATAGGTTTCCAAATGTCTGTTTTGCTTATTTTGCGACAAGGAAAAATAACTCATTTCGCTGTTCTCGCTGCAACGGCTTCTCAAAGAAGGTGCTTTGTCATATTCTCCCGCACGGGAAACCACAGGCCCCTGGTCTGTCTGGTCGTCCAGGAAAGTCCCCAACCGCACACCCAGCACCCGCGCCACCTTTATCAGATCTCCTATGGAAGGGATTTCCCTGTTTTCTTCCAGAAATTCTATAAAACGTACATCCAAGCCGGCCCGCTCCGCCAGCTCTTCCCGGGAGATATTCTTGCTTTCCCTGAAATTCTTTATTTTGGTCCCGACAGTCGTATTCAACTTCTCCATATCAATCAGAATTTATAAAGACTTACAAATCGTAAGATAAACACGAACTTTCTCGAAGCTAAATTCAGGCAGGACAAATGTAAAAAATTTTTATAAACAAACTATTATAAAAATAACTGCATCCGACTATATGCCGAAACGGCTCTTTTTCTTTTCATTAACAAATTTGCCCTTTATTTTAAGAAAATATTTCCATTTTCTTTTTCCTGCTTACGAATTGAAAGCAAAACAGCCGAAATACCGAAAAAGAAAAAAAACGGCATCTTCTTCCCGCGAAGAGGCGCCTGCAATCAATCAAAATCGCCGGTCCAATAAACCGTTTGACCTTACGAATGTTTATCAGTAAATAATAAATATATCTCGCCATGGAACAAGACACTCAATTTTCTATGCCTAAAATAGGCGACAAAGCTCCGGAATTCACCGCCATAAGCACTCAGGGAAAGATAAATTTCCCCAATGACTACAAAGGCGAATGGGTCATTCTTTTCGGTCATCCGGGAGACTTTTCCTCCGTTTGTACATCCGAATTCGTTATCTTCGCCAGCATGCAGGAGGAGCTGGCACGTATGAACTGCCGTCTGGTGGGAATATCGGTGGACGGGTTGTCGAGCCATATCGCCTGGCTTAAAGCCATTAAGGATAAGATAGAATTCAACGGCCACAAGAACATGAATGTGGAATTTCCCCTGATCGAAGATATTTCCATGAACGTATCCCGCCTTTACGGAATGATCCAGCCGGAAGCCAGTACAACCAAAGCGGTCCGGGCCGTATTTTTCATAGATCCGGAAAGTACCGTACGTGCCGTCATCTATTATCCGTTCAACCTCGGACGGAATTTCGCGGAGATCAAACGGGTCTTACTGGGGCTGCAAACCGCGGATGCCTTCGGAGTGGCTCTGCCGGCCGACTGGCAACCGGGAAAAGAGGTAATCGTAAGCGCCCCTGCTACCATGAAAGAAGTATATGAAAGGGAAGAGAAAGGTACCGGCCCCGCAGGTAAATGCCGCGACTGGTTTTTCTGTACCAAAGAACTTCCGGAGGAAGAAATCGAAAAGAAAATAAAAATCAGGTAACCCTCTTTTTAACAATTATTATTAATTTTGTGAAATTTTCAACCCGCTTATCTCTAAATAAAAAAAGGTATGATTACATTCCTTATTTCTATTTGCGCCCTTATTCTGGGATATTTGTTCTACGGAAAATTCCTGGATAAATTCTTCGGAGCATCGGAAAAGAACACGACTCCCGCCATAAGCAATGCCGACGGCATAGATTACAAAGAACTAAAACCCTGGAGAATATTCATTATCCAGTTTCTGAACATAGCCGGACTGGGTCCGATCTTCGGAGCGATCTTGGGAGCCGCATACGGACCGATGGCGTATATCTGGATCATCGTGGGATGTATTTTCATGGGAGCCGCCCACGATTATACTTCCGGTATGCTTTCCCTGCGGATGAACGGCTCCAGCCTCCCCAACATCACGGGAAGATTTCTCGGGAAAACCATCAAGAATTTCATGATATTCTTTACCGCTTTTCTGCTTATGGCGGTAGGAGCTTCTTTTGTCAACGGACCGGCCAGCCTGTTGGAAACCCTCACCGGATGGGATTTTAAAATCTGGCTGTATATCATATTCGCCTATTATATCATAGCCACCCTTCTGCCCATAGACAAAATCATCGGGAAAATTTATCCGTTCATGGGAGCCGCGCTGCTCTTTATGGCCCTTGGAATAGGAATTATGCTTATTACCAAAGGAATAGGGAAAGAACTCACTCTTGTGGAACTTACGCCGGAAACTTTCCGGAATTATCATAACTCTCCCGATATTTATAAGATTGTTCCCATGCTCTTCATTGTCATTTCCTGCGGTGCCATTTCGGGATTCCATGCCACCCAATCCCCTATGATGGCCCGTTGTATGGGAAATGAAAAATACGGCCGCCCCATTTTCTACGGAGCCATGATCGCCGAAGGAATCGTGGCCTCCATCTGGGCTACGGCCGCTATGGCCTATTTCAACGGTCCCGACGGTTTGAATGCAGCGGCGGCTGCCGGCCAGACCCCTCCCATCATCGTGAATGCCATCTGCAATTCATGGTTAGGAAAATTCGGAGCCATTATCGCCATCATCGGAGTGGTGATCTGTCCCCTCACCAGCGGAGACACGGCTTTCCGCAGTATGCGCCTTATTTTTGCGGACGCTTTCAAATATTCCCAGAAACCCATTAAAAACCGGCTCGTAATATCCATCCCTATCTTCATAGCGGCATTCATATTATGCCAGGTAAAATTCTCCACCATCTGGAACTACGTAGGTATCGGGAATCAAATGCTGGCGACTTTCACCCTATGGGCCTGCGCCGCTTATTTCGCATCCGTTAAAAAACCTCATTGGCTCATGTCTCTGCCGGCTACGTTCCTTACGTACATCTGCACCTGCTATTTCCTGATGGCCCCTTACAAAGACGGAGGATTGTTCCTCTCCCACTGCATCGGATATGCTGCCGGCACGGTGACGGCAATCGCCGTATTGCTGATATTCCTGTTTTACGCTAAAAAGATTCGGGGAACTGATATGATTTGAATTTTTTCAAACCCATAAAACCGTAATAGTTTTCCACTATGTCCCCCGTAATGACGATTACCTTGCCTATCATAGTGGGATGATCCACTAAATTGAGTGCATCCCTTATTTCCCCTGTCGGCAACTCCACCGCCATACAATCGTTCCGGTTCCGTTCCCGCGGGGAAGAAGCGATTACGAAATGGGTGCGGGACTTGAAGGGAGGTCCTACCCGCAGGGTAGTGGTTGTGGCATCCCCTCCGATAATATATCCATAAACAGTTACATGGGAAAGGCCCACCAGACTCTTGGCGAATTTTACCGGCACCGCTCCCTCCGGCAGATTATAACCGGCATTAAAATACTCGCTCAGCCAGCTGCGGGCCGTATCGGGGACAACCTTGAACGAGGAGTACATGCCTGAGGTATAGGACAGATTGAAACATATCATCTGCGCGGCAACCGTATTCTTGACCAACAGTACGGTATCTCCCGTTGCAGTCTCATACGAAATCTGCAATTTGCCCGGATAAAAATACGCCGTCCTTTGTTCATCGTACCGGTATAACAATACGCCGGACGAATCGGACAATTTCAAACCGACTCCCGGAAACTGTTTTCTGAATCCTTCCGTGCAATTCAGCTTCACTCCCGTATTAAGTTGTGAACAGAACAGTTCCACACAAACAGATTCCCCGGACAGGGCGACGATCGTCTGCCGGTCTCCGAATTGCGGACATTCATAGCCGGGAGCCGTAAATTCAGAAGACAAAAGACTTACGTCATACGCCCCGGGAGACACCGTAAGGCTGGCGGGCCGTTTGCCGTATTTGCCATCATATATTTTCTCTCCGGAAACAGAATAGACTTTCAGTATGAATTGATTCGTATCCAATACCAAAGACGCTCCCTTCAACCCTTTTTCGCCCGCATAAACAGACCAGGAGTTCCTGTCCATTTTAAAATCCAACCGGCAAGGCTCTTGCGATTCCGGTTGCAATGGCTGGCAGGACGCAAATGCCAGCGCCCAAAACAAAATGATTCCGTACTTTTTCATAATCAGCTTTTTTAGTTACCCGCAGCAAAAATAAACCGGACCGGCAGGAAAGAAGGGACAAAAAATATATTTTACCGAAACGGCATCAATTTGTCGGGAAAAGAAAAATCACATTCGGGCTAATGAAGATTTGAAAACGGATCATACCCTTTAAACTTCACGAGGCCTTTTCCAGAACGGAAGAAGGCCTCGTTACTTAACCTAAACTTAAACTATGAAAAACTTCGCGATAGAATTTGCAATTCCTGTGCCATAATAACAGGAGCAATTATTTTTTCGATAAAAATAAAATTCTATCTTCCCGACAGCCATTTATCTTACGATGCGGATTTTCGCGAATTTCAATAATAAGGTTTTTCTGCCACCCTCCTTAAAATCCACTACCGCCTTCCGGTTGGCCGGATCGCCCTCTATGGATACGATCATTCCGAAACCGAAACGGTCATGCTCTATCTGCTGGCCTGCCGCCAAACTATCGGGAGAATCCGCCACAAAATCCGGATCGGGAGTCCTGACCGCCGGACGGCTGAAAACAGGCCGGGAAGGGGTGGCGCCGCCGTACGATCTTCCGGAATTTCCGTCTATCCGGGCGTTTCTCCCCCCGGAAAAGCCGGTTCCTCCCGAATAAGCGCCGCCGAAGCCATATTTACGGTCATCCTCCGCTCCCGTACGAATTTCATCCTCGAAATCGGTCAACGGATTCAATATATATTCTTTGTCTATCTCTTTTATAAAACGGCTGGGAGGATTGCTCACATGCGTACCCCACCGGATCCGGGAATGCGCGAAAGACAATTTCACCCCTTTTTCGGCCCGGGTCAGAGCCACATAGAACAATCTCCTCTCCTCTTCCAGATCATTCTCGGAAGATCCCGAATTTGAAGAAGGGAAAAGATTTTCTTCCATACCTATTATATAGACATACGGAAATTCCAGCCCTTTTGAGGAATGGACGGTCATCAAGGAAATTTTATTCTTATCCTCTTCTGTTTCTTTCGTATCCATATCGCTCAGAAGGGATACGTTCTCCAAATACAGGTCAAGGGTAACGACCGGCGTATCGTAACCTTGCGCCGTCATATCCGCATTCTCCGCCTCCTTTTCCTCCACGAATTCCTTGATGCTGTTGAACAGCTCCTCCACATTTTCCACCCGGCTCTGTCCCTCTAAGGTAGTATCCTGCCTCATATATTCGATGATTCCGAACCGGCTGTTAATCTCCTCCGCGATATCACAGGCATTGGTAAACAAAAGTTTTTCCCGCTCCCGGGCCAGGGCAGCCGTAAATCCTTTCATTTTCTGTATGGCCGGCCCCCGCAAGCCGTATGTTTCCAGATTATCCAGAGCGACGGCCTCGCTCAGGGATATATTGGCGGCATCAGCCGCCTCCTTGAGCCGGCCCAGCGAAGTCTCCCCTATTCCCCGGGGAGGAAAATTAATGACCCTGCGGAAAGCCTCGTCATCTTTCTCATTCGTTACTAACCGCAGATAAGCCAGCATATCTTTCACCTCCGTCCGGTCGTAAAACGAATGCCCGGCGAAGATCTTGTAAGGCAGATTTTTCCGCCGGAGCGATTCCTCTATTACGCGGGACTGGGCGTTGGTGCGATATAAAATGGCGAAACTGCTGTAGGGAACCTTTTCCCTATACACGGTCTCCATAATGGAAGACGCCACTAAAAACCCTTCCTCCTGCTCGGTAAAAGCGTTGATAAGCTCTATTTTCTCTCCCGGCTCGTGTTTGGAGAAACATTTCTTTTTCAACTGCATTTTATTTTTGCCGATCAAGGAATTGGCGGCATTTACTATCATTTGGGTAGATCGGTAATTCTGTTCCAGCCGGTACTCTTTGGCATCCGGATAATCTTTCCGGAAATTCAAAATATTTTCTATCCGGGCCCCGCGGAACGAATAAATACTCTGGGCGTCGTCTCCTACCACGGAAATATTCCTATGATCCTGCGACAATTTTTTAATGATCAGATACTGGGCATAATTGGTATCCTGATATTCATCCACGAGAATAAACCGGAACCTGGATTTGATTCTTTCCAGCGCCTGCGGGAAATCCCGGAACAGGATATTGGTAAACAGCAGGATATCATCGAAATCCATAGCACCCGCCAGCCGGCACTTTTTTGCATAAAGATCGTACAGATCGCATATCCGGGGCTTTTTTACAGCCGCATCGTTCTGGATCAGAGTGGAATTTCTCATGTAGGCCTCTGCGGTCACCAGATTGTTTTTAGCCATCGATATGCGCGAATGCACCTCATTGGGCTTATAGATTTTATCGTCTAATTGCAATTCCTTGATACAGGCCTTTATGACATTCCGGCTATCGGTCGTATCGTAAATGGTAAAGGACTTGGGGAAACCCAGCAACTGCGCCTCTTCCCGCAAAAACCGGATAAAAACGGAATGAAACGTACCCATCCACAGATAACGGGACTTCGCGCTTCCTACCAAAGCCGCGATCCTCTCTTTCATTTCCCGGGCCGCCTTATTGGTAAAGGTAAGCGCCAGAATGGATTCAGGAGCGTTTCCCTGTTCCAGCATATTGGCAATGCGGCAGGTTAAAACCCTCGTCTTTCCGCTACCTGCTCCGGCTATAATCAAAGACGGGCCTTCGATATTTTTAACAGCCTCATATTGGGCAGGGTTCAAATCTTCAAAAATCAAAGAATCCTCCTGTTTCATCATGGTGCAAATCTACGCCTGAAAAAAACAAAATCAAAACCCGATTTTACTTAATTAATTCCGATAACTTATGTATATTTGCGCTAAAATCTTTAAAATAATGCTAGAACATATTCGATTACACAGAGGACTCGACATTCCGATGAAAGGAAGTGCCGAGCTCCGAATTGAAAAGACTATTGTCCCGGACGTAATCGCTGTGAAGCCGACCGACTTTAAAGGATTGACTCCCAAGCTCATGGTAAGAGAAGGAGATACCGTTAAAGCCGGTTCTGTCATTTTCACGGACAAATACCGCCCGGAGATAGCTTTCTCTTCACCATGCAGCGGTACTGTAGAATCCATAGTTCGCGGAGAAAAACGGAAACTTCTCCAAATACGGATCAAAGCGGACCGCACTATCGATTATATCTCTTTCGGCACCAAAGATATTTTCAAAGCAAGTAAGGAAGAACTGGCTAAAACCCTGCTTGAAAGCGGCCTGTGGGCGGCGATCATACAAAGGCCTTACGGAATCATAGCCAATCCGGCAGACCAGCCCAAAGCCATCTTCATCTCCGGATTCAATTCCGCCCCTCTTGCTCCCGACACTAACTTTACCCTGAAAGACGAAATCGACAACCTGCAGGCGGGAATAGACGTGCTGAACAAATTCACCAAAGGCGGAGTGTATTTGGGACTGAATTCCAAGGACTACGCCGCTTCCCCCCTGTATAAACTCAACCACGTAAAAACCTACGCATTCGACGGACCTCATCCGGCCGGCAACGTAGGCATCCAGATCCATCACATCTCCCCTATCGGGAAAGGCGATATAGTCTGGACGGTAGATCCGGTTTATGTAGCGGCCATCGGGAAGCTCTTTACCAAAGGCATTTACGATGTAAGCAAATTAGTTGCCGTTACGGGTTCCCGGGCGTCCAAAAACGCTTACATAAAATGTCTGCCAGGGATGTCCATGAAAGATATCGCGGACTTTGCAGGCCCCGCCGAAATCGAAATCTACGGGCAGCCTTCCGCTATCCGCTATATCAGCGGCGATGTCCTGTCGGGAGACAATGTAGGTCCCGACGGTTATTTAGGATTTTATCACAACCAGATTACCCTGATCTCGGAAGGAACTCATTGCGAACTGTTGGGATGGGCAAAACTCTGCCGTCCGAAAAAATTCAGTTTCTCCCGTTCTTACTGTTCCTGGCTTACCCCGGGGAAAAAATACGATGAAGATACGAACCTTAACGGCGGACACCGGGCTTTCGTTGTGACCGGACTGTACGAAAAGGTTCTTCCGATGGATATTTATCCGGTTTATTTACTAAAAGCCATTTTAGCGGAGGATATAGACAAAATGGAGCAGCTGGGCATTTACGAAGTGGTCGAAGAAGACCTGGCCCTGTGCGAATTCGTCTGTCCTTCCAAGATCGATGTACAGAACATCGTATCGAAAGGCATTAATATCATGATAAAAGAAATGGCTTAATTCAGAGGAGTATGAAAGGACTACTAAATTTAGTAAACAAGCTTAAGCCCACTTTCAGCAAAGGGGGCAAATTAGGCTTTCTGCATTCTACATTCGATGCATTCGAGACTTTTCTGTTCGTACCGGATACCGTTACGAAAAAAGGCGCCCATATCCGAGATAGCATAGACCTGAAAAGAGTAATGAGCGTGGCGGTATTCGCCGTGCTGCCTGCCGCAGCATTCGGCATCTGGAATATCGGCCATCAGCACTCCCTGGCTTTCGGTCTCGACATGACCTTCTGGGCCAAGGTATGGTTCGGATTTATCAAATTCCTGCCGCTTCTGTTAGTATCCTATATCGTAGGATTGGGAATCGAATTCGCTTCCGCCCAGATAAGGGGACATGAAGTGAATGAGGGATATCTGGTATCGGGGATCCTCATTCCGCTGATTATGCCTGTCGATGTGCCGTTGTGGATTCTGGCGCTCGGCGTCGCTTTTGCGGTGATTATCGGGAAAGAGGTTTTCGGAGGAACCGGCATGAACATCTGGAATCCGGCCTTGCTGGCCAGGGCTTTCGTTTTCTTCGCATATCCGTCCCATATCTCGGGCGATGCCATCTGGATCGAAGGACTAAAAGATAAGGTTCTGCCCATCGCCGACGGCTTTTCCGGAGCGACACCGCTGGCGAATGCGGCGGCGGGAGTCCAGATACCGGATTTCATGCAAATGTTTATCGGGAATATTCCCGGCTCGATTGGAGAAACCTCTACGTTGGCTATCCTCATCGGGGCGTTCATCCTGATCCTTACCGGAGTAGGTAGCTGGAAGAGCATGCTCTCATGCGTAATAGGCGCTCTCGCCGTAGGCTATCTGTTCAATGCTTTCGCCGAACCGGGTACCTACGCTGCCCTGCCGGCCTATTATCATCTGGTAATGGGAGGCTTCGCCTTTGGAACCGTATATATGGTGACCGATCCGGTTACTTCGGCGCAGACGGAAAAAGGAAAATGGATCTACGGATTCCTTATAGGGGCCCTGACGGTAACGATCCGGCTCTTCAATCCGGGATATCCGGAGGGAATGATGCTTGCGATCCTGCTTATGAACACATTTGCGCCGCTGATCGATCATTACGTAATCGAAGGCAATATCAAACGAAGAGTTAAAAGAGCGGTAATCAAATAAGGCAGTTAAATAAAGATGACCATGGATACAAATAAAAATTCATATACGATTATTTATGCAACCCTGCTGGTTGTATTTGTTGCCGCCATACTTGCCTTCGTTTCTTCGAGTCTGAAGAGCCGGCAACAGAAAAATGTGGATATCGAAAAGCAAATGAGCCTTTTATATTCCATCGGACTGGGTATGGAGGCCGATAAGGTTCCCGACAAGACCGCATACATAGAGGAAGAATATTCCAAATATATTACGGAGTCCTTTATCGTAAACTACGAAGGCAAAGTAGTGGAAGGAGACGCTTTCCGCGTGGATCTGAAAGAACAATACGATCTGATGAGGCAAATCGCCGCCGTACCGGCCGACAGACAGGACCGCAAAACCGAATTGCTGGCCCAGTTGAAACTGCCGGTTTTCGTAGGCACGCTGGAAAACGGGAATGTATATATTCTCTCCTGCTACGGAGCCGGACTGTGGGGACCGATCTGGGGCTACATTTCCCTGAATTCGGATTTCAATATCATCCACGGGGCGACTTTCGACCATAAAGGGGAGACTCCGGGATTGGGAGCGGAAATAGCTACTCCGCGTTTCAGAGGCCAATTCGTGGGCAAAGAAATTTTCACGGACAATTCTTTCACTTCCGTTGCCATAGTAAAAGGAGGCGCCGAGCCCGGGAATCCACACCAAGTGGATGCCATCTCAGGCGGTACTATCACCAGCCGGTCTTTGGAATCGACCCTTAAAAACTGGCTGCAATATTATCTGCCTTATATCGAATCTCAAAAAGAACATACCGGAGACGCTTCCGAGCAAATGCAGGACTATCGGGAAACTGAAGAGGACGCTTCCGAAAACGTTTAATTTGAAAATGTTACAGTAATGGATAAAAATATATTTATAAATCCTATTTTCAATGCCAATCCGGTCACCGTGTTGGTATTGGGTATATGTTCGGCCCTTGCCGTAACCGTTAAGCTCGAACCGGCCTGCGTCATGGCGTTGTCGGTTATGGCGGTTACCGGTTTCTCCGGTTTTATAGTATCCCTGATCCGGAACACGATCCCGAACCGGATCCGTATCATCGTACAGCTGGTGGTAGTGGCCATGTTCGTGATCCTGGTGGACCAGATATTGAAAGCATTTGCCTATGATGTAAGCAAGCAGTTGTCCGTATTCGTAGGATTGATTATTACCAACTGTATCATCATGGGTCGGATCGAGGCATTCGCCTTGGGCAACAAACCCATCCAGTCCCTGATAGACGGGATGGCCAACGGTCTGGGATACGGTTTAGTATTGGTAGTGGTAGCGTTTTTCCGCGAACTTTTCGGCTCCGGTACGCTGTTCGGCGTACAGATAGTGCCGGAAAGCTGGTATATCAAGAACGGAGGCTTTTATGAAAACAACGGGTTGTTTATATTGCCGCCGATGGCCCTCATTCTGGTAGGTCTGATTATATGGGTGCAGAGAAGCGTTCAAAAGAAATTAATCGAAAAATAACAAACACATACCACTATGCAAGATTTAATCAGTTTATTCGTCAGGTCGATTTTCATCGACAACATGGTATTCGCCTTCTTCTTGGGGATGTGTTCATTCTTGGCGGTATCCAAAAACGTTAAGACAGCTACCGGACTGGGCATCGCCGTAGTGTTCGTGCTGGGCGTTACATTGCCTATCAACTATTTGCTCAACAAATACATTCTCTCTCCGGGATCGCTTTCCTGGTTAGGAGAAGAATATTCCGGCATCGATCTGAGTTTTTTAAGCTTCATCATATTTATCGCCGTCATCGCCTCCATCGTACAGATTGTGGAAATGGTGGTGGAAAAATATTCGCCTTCCCTGTATTCATCCTTGGGAATATTCCTCCCGCTGATCGCCGTAAACTGCGCGATTCTCGGAGGATCCCTGTTCATGCAGGAAAGAGCCTACGGCACCTTGGCGGAAGCCACCGTATTCGGATTAGGCTCCGGCTTCGGATGGTTCCTGGCAATCGTCGCCCTGGCTGCCATCAGGGAAAAGCTCTCCTATTCCAATGTTCCCACACCATTGAAAGGATTGGGCATAACCTTCATCATAACGGGCTTGATGGGAATCGCATTTATGAGTTTCATGGGTATTCAACTTTAACGGCGGACTAAAAAGGCAAATTCATTATGGACAATAATTTAATCACATTAATAATTGTATCGGTAGTAGCTTTTTTAGCGCTAACCCTTATTCTTGTCGCGCTTTTGCTTTTCGCAAAAGCCAAATTAACTCCGAGCGGCATCGTAAAAATCAATATCAACAATGGCGAAAAGGAATTGGAAGTAAATCCGGGTTCCTCTTTGCTGGCCACTTTGAGCAATGAAAAAATCTTTCTGCCTTCGGCCTGCGGCGGCGGCGGAACCTGCGGAATGTGCAAATGCCGGGTAGTAAAGGGAGGCGGAACAATTCTTCCAACGGAAGTGGGATTCTTTTCCCGCAAACAGATCCAGAACCACTGGCGCTTAGGATGCCAGGTAAAAGTGAAGGAAGATCTGGATATCATCATTCCGGAAGAAGTACTGGGTATCAAGAAATGGGAATGCGAGGTAGTCAGCAACCATAACGTAGCTACCTTTATCAAGGAATTCGTAGTGAAGCTTCCTGAAGGGGAAACCCTGAAATTCCGTTCAGGCGGATATATCCAGATAGACATTCCGGCCTGCGAAGTGGATTATAAAGATATGGACATCGATCCTCAATTCCATGAGGATTGGGACAAGATGAAGCTCTGGGATCTGAAAATGAAGAATCCGACCCCTACTTTCAGGGCTTACTCTATGGCCAACCACCCTGCCGAGGGAAATATCGTGATGCTGAATATACGTATCGCCACCCCTCCTTTCGACAGAGCTACCGGCGGTTTCCTGCCGGTAAATCCGGGAATCAGTTCCTCTTACATTTTCTCCCGCAAGCCGGGTGATAAAGTCATCATTTCCGGTCCTTACGGCGAGTTCTTTATCAAGCCGACCCAAAACGAAATCGTATTCGTGGGAGGAGGCGCCGGCATGGCTCCGATGAGATCGCATATTTTCCATCTGTTCAAAACCGAAAAGACGACCCGCAAAGTCAGCTTCTGGTACGGGGCAAGATCCAGACGGGAAATATTCTATGAAGAAGATTTCAGGGAAATCGAAAGGGAGTTCCCTAATTTCAATTTCCATATCGCGTTGTCCGATGCCAAACCGGAAGACAACTGGACAGGTCCTACCGGATTTATCCACAATGTATTGTACAACAACTACCTCAAAGACCACGAGACTCCGGAAGATATCGAGTACTATCTCTGCGGCCCGCCTTTGATGACCTCCGCGGTCACTAAAATGCTGGATGAACTCGGAGTACCTGCCGAAAACGTAATGTACGATAACTTCGGCGCTTAAGTCTGGAGAAGAAAACAACGATTGAAAATCGTCATAAAACAATGAAAGCCTCTGAATTTCGGAGGCTTTCCTGTTTATATCCTCTTCGGTTCGGATTCTTCTTCATTTCGGATTGGAGCGGAATCTGCCGACCGTTCCAGATATAAAGATAAAAATTTTCTTATATTTGTACGATAGTACCGACTTTTTTATTATTTCTTTAAATACAGAATCGATATGAAAAAACTTCTATTCGCCATTTCATTGTTCTTTTTATGCAATCCGGGCGGAATGTTCGCCCAGACCATCGGGAATAAAGAATTGAATGAAATAAAAAGCAGCTTTGTAAAGGACGCTCACACTACCGCGCTCCAGAACATGCTCACCGAGGACAACAATATCAAAAAGAAAGCCCTGAACCACGACCTCCAGGGCAAAATCGACCATTATTTTAAATACAGGACGGATGTAAAGGGGATAACGGATCAGAAAAGTTCCGGCACATGCTGGATGTTCACCTCTATGAACGTACTCCGGCCTACCGTCATGAAAAAGTACGATCTGAACAGTTTCGATTTTTCCCACAGTTACACTTATTTCTGGGATATATTCGAAAAGGCCAACCTGTTTCTTGAAAATATTATCGGGACAGTCGGAAAAGACATAAAAAACGACCAGGAAGTAGTCAATCTCTTCCGGTCTCCTGTCGGGGACGGCGGAGTCTGGAACATGTTTTATAATGTAGCTGAAAAATACGGTGTAGTACCTCAATCCGTTATGCCGGCAACCGCCCATTCCAACAGTACCGGACAGATGGTGGGCATTTTAAATGAAAGACTGCGCGCCGGAGGATATAAACTGCGCGAGATGGCCGCCGAGGGGAAAAGCGTAGCAGATCTGAGAGCGGAAAAAACCGTCATTCTGAAAGATGTTTACCGCGTATTGGCGCTGTGCCTGGGAGAACCCCCTGCCGAGTTCACCTGGCGTTACCAGACCAAGGACGGACAAATAAAAACCCTTACCACTACCCCTCAGGATTTTTACCGGAGCATTGTACCTTCCGATTACTCTCCTCAGAATTATATCATGATTATGAACGACCCTACCCGGGATTACTATAAAACTTACGAAATACAAAATTACACCAACGCCATAGAAGGCATCAACTGGGTATATCTGAATCTTCCTAACGACGAGATTAAAAAAGCGGCGCTGGCTTCCATTAAAAACAACGAGCCGATGTACGCATCCTGCGATGTAGGGAAACAGAATAACAGCGCAGCGGGTATCCTGGACCCGACCATGTACAATACGGATATTTTATTGGGCATCGATTCCAAAATGGATAAAAAAGCCCGTATTCTTACCCGCCAGAGCGGTTCCTCCCATGCAATGGCTCTCGTGGCATGCGATACGGACGAAAACGATGTGCCGGTAAAATGGGAATTCGAAAACAGCTGGGGCCCTTCTGCCGGCAATAAAGGATATCTGACCTTTACCGACGCCTGGTTCGACGAATACCTGTTCCGCATGGTAATCAACAAAAAGTATCTGAGCGAAAAAGCCAAGGCGGCACTGAACACCAAACCGATCATGCTTCCGGCGTGGGACTATATGTTCTAATCCCGACAGCATCCGGATTTATTGAACGGCCCGGCTATTCAAAAAAGTCGGGCCGTTCAGTCTTTTACATCAGAGAAACCGGTACGATATCACACCTTTCAGATATCGTATCGGTTTTCCTTTTCGATAATATACAAGAGGTTCCCATCAGGACCCAAGTTGCATCCGGATGCAGCAACTCCCGCTATGCCTCTACGAGAGCGTAGGATCGGCCGTATGGCGCGGATTTCTAATCCATCGGGCAACGGAGACGATTTTGGGAACGAACCGTACCATATTGTTGCTGTATTTCGACAGCAGCACGATGAGCAGCATAACCAAACCCAGCAGCGCAAGATAACCGAAACACTCCTTCACGGAGAGCATCAGATTCTGTTCCGTAAAGTACCGGTCCATCCACGCTGTCCCTGCATAGTCCACAAAATCGGGGGAGGAGGACGACAGCATCACATGCTTGTTCATCGACCAGGCGAAAAGCCTTTCGACGATAGCCCCGGCACCAGCCGTGCCGACACCGCAGCGGACGAACCCGATAATCGAAATGTTCATGAAAAAATGAGGGAACGGGATGGCATGCGACAGAATAAAGGTCGCACCGATCTCCATCATCACCTCCGCCGCCCCTAAAGCAAACAGCGGGAGGTAAAATTGCCATGCCTCCGTAGATGGATCTATGAGAAAATAGGAGGCGATGAGATAGAACGTCACGAGTACGAAACAGACGAAGAAAAATACTTTCATGCGCCACTTCAACCGCACCAGAGCGAAAAACGCGAGGATAGCCCCCATGATTATCCCGTACAGTTCCGGATAGTTGAAATGCACTATCGTGAAATAGTCGTATCCCGCAACCGCATTCATAAATACGGGTTGAAGCACGTGTGCCGAAGCTTGCAATACGGCCATGCCGGACAAGAGCAGCAAAATGCTCCACGTCATCGGATAACAGAAGGCCTTCAGGGAAATAAACGGCTCCTTTTTCAGGCGGGACTCGAACAATGTCATGGCCAGCAGCGCCACAAAGATCCATGTGGCATACCATACGGGATAGCTGTTCCACCAGTCGTAGTGTTCTCCGAAAGTGAATATCCATGCCGCGACACAGCACGTGGCAACCCATAACAGATGCCCGAGCCAGTCCACTCCCTTCAACGGAATGAACGGTCCCGACCGATGATCGGGTCTCATCATGAAATAGACCACACCGTCGATAATCAACATCATCCCGACAATCACAAGATAAACCATCTTCCAGTTAAAGTCATAGGCGATATGGGCGGTAAGGATACCCGAAAGCCGGACAGCGCCGCATACAAAGACAAATACGACCGGAAAGAACGCTCCGTTATTCCGCGCAGGCGTGATGTTCAATTGAATCGTACTCATGCAGGCGAACATCCCCATCATCTTGAAATACCCCGCCAACAGACACACGAGCCATAACATCCACGGCACGGAGGCGGTCATGGCCGCTATGGCGCAAATCGACGCACCGATGCTCGATACGAAAAACATCTGGCGCGTATATAGATAGAATTTCCATCGGAAAAGTATCGGGAAAATCATATTCAGACCGATAAGCGAGCAATAGCCCGCCATCGTCACATCCTCGCTCAGGAAAGCCAGTTCGCCGACCATCTGACTTAATGCGGCAAGGTAAATGCCTCCCGACAACTGATAAAACAGGGCGAATAAAATAATCAACCAGAACCGGACACCCTTCGGCACCCGATTCCTGTACATCAGCAGCCGGTTGGCAAGAAGCGGATTAGGTGAGTGTCCCATTATCGGCGGATTACTTTACATTCGACATTCATACCGGCACGCAGCCGTTCTATATCCTGTTGCGGAATATCCCGGGAAAAACGGATTTTGACGGGAATACGCTGCTCCACCTTGACAAAATTTCCGGTGGAGTTGTCCTGCGGTATGGGAGAATACCTCGACCCCGTTGCATTCGAGATGGTCTCGATGACGCCCCGATAACGGACGCCTGGCACCGCGTCCACCTTGATGCCGACCGTGTCGCCCACCGCCATCCGTGCAGTCTGTGTCTCCTTGTAATTGGCAATCACCCAGGTATCGCCCGTATCCACGACAGACACGATAGTTTGTCCGGGCTGGAGCAGCTGTCCGGGCTGAATATTGCGGCGCGAGGTATATCCGTCGCACGGGGCGGTGATGACCGTGTAGGATAAGTTGAGTTCCGCCAGCTCCACGGCGGCACGGGCCGCCTCTATTTCCGCCTCGTTCTGGCCGACGCGGTGCGACTGCTGACGGGCGACTAATCCCGTTGAACCTTTCTGCCGTACGAGCATGTCTCGTTTGGCCTTCAATGCGAGATAGTTGGTCTCTACGGCATCGTATTGCTGACGGGTAACCGCCTCCTGTTGGAGCAGGACGGCATAACGGTCGAAATCGCGCTTGGCGTTGGTCAGCAGGGCTTCGACCTCCGCAAGGGCGGCGTCCGTCACGGTGATGTCATTCGTAGAAGTGGAGACAGCCGTTACGGCCGCGTCTTTGCCCGAAAGGGCATTCTGGAGATGCGCCCTCGCCTGAGCGAGCTGGAGCCGGAAATCGGTGTCCTCCACTAAGGCAAGCGTATCGCCTTTCCGGACCTTGACATAATCATCGAAATATACCTCTTTGACAAAGCCCTGTACCCGGCTGTTGACGGGTACCAGACGTTGGTAAACCTGCGCGTTGTCGGTATAGGTGGATGATGTGAAGCCGATAAATTTATATCCGATCCAAACAAAGCCGAAGGCGATGAGCAAGATGACCGCCATATTCTGAAATCTGCGACGAATTTTCTGTTTCATAATGCAATAAGAGTTCCTGAGATAAAATGAAGTTGATAATAATAGAATTGGGCCGATATTTCGGCATTGACAAGGCGCACGCCGGCATCGAGCAGAGCATTCGAAGCGTCCAGCATGTCGGTAAGCAGGGCAAGCTGATTGTCGAAGCGGTTGGATACCACGGCATAATTCTCCTGGGCAAGCTGTATGTTCTTGCGTTCGATTTCCAAACGCTCCATCGACTGCCGGTAAAGCGTGTAAGCCTCGTGCATACGGCGGCCGGTCGCTTCCTTTTCGGCTGTCTGTGCCGTTTGTATCCGGGCGATCTCCATGTCATGCCGTTTGGTAGATTTGGCGGTAGTGAACAGCGAAGAGATGTTCCATTTCAGATTTACGCCGACAAACCACGCATTGTAGTTCTTATTCAATGCAGGCACCTCGAAAGTGACCGGACCGAGGAAATTGTCTCCCGCGACAAGGCCGATTTTCGGCAGGTAGTCGGAACGGGTAATCCGGCGGCGGATACTCTCCATGTCGGTTTGAAGATCATAACTGCGTAGCTGCGGCGAATGGACGGCGGCCGATTGCAACCACACGCCTACCTGCTGGATATCCTCGGGAACGGCAGGCTGTCGGGGAATGATTTCTGTGGAATCATCGAGACCCAACAGGGAAGTAAGGTTCTTATTACAAATCCGGATAGCGTTCTCGGTTGCCAGACGGTCATAGCCGAGCGATGAGAGTTTAAGCTCGTAACGGGTAATGTCGTTTTTCAGGACGACACCCTGTTCCTGCCTGGCTTTCATCTCGCCGAGCAGTTTCTCGGTCAGACGGATATTTTCCTCATAAACGGAGAGCAGATTCCGGTTCTTGGCTAATTCGAGATAGTTCCGGACAATCATCATTCTCACGGAATTTTTTGTGGTCTCAAACCCGACAGCCGTCAATGCTGTCTGCGACTCCGACAAGGAAACCGCCCCCGAAACGGCACCGCCCGTATAGACGGGCTGATAAACCTCCACCCCCAGGGTATTGCTGAAATGCGGCAGCTTGTCCCGCACAGGATTGGAAAAATCCCGGTCGAGAATCGTCCCGTCGCCGAGATAATTCAACGTCAGCGAAGCGCTGGCCTGAGGCAGACGGGCGGTGCGGGCGACCTTCTCTTGCTGGCGGGCGACATCGATGGCCTGTTCGGCCGCACCGATGTCGGAATTCCGTGTCTCCGCCAGACGGAACAACTCTTCTATGGTCACCGTACGCGACGTCTGGCTTTGCAGAGCCGAGGCCGACAACAGGAGAAAAACAGTAAAAAGATAAATGGTTTTCGTCATTTTTTGATAATTATAGAATTTATTGGATGATATATGCACATAAAAAAGGACACGGACACCGGATGGCATCGTGTAAAACATCGGCCGACAGGTTGCCAAACTACTGGAGTACGTTCCAGAAAATGGTCTGGAAAATATAAGACAATCCTAAATAGAAACGCTTGCCTACAGACAATGTACAGCTTTTAAGCCGGCTTGCTCCAAAAGCGGATATGGATAAGACAGATACTGGTAATGAATTCATATTTAATTGACTGTCCGCAGACGATTCCCATCGTTCGCATCGTCAATTTTCGGCTGCATAGATAGTAAAAATCGAAAGCAAAAACAAATTTTATTTTCCACACAGGAATAAAAAAGTTCGGAATAAATCAGCAGAAAAGTTCGGAATGAATTTGCGTATCGCAGAAACGATGGAATATTCGTTGTTCCGTTAGGATGCCTTAGAGATTAGGATAATTACAGCCTAATCTATTCCTTTGATAATATCGTACAAGTTTTCAAACTTATCAACGACACCGTATCGGGTTATATTGGTTGAAATGGAATTGAACAGACGTTTCGCACATTCTGTCTTCGCCCTTTCCACACCGCGAAGCTCCATGCCCTCTAACGAACCTTTGGTCTCGGCAACAAAGAAGACGTGTCGCACCTTACCTTCCTCAAACACAATTGCCCAATCGGGAGCATAATTGCCGACAGGAGTAGGAATTTTCAGTTTGCGCGGCAACTTGGCAAAAATAAGCACTTCATCTGCGCCTTGGAGCGCGTTAGCAAAATTACGCTCTCCATCACTATCATAAGCCACATAAGGCGTTATATGCTTCGACAGTTCAAGCGCCTTATTGATGTTCAACCTTCGTTCCGGAACGAAAATCGTACTGTCATACGGATCTGCATTCGTTGGATTGTAGGTGATATGATCAACAATCATAGTCGCTTTCTCTTCCCGAATAATCTTGATGACCTTACGGATAAACTCTTCCGGATTGTTCTTGAACAACAAGACTTTTATCCCGATGCCTTTGAGAATCTTCACAACAGAACGACGAGTAATCCTCGCACCTTTGGCAATATCGCCAACGAGGTCATAAGGAACTGCCGATGGGCAGACATCCGCCAACTCGCGAGTAGCCGATTTTGTATTGCCGAACTCCGTAACGTTTTCCGTATCCTGTTCTCCGGTTATCATAACGTATTGGAGTTTGGTGACTGTCAAGTCTGCCTGTAATTTGGCGATTGCCTTGTTTATCAGTTCTTCGCTGTCGTAATGGACCGTATAAACATATTTGTGATTAATCTCATTCCAGAGTTTTTGGAAACGCGTGTCGTTAAAGTTTTCGTTCAATTCGTTTTCCGGAGTCGTAACCGGGACTTTCGTTACCATACCGTCAAGAGCTTTCGGGTCGAAGATAGACCGTATAAGCTTGTTTATATCTTCAGCAATCGGTTCAAGTTTGCTGCCATACGGGGCAAGGTCATCTTCCAATACATGCGTATGATACTTCTCGGTCAGATAACCCTGTGTATCGATATACTCGTTATCTTCGAGATATATCATTATACGGCTGGCTTCCGTATCCGTGATAAAACGGACTTCACCGGTCGTCGCATCGGTAACTTTCCGGCCTGCAAAGAAATCGTGAGTTGCCGTCACAGCACGGTCACGCAGCGCCTCGCGCGTTTCTTTCTGCAAGGCTGTAGTAAAATCTGCATAACTCTCGTTGGCAATGACCGTCAATTGATTGATTTCGTGAACATCTTCACCGAGCAATTCCTTATCCTGACGAATACCATTTTTATCCACACATATACGCAGACCGCGACCGACTTCCTGCCGTTTGGCTGTCGAAGAATTGCTATGCCGGAGCGTGCAGATCTGGAATACATTAGGATTGTCCCATCCCTCACGCAATGCTGAATGTGAGAATATAAAGCGCGTCGGCTCTTCAAAGCTCAATAATCGCTCTTTATTTTTCAAGATAAGATCATAGGCAGAAATATCATCCGATATATCCGAGCCACGCTTGGTTTCGCTGTTTACGGAGTGTCCCTTTTTATCAATCGAGAAATATCCGGCGTGTACCTGTTCCGGTGAGAAACTGCGCAGATACTTTTCGTATGGTGTATTGAACAGCGTATAATAATCATTCACTATACGAGCATACTCCTCCTCAAAAATAAGTTGGAACTTACCTTTGACTTCGTTGTTGTTTTCGTCATACCGACGATAGTGGCTCACTTCATCGATAAAGAATAGAGACAGGCATTTGATACCGCGATTGAACAGTTCTTTTTCTTTGGTAAGATGCGCTATAATGGTTTGACGGATTTGCACCCGCTGCATTGCCTCTTCATTGGTATCACCGACCACATCGCCGCAATATATTGTTTCGCCATTCAGGAATGTTACCGAACCGCGCCCGCGTGGATTGATTTCAGAAATCACATAGCCGTCATATTGTGCCAAGCCGCTCGCAACCATGAGAGAATCATTGACCCCGAATTTTCTGACATCGCGGTAAATCGTACCATCGGCGCGTTTGCACTCCAATTCGATTTTTACCTCCGGCGGACGTTTCGGCGACAGTTCCATGCCATCGATATACATATAGCCGCTTGTTCCTCGAAGGTTCTTAATCTCAAACCCTTGTACCTGAATACGTTTCACCAGTCGTTCCTTATAGGCATCGTAAGCATCGAGGGCATAGACGGTATCGTGTTTCGTCTTGTGGGTCGCTGAATAATAAAGTACGAAAAGCGGATTGAATTTTACCAATGCTGTCCGGGTTGCCACACCCTCCATTTTCTGCGGTTCGTCCATTATGATAATAGGACGATTGGCGGCTATCACATCGATAGGTCTGCGAGATCCGAACTCATCACGCTTCGAATAAATAATACGGCTCTCCTTGCTGCGTCCGTCCTCTTTCATCGAAGCGGCAAACGCCTGCGTATTGATAATCATTACCGCCACTCCCCCGTCTTGAGAAAACTGGTCGAGTTGGTTGAGATTGGCACTGTCATAGACAAACCACCTGGCTTTCTTTCCGTAATGCTCCATAAAATGGTCTTCGAGCATACGAAACGACTTGGCAACACCCTCACGAATGGCGATGCTCGGCACCACAATAATGAACTTCGACCAACCGTAGCATTTGTTCATTTCGAACATTGTCTTGATATAGACATACGTCTTGCCCGTTCCGGTTTCCATTTCTATATCAAGATTCACGGCTCCAAGTCCTTCCGACAATTGCGCACTCGGCGTTATCTGATTATACACCTGCATTTCTCGGATATTCGACAATAACTGTTTGCTGTCAAGTTCCACATCGGCATTGCGATAGCCTGTCTCTTCCTCCTCAGTAACGATGCGATATTGCCCCGATGCATCGCGTCCCACATCGCGACGATAGTAACTGAAAGCGCGCATCGGTTGCCCACGGAATACATTAATCGTACTCTCTACCGCCTCAGTCTGATAACCTTGTATTTTGAACTGAAATTTCATACTTGCTCGTACAACCTATTTTGCTCTATATTTTTGTCTCGGGTGATGCGGGACATCATACATCTTTTCTATTACATCTGCCAATCGAGGAAGAATTCTATCTCTTATATAAGTTGTCTTTTTACCTAATTCACAAGCTATTTCCTCCGCAGTTCTCCATTCTATGCAAAAAGAGACTATCAAATTTTTCATCTCTGAAAAAGCATATCTTTTCCTCTTAAGTCCTACATTTCCTTCTGGAAGTCCTACATTTCTCTCCGGAAGTCCTACATTTCCTTCTGGAAGTCCTACATTTCCTTCTGGAAGTCCTACATTTCTCCCAGAAAGTCCGACATTTCCCCCCGGAAGTCCTGCATTTCTCTCCGGAAGTCCTGCATTATATATATGATATCTCGTACCTCTGCCACGGCCAGACGACTCCAATAACTTCATTGTACACAGTTGGCCCAACATTTTGGTGATATCCGCTCTATGCATCTCCAAAGCATATTGCAGCCTTTCATTGGTAATTTCTTCTTCCGAATAAGCCAAAGCCAATGTAACCAACTTGTTTTGGGACAGCGTCTTTATCCCTCCTCCAAAACGTTTTTCCAGATCTTCCAAAATGGCCTTGTCCAGCAGCGACTCCATGGACAACGTTAAAACGACCTTATTAGGTCGGCTTCTTTCCTCAATGTATGGCCTTTTCCATTTTAGATCTTCCCACCCGTGAATGATTTTGTCTGCACCGCTGCCGGCTCTTTCCGATGCCCCCAAGAATGTAAACATCTTTTGCAGATATTTATTCCGACAGACGCTCTCCCCGCCCCGATAATATTGCTTACGCGGTATTAACATCGTTCCGGGGTTGGAGAATACGATCTTGTTGGGGTATTTATAAATGTTGAGCGAAGCATTCACCGTATAATCCGCATGAACGAGCGCATTGGCCAATGCTTCCCGTACCGCTACATGGGCCGGCGTCTCGGCTTTCCGTTGATTTCCGTCCAATTGAAACGGACTTGGCAAAAAGTTCTGCAAGATCGGCAGAACACGGCTGTAAAACTGAAAAAGATTCGATTCCCAATTTCCGTCAGGGCATATACGGTTCACCCAACGTCCTTTAGAATCTTGTATTTCCTGGTAGTCCGGAAAGAAATTCAGATTTGCATCGGTAATGGCACTATAGGTTCCGAACATCAGCAGACCCGCATACGTCAATCCATATTCCCCGGTTTTTCGATCTTTTCTGAATACGTTCAGTTTATTGAGAAATTCATCTTCCGGCAAGGTATTCCATACATGGTCGGGATTCCATTGCTCAAACTTGCGACGATACTGCCTGATGGAATTGGCATCCAAATCCTCTTTGCTGAAATTCTTCAAGATCCTCCCATCCGCCGTGTTGGTCAAATCGGCATCGGAAAACATACTGGTTACCTCCTCACGAGTACAATGGTAATCACCGTCGATGTCGCGCCGGTAGGTTCCCGAATAAGGGTCGTAGCCGCAATATACCGGTCTGAGGCTTACCTCTGCACGCGGAATGTAAAAGAACAGAAGATAACTCTTATTGAAAGGAATTGTCTGAACATCATCATCTTTCAGCAATGGGATATTCACCGTTTGCTTATTGTGCATGCTATTGAAGAAATCCCGCTTATACTTTTGTACCTGTGCTTCGGTTAAACCGTCGAGTGTGAACGTGCCGTCTTTTTCCTTGACACCAAGGACAATCATGCCGCCATTCGTGTTGGCGAACGAGGAGTACGTTTCCCAAAACGAATGGGGAAATCCGCCCGCCGCCGTTTTGAATTCGACTTCATTCGACTCCCTATCCCCCAACAACTTATCCAGTGCCGGCTGTAAATCTTCGTATTCAAATACTCGTCTCATAATGATAATCCTTGGCCATAAAGTTACAAAATATGACAGGTAATTTTCTTTTCGTTGGAATAACCCTCGATGATTTGGTCGAAGTTGTCAAGTACGTTGTCGCTGGAGGCAGACGCATCACGGATAACGAGATGTGTGGGATATAGTTTCGCCATTTCCTCGATAGTCGTTTCGTTTACCTCCCGGTCGAAACAGGCAAGCAGGTAATTATCATCTACCGAGAATACCTCTTTGCCCGCAATTTCCTTGCATTCGATTTTGGACGACAATTCGATGCCGAGATCGAGCATCACCTGAAACAACAAATCTTCGCTTGTGCGGTCGGGCTTGATGTTGTCCACAAGGTTGTCGAGCAGCGACGGTTCAAACTTGTCAGGCGTATAGTACACCTCCTCCATATTTGACGAGTCGAGTTTCAGTACGCGGAAACCGACATCGAGGTCTTTGGCGTTCTCGCCCGCTTCCTCCTTGACTTTCTTGCCGGCACGGCGTATGCGCTCCTCCGCAAATATAGGTATAGTATCGAATTTAAGGGTAACATTAGCCGGATTCTCCATTCTCTCTGGAGCCTGAACTAATATATATTTGCGATTGCTTCCATCTTCCGCATTCAATTCCATAACCGCCTGAGCAAATGTTCCGCTTCCGCTAAAGAAGTCCATTACTATACAATCACCGAATGTGTAGAGAGCAAGACATCGTTTCAATAGTTCAACAGGCTTAGGATAATCAAAGTACTTTTTTCCGTCAAAAAGTTTGGCTAATTTCTGAGTTGCCCCCTGAGAATGGTCTACTTCTGTATATTTCCATATAGTCATAGGAGTAATACCTTCTTTCCTGAGTTCAGATAAGAAACGTTTTATACGAGGAACACCATCACCATCAGGGCCGAACCAAATACGGTTGTCTTGGAGTCTCTCGAGAAAAGCTTTTCTCGAGAGACTCCAGCTGCGAGCAGCTGGAGGCTCTACTATACGCCCGGAGGGCGTCGTTATTGGATATATGTTCGATTCTATAGCTGGACCTACAGATATATCGCTTGACATCCAAGGACCTCGCGGGTCATTATCAGGGTTGGAGTAACGGTTATTTGCTTCCTGAGAGCGTAGGATCCCTCGGCATACAGCTAATTCCTGATTTTTTGCATATACCAATATATAATCGTGAGATGGAGAGAAATGCTTCATCAGATTAATTGGTGAATAGGCCCTTTCCCATACTACTTGTGCGAGAAAATTCCGCAAGCCAAATATCTCATCACTTACGGCCTTAAGGTTTTTTGCTTCATTATCGTCAATCGAAATGAAGATAACCCCATCCTCTGCTAATAAATCCCTTGCCACTTTCAGTCGAGGATATATCATATTCAGCCAATCCGTATGAAAGCGACCATTACTTTCTGTATTGCGCTGCATCGGGTCAAGCGTTTGGTTGCCGGCATCATCGAACAGCCCGCTTGTCTTCTCAAACTCCTTCCGCCCTTGTGCAAAGTCATCATTATAAACGAAATCGTTACCCGTATTATACGGCGGGTCGATATAGATCATTTTCACCTTGCCGAGATAGGTTTCGCGCAGCACTTTCAGTACATCGAGGTTGTCGCCCTCGATATAAAGGTTTTCGGTACGGTCAAAGTCCACCGATTCCTCACGGCAGGGTCGCAGCGTCATAGTGGTCGGTTCGTTGGCAAGGCG
>CANRID010000010.1 GCA_947630665.1 uncultured Bacteroidales bacterium | reverse complement strand
TATTTTCCATATTACAGACTCTTTTCCTTTTTTCCTCTTTACCTCTGTGTCTTCTCTCTCAATATGTCAACCAACTTACCGTTTTCTCAAACGGGTTGCAAAGGTAAGGATATTTCCGGAAAAAACAAATTTATTTCAATTTTTTAAGATCTTTTTTGAATTTACCGCCATTTTAATTGGCTTTTCCGTTCCCGTATTTTAAGAAATAAAGTTATCTTTGTTATCTGTATGCAATAATAAAACCGAAAACCAATGGAAAATACTTCTCAACCATCTCAGGGGCTTCCGGAAAACGCCTCACGCGAACTTAAGCCGGGCGAATCCTATGAGCCCATCCTGTCTCCTTATAAAAATTATCCCGAAGTCAATCTATGGAGCGTTTCCATGGGGCTTCTCATGACGATTATCTTTTCCGCAGCCGCGGCTTTCTTAGGTCTGAAAGTAGGCCAGGTATTCGAAGCCGCCATCCCGATAGCCATTATAGCCGTAGGAATATCGGGCGCTCTGAAACGGAAAAACGCTTTGGGAGAAAATGTGATCATCCAATCCATCGGAGCCTGCTCCGGAGCCATTGTAGCCGGAGCCATCTTTACGCTGCCCGCATTATACATTCTCCAGGCGAAATATCCGGCCCTGACGGTAGATTTCATGAAAGTATTCCTGAGCTCCCTGCTCGGCGGCATTTTGGGAATTTTATTTCTGATTCCTTTCCGGAAATATTTCGTGGCCGATATGCACGGGAAATTCCCGTTCCCGGAAGCAACGGCGACCACCCAGGTATTGGTAAGCGGAGAATCCGGCGGAAACGGAGCCAAACTTCTGCTGACAAGCGGAATCATCGGCGGATTGTACGATTTTATCATCTCGACATTCGGATGGTGGTCGGAGACCTTTACATCTAAAGTGCTGCCCTGGGGAGAAGCGGTAGCGGACAAAGCCAAAGTCCTGTTTAAAGTCAACGTAGGTGCGGCCGTATTGGGATTAGGTTATATTGTCGGGCTGAAATACGCATTCATAATATGCTGCGGTTCCTTTCTGGTATGGTTCGTCATCATTCCGTTTATGAATATAGTTTTCGGATCCCAGGTTGTAGATCTGATGGGTTCGGGGATCATGCAGACGGTAGGAGAAATGGATCCCGAAACGATTTTTACCACCTATGCCCGCCACATCGGAATCGGAGGTATCGCTACGGCGGGAATAATAGGTATTATCAAATCCGCCGGCATTATCAAATCGGCGCTCGGTCTGGCGGCAAAAGAGTTCAAAGGGAACAAAGTACAGACGGATAGAAATATACTCCGCACCCAAAGGGACCTTTCCATGAAAATCATAGTTGTCGGGATACTTATCGCTTTGGCGGTCACTTTCATTTTCTTTTATACAGGAGTTGTGGCAAACTTCAAACACGCTGTCATTGCCCTGTTGGTGGTAGGGATTATCGCATTTCTGTTTACGACGGTGGCAGCCAATGCAATCGCCATCGTGGGGACGAATCCGGTAAGCGGCATGACCCTGATGACCCTTATTCTGGGATCCGTTATCATGGTAGCCAGCGGCCTGAAAGGCACCGCGGGAATGACGGCCGCCCTGATTATAGGAGGCGTTGTATGTACGGCCCTGTCGGTATCGGGAGCGTTCATTACAGACTTGAAAATAGGATACTGGATCGGCACCACTCCTAAAAAACAGGAAACATGGAAATTTTTGGGAACGTTAGTAGCGGCGGCTACCGTAGGAGGGGTCATGATTCTGCTGAACCAGACTTACGGATTCACGGGGCCTCAGGCACTCGTGGCTCCGCAGGCGAATGCCATGGCGGCCGTGATAGAACCGCTTATGTCCGGAGGCCAAGCCCCTTGGCTGTTATACGGAATCGGAGCATTGCTGGCCCTGATACTGACCGCATTTAAAGTTCCCGCCCTCGCGTTTGCCTTGGGAATGTTCATTCCGCTGGATCTGAATCTTCCGCTTTTAGTGGGAGGCGCCATCGCCTGGTACGTGGGAAGCCGGAGCAAAGATGAAAGAACAAACAAAGACCGGACCGAAAAAGGTACGTTGCTTGCATCCGGATTCATCGCCGGCGGCGCTCTCATGGGAGTAGTCAGCGCGCTGCTGCGTTTTGCCGGAGTGGATGCGGCCAATGAAAACTGGATGCAGTCCGCAGGCGCCCAATACGTAGGGTTAGCCGCCTATATTTGCCTGATCGTTTATCTTATTTACGCCTGTCTGAAAGAAGACAAAGCAAAAACGGCCAAGGCTGGCAAAAATTAATGCGGCCGGACAAGGACGTAAAGTCTCCGATTTATGACGACATGGAGGCCAAGATGGTCGCTGGTGTGCCGTAAATTTGATATATTTGTAAAACAGAAGTTCTGCAAAACCAAACATGAAAATCGTTGTCAATCCTGCATACGAAACGCTGAGAGCGTACATCGAGCGACTTCCTGATACATTTCGGGAGGGCGAACAGATATATGCCGCTCGCAACACGGTGAGCCGTTTTCAGTGGCAAGGGGTTGATGTCGTCGTCAAAAAATACAAAATACCCCCTACATTCACAAACCGTATTGTTTACCGTTTTCTCCGCAAATCGAAAGCGCGGCGAGGATACGAATATGCGCTGCGGCTGAAGGAGCTGGGAATACGCACGCCACAGGCGGTAGCCTATATCGAATCGTATTCCGGTTTATTGCTTGCCGACAGTTATCTGGTAACGTTGTACGAGCCATATTCCCGTCTCATGCGGGAGTTTCACACCGATGACTCGTTGACCGAAGAAGGAAAGAAAATTCTTCGCGCTTTTGCGGCGTATTCCGTACATCTGCACGATGCAGGCGTGCTGCACAAAGACTATTCGCCCGGAAACATCGTATTCCGCGTTTCGGACGGTGATGTCGATTTTTCGCTTCTCGACATAAACCGAATGCGTTTCGGCAGCATCACACGCAAAAAGCGGCTCCGCAACTTTCGCCGGCTAACGCCCTCAAAAGCCGTAACGGCGTATATCGTCGAAGAATATGCGCGGCTGAAACAATGGGACACCGACACGTCGGTGCGAATCGCCCTGCAGGCGCAGAAACGATTTTTCGCATACCGATGAAAACTATATTGAATTATAAATGAAACAAAAACAAATGGAAAAACGATATGGAAAAAATACTCGATAAATTTTTAAGATACGTGGCCGTGGAGACTACTTCCGACCCCGATTCCGAGACCTACCCCAGTACTTCCTCCCAGTTCAATCTGCTGGAAATGCTCGTAAAAGAGCTCAAAGAAATGGGGATCGAAGCCACACTCGACAAATACGGCTATGTGATGGCCTCCATTCCTTCGAATGTCAAAGATAAGGAGATCCCGCCCATCGGTTTTATCGCCCATGTAGATACCGCACCGGATGCAAGCGGGAAAAATATCAGGCCCCGTATCCTGGAAAATTACGACGGCACAGATATCGTACTCCACAAAGAAAAAGGGATAAAACTGTCCGTCAAGGATTTTCCGGAACTTCCCGGATATAAGGGCCAGACCCTCGTAGTTACGGACGGCACCACCCTGCTCGGAGCGGATGACAAGGCGGGCATAGCCGAAATCATGTGCGCCGTACAATACATAGTCGATCATCCCGAATTCCGACACGGCGAAATAAAAATAGGCTTCACTCCCGATGAGGAAATCGGACGCGGCGTAGATTATTTCGATGTAAAAAAATTCGGCGCCCGGTATGCCTATACATTGGACGGAGGCCGGATCGGAGAATTAGAATTCGAAAATTTCAATGCCGCCTCCGCAAAAATTCATATACAGGGATCCAACATCCATCCCGGCTATGCCAAGAACAAAATGGTGAATGCAATTCTTATCGGGATGGAACTCAATTCCCTGCTGCCGGCGGAACAGCGGCCGGAACATACGCAGGACTACGAAGGATTTTTCCACCTCAACGGATTCCAGGGTACGGTGGAAGAAGCCGACATGCAATATATTATCCGCGACCACGATACCCGGAAATTCGAAACCAAGAAACAGCTTATGAAGGACGCCGTGGATTTTATAAATAAAAAATACGGTACGGGCACCGTCCTGCTGGAACTCAAAGATCAGTATTATAATATGCGGAAAGAAGTGGAACCGCATTACAAGATTGTGGAAAAGGCGATCCGGGCCATGGAAATGGCCGGCGTGGAACCTAAAGTCCAACCTATCCGGGGCGGCACGGACGGAGCCCGCCTCTCTTTTATGGGACTCCCTTGCCCCAATCTCTTTGCCGGAGGCCACAATTTCCACGGAAAATTAGAATATATACCGGTAGAAAGTATGGAAAAAGCGATGCAGGTGATTCTTAACCTGATAGCGTTATATACCGAAGATATTGCATAGCATTCGAAAATCGCCTTCCGGAAAACGGATTCCCGGAAGGCGACTTTCAAAAACAATTCATGAAACAATCTTTAATAAAGAGTATTAAAGAACCTGCGGAAAAGTTACCGCGTTAGAAGTTCCTTGGCAAGTACCGGGTCGTTGGTAGTGAGAAAATCCACGCCCAAATCTATCATTTTCTGCAATTGTTCCCGGGAACTGATCGTCCATACGTTTACAGTCATACCCAGGCGGTGGGCTTCCTCCACCCACTCGGGATGTTTCTCGAACCAGCTATAATGATAATCCAGGCCGTTTATCCCCATTTTTTTCAACTCGGCAGGAGTAAATTCCCCGCCCAGATAAGCCACACTGCTTTCAGGCATCAGGCGTGCGAACTCCTGGCACGCATGCAGGCTGAATGAAATGAAATCCATCTGTGCGGCCACCTTATATTTTTTTACCATTTTCACGACCTCCTGCACCGCCACGCTTTCGAGTTCGGGCGTATCGTGGGGCTTAAGCTCCAGAACCAGCCGGGTTTGCTTGTCTTTTTTCCCGCACTTCAGATAATCTTCCAGCAAAGGCACTTTCTCTCCGTTCTTCAATCGGAGTTCCGCCACAACGTCATAATTGACCTTTTGCAGCTCTACATTCTGTTCCTTGGGACCATGGGCTACCACTAACCTGCCGTCCAATGTACGGTTTATATCGAACTCAGCACCGTAAATGCCCAAAGCCTGCGCTTTTTTCAGAGCGGCGATGGAATTTTGAGCGCTTCCCTCCGTATTCCAATATCCGCGGTGAGCAATGACCCGGGTTCCTCCGGACAAAGGCTCTGCGCCCTGTGCGGAAAAAGAAGCGAAAGACAAAAGAACGGCCGGCAGAACCGCCGCAAACAAACGACAAGAAAATAATCCAGTATTCATAATATAAGATTTAATCCGTTATCTGAGTCCTATTTCCGTAAACCGGTCTTTCGGACTTTCTGCAAAGTTAATCATCTTTCCGAAAAATACGGCTCCGGTCCGCAAAAGTTTAACGAAATCTTACTCGGCCCGGAAACGCACGGAAGCCTGATTGCCGGTTTCATCTATCAATTTAAGCACATGATTTCCACGGGAAGGAACCACCGTCATCCGATGCTCCGGATAAAACGTAGCTCCTATATAACGGTCATCCAGATGCCAGAAGACCATCGCCTCCTTATCCCGACAAAAAGCCCGGAAAACGGCTCCGCGGCTTTTGGAATCCAGGGCGAGGGGAGTCACTACGGTAGATCCGTTCTGGGGGTACAGTATTTCGATTCCTCCTCCGCTTCCCGACAGATCATTTCTCATTCCGGGATGCAAAGGAGGGAGTTTCCTGTAATCCAAATGATTTTGCATATAATACCATTCCTGTGCGGGAGGAAGCACGAACCAGGAAACCGTTTGCATCCGGGAAGGCTCGCAGCAACTGCTGTTCACGATCCAGGAACCGGTCGGATCTAAATGAATCGTCCTGTGATAAGGACATTCGGGCGGGCGGATATCCGTTACCGGCACCCATATAGTGTCCCGACGGTCGCATGCGGATGAAGCGGGATGGCCGCTGCGGGAACAAACCGCTATCTGTTCCATCTCTTTTTCCGGCATGGCGAACCATCCCGTAGGGGGAAGTAAAGAAAAGACATCGAACATCAGGGGTGCGGCGTACGATACCCCGGTAAGGCCGGGCCGTCCCTCCCCGCTGCAATTACCCACCCAGACCCCCACTACATAACGGGGCGTAACGCCTACGCTCCAGGCATCCCGGTTTCCCCAGCTCGTACCCGTTTTCCACGCGACTTTACGGGCCGATGCGAAAGACTTCCAATCCCCTTCTTCCTCCGGACGGTTCACCTCGGATAACGCTTCGAATGTCAGCCAGACGGAAGCGGCGGAAAGAGGCACATCGGCCGCCGTATCGCCGCTCCGGCGGTTTTTCTTATCTTCCGAAAACTCATTGAGCAGGAGCGCCAGCCGGCGATAAACTCCCGCCAGATCATCCAAGGTTATTTCCGCCCCTCCCAGAATCAAGGAGAGGCCGTAATGCTCCGCACTTTTATCTACGGTCGAGAAGCCCAGCTCTCTCAACAGGCCCAGAAACCGTTCCACACCGTAATCGTCCAACATCCTCACCGAAGGGACATTCAGCGACCGCCGGATCACCTCACGGGCGGGGACCGCCCCTTCATACTCTTTATTATAATTTTGCGGACTGAAATTCTTATAACGATGAGGGATATCCTTTACCAATTGTCCGGGCAAAATCTCTCCCGACTGAAGCATGGCCGCATACAGCAAAGGTTTGAGGGTACTGCCGCTGCTGCGGGGCGCCGTTACGACATCCACCGCCGCCCCGGGCACTCCGCCCGGGGCCGGGACATTTCCGGCATACGCCAAAGGAAGCCCTGTATCCACATCCAAAACGATCACCGCCAGATTGTTCACATTGTTTCCTCTGAAACTATGGTGATACTCCCGCACCAAGGCGTTGACTCTTTGCTGCAAATAATAATCGATGCCGCTCGGAATAAATCCGTCCCCGCTTTCTTTCCGCTTTCTCTCTAAATAATGATAGGCATAATCGGGCATAGGAAACGGTTTAGGGGGCAACGGCTCTTCTATCGCCAATGAATAATCCGGCTCGGAAATGTCCCCGGCGTCCCGCAACTCCCGCAGAAGCCGGTTTCTCTTTTCCAAAAGCAATGTACGATTATTCCCTATATGGACTAAGGAAGGCGCATTGGGCAAAACCGCCAGCATGGCGCACTCCGCCCAGGTCAATTCCGAAGGAGAAGTATTGAAAAACCGTCGGGAAGCGGCTTCCAATCCCACCACGTTTCCCCCGAAAGGAGCGTTGGAAGCATATAAATGGAGGATTTCCTCTTTTGAATAACGGCATTCGAGCCGGGTGGCCAGCAGGGCCTCGATCATTTTTTCCGACAGCGTCCTTTTCCTGTTTCCCCGGCTAAGCCGGATTACCTGCATAGACAAAGTACTGCCTCCGCTCACCACTTTTCCATACTTTACATTCAGCCATAAGGCCCGGGCGGCGGCCAAAGGATCCACCCCCGGATGATAATAGAACCGTTTGTCCTCATAACGGACCAAAGCCTTCCGGAATTTAACCGGTACGGAATCCCCGGCGGGAAACCGCCATTGCCCGTCCCGGGCGATCCGCGCTCCCAGGAGTTTTCCTTCCGAACTCTCCAATACGGCAGACAAAGGCGCGGTGAACAATTGTCGGGGAAGACAAAAATAATACGCAACCGCCAGAAACAGCAGCGTCAAAAGAATCGCGGACCGTTTTTTATGTTCCCGAATCCATTTCCCGACCGGAATCGGGCGCCGGCATTTCCTTATTCCATCCATACCCATTTTTCCCCAAGACAATTGTTCGGACATCCTACATTTTCAACAAGTCCGGATTCCCTGTTTATTTATCCCGACAAAAATAAATAAAATCCCGATTTTTATGTACATTTGTTTTGTTTTCCACTATTCTGTTATCCGCAAAATAATTAATTGATTATGAAAAATATAAGTATTTTTCTCTGTTTTTGCGTTCTTCTGCTGGCAGCCGGCTGCAAAAACGCGGAATCCGGCCGCGATATTCCTTTTAAAGAGAATCCGTACGTGGAATTATACCCCACTTCCGTTTTCGCGAAATCGCCCATTCTGGTAAAACTCAAAAACGGATACCGGCTCAAAGAGAGCGTAAATGAGGAATCGCTCCAAAAAAGCATACGTTTTACTCCGCATCTGGGATTTTCCGTTTCCGCCACATCTTCCGACATTATCCGGATCGTACCGGACAAACCGCTTGAAAACGAGGCGGTCTATAAATGCTCTATCCGGTTGGGCGATTTAGTGGAAAATTGCAGCGAAAAGAATTTCGTCTTCGAGTTCTCGACACCGGTTCCTCTTTTCGATTATAATGCGGAACTAAAAACGGCCAATGAACCGGAAAACACCTTTTATATAGAAGGTATCGTAGCGACAACGGATTATGTGGCTCCTTCCTTTATAGAAAAGAACGTTACCGCCGGCCCGGGGCGGCATACCTTGGAGTGGAACCACTCGGAGGACGGAAAGGGACATACCTTCCGGAGCGAAAACATACCGGCGGAGAAAAATCCTTTCGAGATTTATATACGGCGGGATTTTTCCCCTTATTCGAAAAAAGGGGAAATTACGGACACCCTCCGCATTCCGGCCGAAGGGTCTTTCGAAGTCATGGAGATCAAAGTGAAACAGGATCCGCAGCGGATAGAGATATTCCTTTCGGCCCCCGTAGAAAAAACGGCGCAAATCAATAACTTCATTACTTTGGGCAACGTAAAATACAAATATGCCGCCGATAAAAATAAAATCACCCTTTACCCGCAGAGCCAACTCAGCGGAGCTCTTACACTGACAATAGACAAAGGCCTTAAAAACACTAAGGGAGAAGGATTGGAGAAAGATTATACGGCGGGCCTCTCTTTCGGAGAATCGGCTCCGGTAATCAAATTCCTCAGCAAAGGGATGCTCCTTCCTCCGGGAAACAATATGACCATCCTGTTCCAGGCCGCCAACTATGCCAAAGCACGGGTCAGAGTCAAAAGGATCTTCGAAAACAACCTTCTGCAATTCCTTCAGGATAACAATGAAGAAGAAGGCTATAATCTATATAATGTCGCCAAAACCATCGCCGACACCACATTGGTGTTGGGAGCCCCCGGCTCCGAATCCCTTACGGGCCTTCTCAATTACGGACTCCGGCTGGACCGGATCATTGCTGCGCGGCCCGGCGACATTTACCGGATTGAGATCCGCGGGGCGGAGCCTTTGGTTGAAGAAGAGGAAAATGCCTGGGAAAGCGATTACTATTTCGGCACCTATGACACTTATGCCGAGCGATCCCGGAATATTTACGCCACCAACATGGCTATGATCGTAAAAGGCAACGATCGCAACGAATATACCGTTTTCGTTACGGATATCATGAGCGGCCGTCCGGTACAGGGCGCTCTCGTACAGGCGTTCAGCCCCGTCAACCAGCTTCTGGCGGAAGGGTTTACGGATCCGCAGGGAAAAATCTCCCTTACGACCGACGAAGAAGCATATACGGTTCTCGCCTCCAAAAACAATGACAAATCATTCATTAAAGTACAAAAAGGGCGCAGTCTGTCGGTAAGCGACTTCGATGTAGGGGGTACGTGGGATGAATCGGGAGTGCAGGCGTTCATTTTCGGAGAGAGGGGCGTCTGGCGTCCCGGCGATACCTTGCATGTGTGCGTAATTCCGTATTTCGGTATCGGCAAAACGCCTGAAAATTATCCCGTAGTGGCGGAGCTTTATAACCCCAAAGGGCAATTGGTAAGCAGCCGGGTGGAAAACAACACTGTCGGGATACTGGCTTATGATTTTCCTACCTCGTCGAATGCCCTTACGGGCCGGTGGGAAGTGAAGATAAAAATAGGCAACGAAACATTCTCCAAAGGGCTGAAAGTGGAGACCGTAAAACCGAACCGTCTGAAAATTTCCCTGGATCTTGAAAACGGCGAATATCTGAATCCCGAAGATACGGACGGGGAGGTAAAGGTGGAATGGCTGTACGGCGCCCCGGGCAGAGAGCTTACATGCGACATAAAGGCCCGGCTTTCCAATGCAGCCACGACCTTTAAAAATTATGCGGATTATACTTTCCGGGATTTTACACGTACATTTTATACGGACGAATATGAAATAGCCTCGGGCGCTACCGACCCCAACGGCATTTACCGTCTCCCGCGCAAAATGGACGTGGATTTCAGCAGAGCCCCCGGCTTTATCGATGCCGCCCTCACGGTCAGGGCATTCGAACCGTCGGGAGAATTTTCCGCCGTTTCCTTTAATGAACGCATTTCCCCTTTCAGTTCTTATATAGGAATGTATATTCCGGAAGAAAAGGCACAGTGGGGAGATAAATATTTGGACAAGAACAAGGAACACACTTTAAGAATCGTAACGGTGGATGCCCGCGGCATCCCGGTTCCGGTTCCCGAAGCGGACGTAGAGATTTACCAGGTCAGCTGGCGCTGGTGGTGGAATTCCGCGGAAGGAGGAACGGCTTCCTATTCCGCCGATTCGGATATGCGGCCGGTTAAAAATTACAAAGTAAAGCTCACCGACGGATCGGGTACTTTATCCCTGTCCTGGAAATACGAAAACTACGGATATTATTTTATCCGGGTAACCGACCCGCAAAGCGGCCATGCCTGCTCCTACACATATTTAGTTTCGGATGCGGATTACGGTAATTCCGCCGCCGCTGAAGGGGAAGGATCGGCCCGGCTGTCCACCACTTTGGACAAGGAAAGCTACCGGGTAGGAGAAACCGCCCTGCTAACCATCCCTTCGGCCAAAAACACGCGGGCGCTGGTTTGTTTGGAAAAAGGAGGCACGATCCTCAAAAGTTTCTGGGTAAATTGCGGACCTGATAAAACCATTATCTCCATCCCGATAGAAAAACGGATGCTGCCGAACATTTATGCTTACGTGACATTGATCCAGCCGCATGAGAGGACCCTCAACGATGCCCCTATCCGCATGTACGGCATTCAGCGCATCAAGGTGGAGGATGAGCAATCCGTACTTTATCCTCAACTGGAAACTCCCGACCAGATAAAACCCGAAAGCGAGTTGACTGTCGGGATCAAGGAGAAAAACGGACGGCCGATGGGCTATGTACTGATGGTGACGGATGAAGGGCTATTGAGTCTGACGAATTTCAAAACGCCCGATCCGTGGAAATATATTTATGCGCAGCAAGCCTCAGGCATTACGACCTGGGATCTCTTCGACCGGATCATAGGTGCGTACGGCGGGAAGATAGAACAATTGTTCGCAATCGGCGGGGATGACGAACTGATGCAAAGCCGCGCACCACAGGAAGGAGCCATGCGCTTTAAGCCTATCGCCCGCGTGATAGGTCCGTTTTCGCTGCCGGCCCGGGGGAAAGCCGTCCACAAAATCCGGATTCCGCAATATATCGGTTCCGTAAGAGTGATGGCGGTGGCTACGGACGGCTGGGCAATGGGAGGCGCTTCCCGGAACGTAGCCGTAAAAAAACCGGTGATGGTGCAGGCTACGCTGCCCCGGACGGTAGCCACCCAGGAAGAAATCAGCCTGCCGGTTACCTTGTTTACGCTGGAAGACAACGTAGGAAAAGTGGATATCTCTGTCGGGACGAATGATAAGTTCGAGGTTATCGGGGCCTCTTCCGTCACCGAAGATTCCCGCGAGGCCGACGAAAAGGTAATTTATTTCAAACTCAAAGCAAAAGATACGCCCGGCACAGGCAAAATAACCGTTACGGCTAAGAGTTCGCAGGATGTCTCCCGCGAGGATATAGAAATAAACGTGCTGAACCCGACTCCCCGGATCTCCACCTCGGAATCATTCGTTCTCAAGCCTCATGAAAAAAAGAGTGTCGAATTCGCCTTGGCGGGAGAGCCGCAGACCAATACGGCCAATATAGAAGTCTCTACCGTTCCGTCCCTGAATCTGGGATTCCGTCTGCGTTATCTGATCGATTATCCGCACGGATGCCTGGAACAGATTACCTCTTCCGCTTTCGCGCAATTGGAAGTATATAATTTCCTGGACAATCCGCAATTGAAAAAGCAGGCCGAAAACAATATTGCCTACGCATTGGGAAAATTGCCGGATTACCTGTTGCCGGACGGTTCCCTCTCCTACTGGCCGGGTTCGCGGGAGGTTTCCCGATGGGGTACCATCTATGCGGCCCAATTCCTTCTGGCGGCACAGGAAAGCGGTTACGCAATTCCGGCCCGCCTGAAAGAGTCGGTATTCGGATATCTGGAAAAATTCACGGGCAAAAGGGACAACAATTTCACCGAGCAGGCCTATGCCCTGTATGTGCTGACTTTGGACCGGAATCCCCAGCCGGGAGCGATGAACCGCCTGCGGGAAGAGACTCCGCAACTGCCTAACGATGCCAAATGGCTTCTGTCCGCAGCCTACGCCCTGAACAATAAGCCGTCCGTGGCCAAAGAGATTCTCAAAACTGTCGGGACGCAAGAAAAAACGAATTCTTTTTCCTATACTTTCGACAGTCCGGAGCGGACCACGGCTTTCGCCCTGAATACCTACATGGCCTTAGGGGATACGGATCAGGCTTTCCGCACCGCACAAATCCTCAGCGGATACCTGAACAATCCACGCCAATACTTGAGTACCCAGAGTACCGCCTGGTGTCTGCTGACCCTGAGCGATTTTATCCGAACCCAGAAAACCGGCACCCCGGATGTAACCGTCATTGCAGGACAAGGGAAATACGATCTCTCCGGGGAACGGACGATATTGGAGCGTGAGATAGAAACGGGCGGGAATCAGAAGGTTACCGGGAAAGGGACTTCCGCAGTACTCCCGGTTACGATAGAGAACAAAGGAGACAACAGCGTTTATTGTAATCTTACCTCTACGGGAATTCCCGCTAAAATGGAAGCTAAAGCACAGGCGAGCGGACTGCGGCTGCATGTGGAATATTACGATGCCCAGGGGCAGCCGCTTTCTTATGCGAATATTGCACAAGGTACTGATTTCTACACCGTTGTAACCATTACCAATACGAGCATGCAAAATTATACGAATATGGTGCTGGAACAGAAATTCGCCAGCGGATGGGAGATTGTCAACCGCAGGATCAATTCCAATGCGGAGTATCCCGACGGGATTACTTATCAAGACATCCGGGACGACCGGATCCACACCTATTTCAATCTGGAAAAGCAAAAAAGCATTTCCATCAAAACGGAACTGACCGCCACTTACCGCGGAAAATTCTATTTGCCGCCTGTTTCATGCCAAGCCATGTACGACGGAAATGTTTTCGCCTCCGATACGGGAAGCTGGTGTACAGTCAAATAAACTTAATTATCTTTCCTAATGGAACAACAACCTCAACTCAACGAGCATAATAAACAGGAATATCCGCCCATGCATACGGCGGAACATATCCTCAATCAGACGATGGTAAGGATGTTCGGATGCCCCCGCTCCCGCAACGCCCATATCGAACGGAAAAAAAGCAAATGCGATTATCTGCTTGCGCAGGCGCCCACGGAAGAACAAATACGGCAGATAGAAACCGCCGTGAATGAAATCATCGCCTCCGCACTGCCCGTTACGACGGAATTCATGTCCAAAGAGGAAGCGGGAAAATTCGTGGATCTGAGCAAACTCCCGCCCGATGCCTCTCCCACCTTGCGAATCGTGAAAATAGGAGACTACGACACCTGCGCCTGCTTGGGAGCCCATGTGGAAAACACCTCGCAGATCGCGCCGTTTAAAATCATCAGCCACGAATACAGCGAAGGCAGATGGAGAGTGCGGTTCAAACTGATGGAAGACAAGTAAAACGTTTCCGGCAGGGTTATCGTCCTAACCTTCCCGCTACCCGGTAGCAATCAATAGGCACTAATGCACGAAAAGCAACTTTTTAGTTGCTTTTCCATTGTAAAAAAGTAGTTTTTCGTGTAAAATATACTTCGGCTATTCAAAATTCACTATCTTTGCAGCAAAGATCATCATCAATGGGAAACAATCTGATAGCAAGGCAGCGAGAGTGCGATGAGTTATCCAAATGTTTGGACTCTGACAAATCGGAGTTCATAATAATCTGCGGTCGCCGAAGAATCGGAAAGACCTATCTTGTCGACAATTTTTTTGGCGGCAAATACGATTTCAAATATGTCGGCGGGCATAATATGAAAACGAGAGAGCAGCTCCGCAATTTCGCTAAGGCCCTAAAAAAATATTCCGGCAAGAAACAGTCTGAGATGAAAGACTGGTTTGATGCTTTCGACGCATTGGAAGAGTATTTGGAAACGTTGCCTTCAGACAGGAAGAGAGTCATATTCATAGATGAGATGCCCTGGATAGATTCCAAACGCTCAAACTTTGTGTGCGCATTGGAAAACTTCTGGAACGGTTGGGCTGCCGGACAGTATAACATTATATTGGTTGCTACCGGTTCGGCTACTTCGTGGATGACGGACAAGTTGATAAAGAATCGTGGAGGTCTCTACAACCGTATTACCCGAAGGCTTTATCTTGCACCATTTACTCTTAAAGAGACAGAGGAGTATTTCAAAAGACGTCATACGACATGGGACAGATATGAAATGCTACAATGCTATATGCTTACCGGCGGAGTACCGTTTTACCTTGACCAGATAGATGCCAAAGAGAGCTTGGCAAAGAATATCGACCGATTGTGTTTTGACGATGACGGAGCCCTGCGCAAAGAGTTCGATGAGTTATACAATGCAGTTTTTCCCTGTGCCGATACCTATATCGAAGTGGTTCGGCTTTTGGCCAAGCATAAAAACGGTCTGACAAGAAAAGAGATTGGCGAGGGCATTAAAATGAGCGGCACAAATTTGACCCGTATTATCGGCAATCTGGAGCGCTGTAATTTTATCGGGAAACGCGCACAATTCGGCAACAAGAAAAATAACGCGATATATCGTCTTATAGATTTTTACACCCTGTTCTATTTCAAGTTCATTGAGAATGATTTGTCAATGGATAAAATGTGGTGGACACATCATTTGAATTCAAGCGATATAATGGCTTGGCAGGGACTTTCGTTTGAAATAATATGCATGGAACACCATCAGCAGATTAAGAATGCGCTCGGCATATCCGGTATGGCCACTTCTGTTTCAACTTGGAGATGTTATCCCGATACAAAGGAAAATCTTCCCGGAGCGCAAATAGACATGATAATCGAACGGGCCGATAGAATGATACATTTGTGTGAAATGAAGTTTTCGCAAAAAGTTTTCAATATATCGAGCGATTATGAAAGGAAGCTGCGTGGACGTATGGGACTTTTCGATCTCCGGACAAAGAATACCAAACCTCTTGTCAATACCTTTGTCACAACTTTCGGAGTCGGCGAGGGAAAGCACCACAGCATTGTTCACAGCGAGGTAACGATGGACGACCTTTTTAATTCGTAAGTATGAACATAGCAAAAATCATCCCCGCTTTTGTATTGCCGGTTGATACTTACTATATTGTTCATCAAGCTTTCCGCACTCAATTCTTTCTGCTTTGCTTCAAGATGTGGAAGAACAGATATTTTCTCTCTCCTTTTGTTGCACTTCTATCTTGACTGAACAACCGAATTGCCAGCTCACACGAACCCCATCGGACATGTCCGGCAGACACAGATGAAATCGGCCGCCGCACGGCCGATTTCGTCAGCGGCGTTCTCCCGCCGCCACAAGTCATGGCATCGACAGCCTGCACCGATCATCGCAGATGCGAAGCCTCAATTGCGGTCGGAGCGGAACGGAATGACCGGCATACCGAGCGTATTGCATAGGTTCCCCGGTGCGTAATTGCGGAATGCGTAGCGCACAGCTGTCGGAGCAGGCACTTCGGGAGACGACACCTCGACGAAAGATTCCGAATTGACAATGCGCGCCTGTGCCGGACGGAACACGCCGTCGGCTCCGGCGACCTCGAAACCACTGACAGGGCCGCCGGAGGTCGTGAGGCCGCCTTGTGCATTCTTGAACACGACACGGGCTTTGCCCTCCACGAACTGTACGGAGGCCATGCGAACCGAACCGCCGTCGAGCATCGGCATACCGTAAGCGTGTGCTAACGCCGCCACGGCAAGCCGCTCGCCGACAACCCTCTTTTTGGCAGGGTGGATGCACGTTTCATCGCCGACGTCCGTCGTAGAGATCATCTCCGCGTTAGGAATGAGCGCCTCGGCATCGAATTGCGCCTCGACAAGCAACGCCGCATCTTCGGCCGCCGCTTTCGAATAGACATACGGTGCGATTTGCACATACAGGAACGGCATTTCAGCTTCCGCATCATGCCACTGCTCACGCCAGAAACCGACCATATCCTTGAGCATCCGCGCATAGCGTGCAGCCTCGTAACGGTTAGATTCTCCTTGATACCATAAGAATCCCCGAGCCCCGTATCCGGCTACGGGAGCAATCAGTCCGTTGTAGAGCATCGTACATTTGAAGTAAGCCGAGATCTTGCTATCGCCATTGATTTTGTCGATGTCGTAGCCCAGCGCCTCCAAAGAAGGCCGGCTCATCCATGCTTCGATCTTCGAACCGCCCCAGCTTGCCGAGATGATACCCACGGGTACATCGAGGATTTGGGTGAGGGTCCGGGCGAAGAAATAGGACACGGCGCTCATATCCAATGTCGTAACAGGATCCGGACGTGTCCATGCGGCTTTGAAATCGTACTGCGGCGTAGCGGCTTCGCGGCACGGCAGCGTAATCATGCGGATGCAATCGCGATAACGCGACGCTTCAAGCACCGTTTCCAGCGCCTCGGCGACAGGCTGTCCCGTATAACCACGCAAAGGCATCGTCATGTTGGACTGCCCCGAACACACCCACACTTCGCCGATGAGAACATCGTCGATTTGCAGTTCCGAATCGCCGTCAGACAGCACAAGGCGCTGCGGCCGGAAAGAACCGGCCGGCGTTTTCAGCAGTATTTCCCACTGTCCGTCGTGTACGGTTGTGCGGAGCGGCGTGTCGCACCACGAAGCGGAGAGCGAAACCTCCGCAGCATCGGAACGGCCCCAAATACGGACGTCGGCACTTTGTTGCAACACCATACCATCCCCGAAAATTGACGGAACGGATATGGCCGCCCGGCACGGAGCTGCCAGCGCAACAGCACAGCACGCTGCCAGCAGTAAAAACAAATTTTTCTGTGTTTTCATGATAGTTTAGAATTAATGGTTTTCTTATTCGTTGAATTAGACACGGCCTCCATTTCGGCCACAAGGTCAGCAATTTTTTTGTCGTGAGGTCATGTTTGCAATCACTCCCCGACGAGAAGATGCACAACAGCCTGCAAGACCATGCGGCTGTTGTGGTAGGGACATTTCCAAAAACCGGCCTTGTCCTCGCGACGGTCAATTGTTCCATCCTTCCCCCGACGGATCCAATACCATTCGCCATGCTCCCAGTCCACCATGTTCCGTTCGATATATTTCCACGTCCGCCATGCACCGGTTAAGGATTCGGAATGTCCGTGATACTTCCAGTGATACAATTGCCCGACCACACATTCGGCCTCGACCCACCAGTGCCGATCCAAGTCGTCCGTGCCATCGTCGCGTACCCCATAGCGCAGCGAAGCGTCGTCGCACAGACCATCCAAAGCCGCTGTTGCAATCCTGTCCGTATGTTGCAACGCACGCTGCTGCAACTCCGAATGCTGCAATATCCGGGCCGCATCGAGCAACAACCACGACGCTTCAATGTCGTGTCCATAGGAGATGGCCCGGCCGACCGGATGCCAGTCCTCCAGGAAGAAGAGTCGCAGATGATGGTTTTCTGAATCCTCTATCTTCGCAAAGAAAAGCTCGAGCAGCGCCACGAGGGCATCATGTAGAGCCGAGTCGGGCCATACACGGTAAAGCTCCGCGTAGGCTTCGAGAATGTGCAGATGCGTATTCATCGTCTTGCAGGTATTTCGGTCTTTCGAGCTGAGACGCATATCGGGAATCGGTGTCCACGAACGCGTCGTCGCCTCGATGTATCCTCCGAACAGGCAGTCGCGGCTATGCTCCTCTATGGTGCGGAACAAGGCGATCGCCTGCTGCAAAGCCACGGGGTCGCCGGTCGCACGATAGAAGGCGGCCAACCCGTAGAGCATGAAACCGAGCGCATAAAATTGCTTTTTTGTATCAAGAGGATTCCCGTCACACGTCAACGACCAGTAGACACCCCCAAATTCAGAATCCATGAAATGCTCGGCAATATAGCGCTCGGCGCGCAAGGCAGTTTGCAGATACGTCGTATCACCCAATATGCGATAGGCTGTGGAGAATGTCCAAAGAATGCGCGCATAGAGGACGGCTCCTTTTGGCGCGGCGGTATCGAGACAGTCGTATCCGTCGCACCGCCCATAGAAACCGCCGCCCGGTTCAGTCATATGATCTGTCCAATAGGGCAGTATGTTGCCTCGCAGTACATTGAGCAACTCTTTGCGGAAGAGCGGGATATTTACTTCTTGTTTCATTTTCGGTATCATGTTTCGGATTGTGTACGCCGGAGCTGCAGACGAGTGTCAACATCTCGCATTCGTTTGTTATTCAGTGGATAAAAGCATATTGAAATCATACCCGCAGCGGCAATGACCGCCGGGATGAAACTCATCAGGTAACGCAATCCATCGAGGGCGCCGGTCGTCTGTACGGTATCGGTGTGGCCGGCCGAGGCCACATAGCCGAAAGCCCCGAGAATCCAAAGCGTACCCGAACCGCCGAAAGCACTACCGAATTTCTGGGCCATCGAAGCCGATGAGAAAATCAGTGCGGTAGAGGCCGTGTGATATTCGAGTTCGGCATAGTCGCTGACATCGGCATACATCGACCATACGAGCGGCGAGGCGATGCCTGTACATATTGAAATGGCGATTTGTAGAACCAACATGCCCCAGTATCCGCCCGGTGTGCAGGGGAGCCAAAAAAACGCGACGCTGAACAATAGAATCAGCAGGTCGACGACGATGAATGTACTCTTCTTGCCCAATTTGCGCGCCACGAAAGTCGCGATAGCCACACCAATCATATTGGCGATCTCGCCAACCGACAGGAAGAGTCCTGCGAAGAAGAGAAAGCGTACTCCGAAGAAAGCGAGTGTAGCCTCGCTGCCGATGATGTCGGCAAAGAAGAATACGACGGTCGAACCTCTGACTGTGCTGAACAGATTGGTTGACAAGGCAGCTGCGATGAGAATCCACCACGGCTTGTTTTTCATCAGTGCTTTGAGGTCGTCGCCCACGGAGACGAAGCTGCGGGTTGCGACCTTTTCACGGGTTAATCGGAAACAGAGAAGGAACAGCAACAGACAACAACCCGCTACGACAATCATTGCCCACTGCCAGCTGACCGTCAATGCGACGTGCCATTCTGATTCGAAAAAACGGCATAACGGTTCCCAGCAAGCCAAGGCAATGAACGAGCCTCCATAGGCAAAGAACATGCGGAAGCTCGAAAAGACGGTTTTCTCGTCGGAGTCGGTCGTGATGACCCCCAGCAAGGCACCATAGGGGACATTGATGCCCGTATAGACGGTCATCATCAGCAGATAGGTAACATAGGCATAAACCAGTTTCCCGTTAGGACCGAACGAAGGGGTCGTGAACAGCATAACGCCACATAGAGAAAACGGCAGAGCTATCCATAACAGATAGGGACGGTATTTACCCCAGCGCGTAGATGTTCTATCCGCCACGATGCCCATCAGCGGGTCGGAGACGGCATCCCAGATGCGCGTAACCAGAAAGAGCATTGCAGCTTGCTGCACCGTGAGTCCGAACACATGAGCATAGAAGAACGGAAGGTAATAACTGAATATTTTCCAGAACATCGATGACGCCATGTCGCCCAACCCATAACCAATTTTTTCGCGTAGTGAAGTCATAATCCGAAAGTCGATAAGGTTTATGGTTTACGTTTCAGAATGGCGAGATTGCGATCGATGTAGGCGTTGAGTGTGCGCACCGATTCGCGGGAAGAAAGCCCGTCGGCTGGAGTATGCAGGCAGAAGTCCACCAGCTGGTCAATCGATGAGGTTGCCACGTGCAGACGCGTATCGCTGGAGGCGTAATAGATAAACACCGTGCCGTCGTCGTCCACAATCCAGCCGTTGGAGAAGAGCACGTTCATGACATCCCCGATGTATTCACCACCTTGTGGCGCCATGAAATATCCGCGGGGTGCAGCAATAATACGCCATGGCTCATCCAATGCGGTCATGTACATATAAAGCACATATCGAAGCCCGGAGGCACAATTGCGTACGCCGTGCGCCAGATGCAGCCATCCATACTGTGTTTTAATGGGCGCGGGGCCTTCGCCGTTTTTCAGCTCTTTGATTGTGTGATAGCAACGGGGGTCGATAATCGCTTCGCTCTCAACCACTGCATTCGTCATGTCGTCGACGTAGCACCAGCCGATGCCGCCTCGACTGCCAATATTGATAAATCCGTCTTGAGGCCGCGTGTAGAGTGCATAGCGGCCACCGACGAATTCGGGGTGTAACACGACATTGCGCTGCTGCGAGCAACTCTTCAAATTGGGGAGACGTTCCCAATCGACCAAATTTTTTGTGCGTGCGATGCCGCAGGCCGCCGTCGCAGCCGATGGATCGTCGGGGTACGCATCATCGTGTCGTTCTACACAGAAGAGTCCGTATATCCAGCCGTCCTCGTGCCGTGTGAGGCGCATATCATAAATGTTCGTCTCGGGGGCCTCGTTCTCGGGTATGACAATCGGTCTCTCCCAAAAACGGAAATGGTCGATACCGGTCATACTCTCCGCGATGGCGAAGAACGACTTGCGGTCGTTGCTCTCCACACGAACCATCAGCAGATAGCGGTCCTCCCATTTTATGGCGCCGGCATTGAACGTCGCGTTGATGCCGATGCGTTCCATAAAAAAGGGGTTGCTCTCTGCATCGTAGTCGTAGCGCCAGAACGGAGGTGTCATCTCCGCGGTCAGTACCGGATAACGGTAACGGTAGAAAATGCCGTTGCCTTCGATCGCCATGTTGGTACGTTGAATCAAGGCTTCGTATTGCTCCTCGATCCATTGTTTTCTCTCTTCGAAAGTCATAGTGCAAAAATTATCTCTGTTCATATGGATGCCGTTGTTGTTCGCATCGTGGAGCCCCTGCTTGCAGGTCGCGGGCGAACCAGATGCACGGGGCGGCGTAAAAGCGGCGGAAGTCGGCTTCGGCCGGATGACCCGGCCAAGGGGCATAGAAGTGCTCGGGACGGTCGTGCGCATTCCGCCACACGCACACGTACACGATTGGATAGTGCGTACACAACGGCAGTAGAATCTCGGTGAACCAGTCGGAAAGGGGGATCCCCTCGCTTCCCGTTTCGGTCAGCGCCATAGGCTTGTTCGTACGCGCCGCAAGGGCCGCCGCCGCATCGAGTTGTAACTTCGCACGCCGCAGGTAATCGGAGAGTCCGGCTTTGCCGTCGAAATGGTATACATCCGCCCCTACTATGTCGATGAAGGCATCACCCGGGTAACATTCGGTGTACTCTTCGGCACGCTCTATCGCATCGGGCGCATAGGCCCACAGCACATTGTCGATACCTTTCTCGTCGAAAATAGCGCGGGTCATGTGCCACAGCTCCTTGTAGTATTCAGGCGTGGTGTAGGGCCTGCCCCACCAAAACCAGTCGCCGGTATGTTCGTGCCACGGACGGAAGATAACCGGTATTCGACAGCCCGAGGTATCGCGCAGGCTTCCGATAAAATCCGCTGCCCGGCCGATCCAGGACTGTAAGGTGTCGTGGAGCGGCGAGCTGCTTTCCACGCAGTTTTCAATGATGTCTCTACTGCCCGTATCCCACGAATCGCCTCCCGTTGCGGGATTGCGAGGATGCCAACTGAAAGTATTGATACCGCCGCGTTCGTGCTGGGCAAGTACTTCGTCGCGTATGCGAGCAAAAGGTACACCGTCCAGATTTTTTACGGCATTGTGTTCGATTAATCCCAAATCCCAGCTCATCAGTCCCGGATAATCGCCCGCAACAGCCTTCACGTCGCTGATTCCGGTACCTTTCCACCCATGTCCGTATACGGGGTCGTCGTGATGCCCGAAGACGCAAGCGTGGCATTGTCCGATGCGGTGCAGACGGGCCAGTAACTGTTCGCGCGGCGTGTCGGCTACTTTTTCGTGCGACGTACATCCGAATGCCAACAGGACGGTGGCGATGGTAAATGCAGCGTGTTCGCTGAAACGGCGGATGAGGACTGTATACTTGTCAGCCATAATCTGTCATTCTATTTTTGTTGTTTTGTGTCCGTTTGCCGGAGGAGGAATACACCCGACTCTGGGAAGTCGGTTTTCGTGTCCCATTCCGGTTGCCACCATAGTACCGATGGCTTCGTGTTTTGAGGATCATCGCTATCCGTAAAAGCGACATTCAGTCGGATGCGGTCGCCCGTCAGATAGTCAAGCGGCACGGTGAGACCGGCGGTCAGTATGTGGTCCTTGGCTGTGCAATAGCCGGTGGTGCGCAAGGATGCTGAACCGCCCTGCATCGGCTGGCCGGGTACAAAATCATAGCGGATTTTCTCGGTGAATCCGTCTACTGTACCGATTGCGAGGAAGAGCGAAATTCTATCCTGCTGTGCCTGTTCGTCGGTGCTACACAGGATGCGGTTATCGGTAGCTGCGACGGTAATGGCCACCTCACGGTGGTTGCGGACGACCCGTATGGCGAAACGCCCGTCTTCGGGGCCATGCCAATCCCATGCCTCCTTGACATAAGCAGGGTGATCGCAGATGATATCGACTGCCGCATCTGATTCAAGGAGGCGGTGCCAGTCAAGAAGGACGCACTTCTCCGTTGGTATAGAGACCGCTTCACCGGAGAGCGTGTATCCACAGGAGCTTCGTATCGGGAGTTGGACGAACCGTTCAACCGACAATTTTCCGGGATTGGATACCTGTACGGTGAAATGCTGTTCCGTCGCAGGCGCAATGTGTGCTTCAATTTTTCGCGGTTCGAAAACAAGACCCTCGATATCGGGCATCGCCGCCGTGAAGCGCATCTCCTGTCGGCAGGGGTTGTCCGCTCGGATTTCGAAAGCGAAATGCTCCGGACGGTCGTCGCCGAGCAGTACGCCGGACGGCAGCTTGATGTAATCCGTGCCTGTCAGAGCATCGACCATCGGTTTGCTCCAGCTGTTCACGAGATCGTTCGGCACCATACAGCCTAATTGCAGGTTGGCAATGGCCGGCTGCGAATCGCGGGCCGTAACGTGCAGATAGTGGTCAAGTTCCCCGATCAGCGGATGACGCAGTCCGGAATCACCGCCTGTTGTCGCGACGATGTAGTATTCATGCCCGTTTCGGTTCTCCATATAGTAACGGTGTTCGTGTCCGCTGAAAAGAGTGAAATTCTTTCCGGCGAGGAGTGGCTCGATCCGCTCGAATCCTCCATGATTGGAGGGATACCACAACGGGCGGTGCATGAACAGATAAATCCAGCGTACCTCACACTGCTTCAACACTTTGGCGAAATAGTCGACCTGCTGTTCGGAAATGCCATCGGGTTCCTCCGTGTCAAGCACGAGAAACAAATCGCGACCGATGTGAAAATGGTAGTACGAGACGCCGAAACGGTCGGCCCATTCCCGCCGCATGATTTCATTCGAAAGGTCGTGGTTCCCGCCCACGAAAAAAAGCGGAGCCTCTATCCGTCCGGTTATCTCCATGAGGCGATTCCACTGTTCCCGTACCGTTTCAGGCGAGGCGACGTATCCGTCGATCAAATCGCCTATTGACACGACGAAGTCAGGTGCCAAACGGTTGATTTCATCAATCGCCCGCAGGAAAGCGCCCGTCTCGGGTCCTCCGGTTTTATCCGCCAAAACGATGAAGCGGTATCGATTGCCGTCCATCTCGACCGGCCGGCTCCACGGGAAACGGTCGCCGGTCAGCGCATGACGGAATTGTGCATGGGCAGGGACGCCGGCTGTGGCCATCAGTACGATGACCGCCAGGCGACAAATCCACACTCCTAATGAAAGGGATAAAACAGGAATACTCTTCATATCAAAACGTCGTTCTATCTTATTTTGTGGACATTGGTTTCCACAGGGTTCGTTACCATCCGAAATTGTTTGGTCCAAAGAGCTTATTTTCAGTAACCTCGGCTGTTGGTACGGCATAAAGCAGGTTACGACGCTCGCGCACTTTGGAGTTGGCGTATCCGTAGGCCGAAACCGACACGGTGTTGTTCATGACACCCAGATACAATCCCCAGCGCAGCAGGTCGAATTTCCTGTTGAACTCGGCCACCAACTCCAACGAACGTTCTTTCAATACCAAGCTGCGGGCCTCCACGACGTCGCCTATTGTTCGAGGCAACTCCGAGGCTTTGGCGCGGCGGCGGATCATGTTGATTGCATCGATGCCGTCGCCGATATTACCCAATTCGATTTCGGCTTCAGCTTTCAGCAGATATACTTCAGCGAACCGCAGCAACGGGATATCCTGCTGGATTTGATCGCCATCGACTGCATCGCGGGGTTCGAGGTTCCGCAGGTCGCCGACATACCATTTGGCGATGCCCGGACTCGACTTGGCGAAGTTGCCATACCATTTATTGGAGAAAGACTTCAGTGATTCGGGAAGTTTATCAAATCCGTAGGTCTCCTCGTCAGGATAAGGGAACCATCCGTAGCTGAATACGTTGTCATAGCTGCTGGCGAAATAATGGAACACGCCGAAGACAACCCTGTCATCCTGTTCTTCATACTGCTTGTAGAGTTCCGGCGACATGAAACACCAAATGTTTCCGCCAAAGGGGCAGAGCGAATAGTAACGGGAGAGATGTTCCGTTTGGTAGGCCGTGTTACTACTGGATGCCACGCCCCAGATGAACTCCTTGTTGCGAGCGTTGACCGTTCCCCACACGTCGGTGAACGATGGCAGCAGATCGTAATCCACTCCTTTCCGTTCCAAAATCGCATCGCACAGCGTTTTCGCCTCACGGTAGCAGGCAGTGGCGTCGATGTCGCGGTATCCGGCCAGCGCTTCCGCATCGCTCGTGTAACGAATATCCTTGCCGTTTACCGGCACAACGATCTCGGCACCGTTCGCACCAAGGGAACCGCTGCCCATCGTACACAGCACTCGGGCCAATAATAATTGCGCCGCGGTTTTGTCGGCATGACCCCATTCGCCTACGACCCCCTCGGAACGATAGCTCATGTGGTCGCATGCTGCACGTAAATCGGTGCAAATTTGTTCGAATACATCCTTCACCGAAGAACGAGCCATGTCGTTCTCCTGAATATAGGTCAGTCTGAGGGGTACCGGCCCATACATGCGCACCAAGTGGAAATAGGCCCAAGCACGCAGGAAGAGAGCCTCGCCGTATAGTTGGCTGATTTTTTTATCCTGCCCCTGACTGTCCTCTTCGTCAATGGATTCCATGGCTTTGTTGGCGCGGCTGATCATCTGGTAAAAAGCATTCCACAAGTCGGAACTGTTGTTGTAGCCCCAGTGCGTGGTTACGTTGCCTTCGCCGGCGCCGCTCATGACCCACGCCTGCGCTCCGGCATGATCATGATCCATATCCAGCCATTCCATATAGGTCTTTTTCATCATATAGGTATCCCAGAAGCAGTTGTAGATGCCCGTAATTAGTTGTTCCGCACCGTTCGCACTGTTCGCCAGTTCCTCGCTCGAAATGGTGTACGGTGTTTCGTCGAGTGAACAGGATATGATTGTCATGGCCGATATCAAACCGAATATTATTTTTTTCATCTTCTTAAATTCGTTAAAAGGTTAAATTAACTCCGAATACCGTACTCCGAGCCTGCGGATAGCCGCCCGAATCCACACCTCGCAACGAGGGATTCGACCCGAACGAATTCACCTCCGGATCATAGCCGGAATAATTCGTAATGGTAAATACGTTGTTCATCGCCACATAGACGCGAAGACCGGAGACCCCTCTGAAAGGCTTGTTGATTGTGTAACCGAGCTGGATGTTCCGCAATTTCAGATAGGAACCGTCCTCGATGTAGCGCCGCGAAAAACGGACGGTACGCCCGTTGTCATAGAAATTCTTGGGAGCAGTTCCCCCCTCTTCGGGTGTCCACGATTCACGGTATATATCCATCGGGATATTCTTGGAATTGCCGATGTCATAGAAGCGCAGTCGGTTCATGTTCAGAATATCGTTGCCATATACGCCTTGGAACAGAAAACTAAAATCGAAGTTGTGGAACTCGAAATCCATGTTCAACCCGTAAAAGAAATCGGGGTTCGTGTTGCCGATATAAGTGCGGTCGTTGTCCGTAATGTTGGGATCGTCGTCGAGATTCTTGTACCGAATCTCGCCCAACCATTTACGCATGATGATGATTTCCGTCGCATTGTCGTTGTCGTTGACCGTATAGCCTGGATATTGAGCCTGAAACTGGTCGCTGTTAATGACCTCGGCCCGTGAACTCCAAATACCGTCCTCTACGAATCCGTAAAGCGAACCGATTGCATGTCCGTTCTGCAGTGCGAACGGCCGCAGGGAATTCCACAGCGAATTGGGGAACATAGGTTCTTCGTTGAAGTCCGTCAGATGGTTGCGGTTGAACGAGATGTTCGCTCCGATATTCCAAGTGAAGCGGGGCTTGTTCACAATCGTGGCGTTCATGCCAATCTCCCAGCCCTCGTTGATCACGCATCCAGCGTTGGAGAGGATGCGCTGCAATCCGGTACTGTATGCAACCTCCTTGTATTGCAGCAAATCTTCGGTGCGTTTGTGATAGTAGTCCACGGTGAGATTAATGCGGTTCAACAACCGCAGTTCAATACCTGCGTCATGTTGGCGGGTGGTTTCCCATTTAAGCGCCGCGTTGCCCGGATTGGCAGGGTCGGGAGCGAATCCATTGTACACCGTGTTGCCGAAGGGGTAGTTGGCCGATTTCATCAGTGCGAAAGTTTGGTAGGAATTGATAGCCTGATTACCCGATATCCCATAGCTGTAGCGTATTTTGAGATTGTTGACTACCTTATGGGCACTCTTCATGAACGGTTCCTCGGAGATGCGCCACGAAACACCCACCGATGGGAAGAACGACAAACGGTTGCCCTTGGCAAACTTGCTGGAATAGTCCTCGCGGCCGGTGAAGGTCAGATAGTACCTGTTGGCGTAGTTATACGATGCACGCATAATGATCGAGAAGAGACGGGAGTCTCCTTTCGAGGAATAGGGCGTGTTGACGGTCGCCGCATCCTGAAGCAGCCAGCCGTTAGTGATGTCGGTACCGAAAGTCTGGACGGAAATGCGTTTGTTGTACCAGTGCGACTCCTCCCACGATGTACCCAGTGTGGCGGCAATGTTATGTTTGCCGAAACTTTGGTTGTACATCAGCAGGTTGTCCCATACGAGCGAACTCCACGAGTTGTCGCCGGCATACGACTTGCCGTTGACGTTGCGGCCTTCGTACAGATAGACCGGCCAATACTGGTTGGCGTTGTTGGTCGAATAGTTCCATCCCAGCACCGAACGGAACTTCAAGTGCTTCGCCAGCGTGATGTTAGCGTAATTCGAGGTGTAGATGTTGATGTTCTTGTGCTCGTTCAGCGCTTGCGTGTAAAGCGTCGGCGTGGTAACCGTGGAGAATTCATTGTCCTTCGAAATCTCGTCGTCCACAGTGTATACGGCGGGGTACATCAATGCCGAACGGATGACGCCTTCCGTGCCGTTGGACTGGCTGTCAATAGTCGTTTTCAACATATTGGACTTCGCCGAAGAGAGGTTTGTCGAGGTACCCATTTTCAACCACGAATTAATTGTTTTGTTGAAATTGATTTTGAAACTGTAACGGTTGTAGTCCGAGTTGATTACCGTACCTTCCTGCGAAAGATAGGAGCCGCTGAGCGAATAGTCCATGCCGCGGCCCTGCCCCGAAACCGTAAGGTTGAGGTTATGGGCAAGCCCTGTTCGGAAAATCTGGTTCTGCCAGTAGTATGGGTCGGTGCCATAGTCCTCTGGGCCTTTCACGTAGCCGGACTGCTCGACCTCCATGCCGGGGAAGGGCAAATCCTCGGGACGGTAGGTCTCGCCATTGTAAATCTGCGTATTGGCATAGGACTCGTTGCGGTAACGGGCATACTCCTGACCGTTCAGCATACGAATCTTGCGGGCCGGGCGGCCGATGGTGAGATTGTAATTCAGACTCACCACGCTGGTGGTCGCCAGCCCCTCGCCGCTTTTGGTAGTAATGAGGATAACGCCGTTGGCACCGCGCGAACCGTAGATGGCTGTTGACGAGGCATCCTTTAGTACCTCGATGGATTCGATATCATTTGGATCGAGAAAACTTAGGACGTTGCGATATGAATAGGTGTTGTCCTCGAAGTTGATCGATTCCTGGTCGTTGGAGGTAGTAATCGGAATACCGTCGACAACATAGAGCGGCTCCGTTCCACCGAGAAAGGAGTTGGTGCCGCGGATTTGGACGCTGATGCCTGAACCCGGAGCTCCGTCGTTCTGTACGACATTCACACCGGAAATGCGGCCTTGCAAGCCTTTCTCGAAACTGACTGGATTCGATTTTACGAGATCTTTGGAACTGATGGAACTTACGGACCCCGTCAAATCGCTCTTCCGTGCAGTACCGTATCCGATGACAATTACTTTGTCAATCTCCTCGTGGGAGATCTCCATCATCACCTCGAAATAGGAAACGGACGGCAAGAGAGCAACGGTTTGTGTATCATATCCGATAAAAGCGATTTCCAGACTTTGGCATTTGCCAGGCACCGAGAGTACGAACCGTCCGTCGGGGCCGGTGGTCGTACCGACTTGGGTGCCGGTAGCAAACACCGATGCTCCGGCCAGCGGTTCTCTGGAAGAGGCGTCGATGACTAAGCCGTTGACAGACCTGTTCTGAGCTATAGCACTCACACACAGGCTTGTCATAATGGCGATAAGTAGATTTTTCATATGCACTGAATTTTTAAGGTTAGTGTTTTTCCCGGCTGCAAAAATTGCATATAAGTTTTCAGTGCAAATGTAACATGAACTCAGATAATAAATTTGTATTGTATTATCAGAATATGATACTTTCCATCCAACTGCTTTTCTGCGCAGACGGGTATACTCAAAGAATGCGACTTTCGATATCAACACGATATCGACCGTACAACGATATGAAAAGCCGTTCCGAATCTATGAGTTTATCGCAACAGACAGAGACTCTAAAATACCATAATTGGATAAAAAAATACCATAAATCACTTCGTATTGCTTCTTTTTTTCGAACGGCAATCAAACGATAATGCGGTTCTTGCGGTAATTTTCCCGGAAAACTTTCGGGGAGCATCCTTTTTTACTCTTGAACCTGCGATTAAAATTCGAGAGATTGTTGAACCCGCAATCGTAACAGATCTCGACGATTGACATGGTGCTGTCCACGAGTTTGCGAGCGGCATAGCCGAGACGGATGTCGATGATGTATTCGGAGACCGTCCGCCCGGTGCGGAGCTTGAAAAACCGGCTGAAGGAAGTCGGCGTCATTCCAGCCATATCGGCAAGCTGCTGCAGACGGATGGCCTTGTTGTAGTTTTGGTTGATAAATTCCTCGACTTTGTGGACGCGCCGCGAGTCGTTCGAAGTCTTTTGGTTGGCGAACGATGCACTTGCAAGCACGTGATAATGGTCGTCGATCGAAAGTTCATAGAGAATTTCCAAAAACCGGATGACCCGATAGAATCCGGGCTGGGCGTGGGTGATGCAGTCAAGTTTCCCATAAAGCCGCATGATGGCGGGTATCTCGAAAGCCACACCCGATTGGGCCCGTTCGAATAGTACCTTGATCGAACTCATCTGGGTCTTACTGAAGAAGACGTTCTCTACGAACTCCTCGGAAAATTGGATGGTAATCTCCCGAATACGAGTTTGTGTACACTGATAGGTTTCCCACGTGTGTTCCAAACTTCCTCCAACCAACGTAAGGTCATAGTCGCCAAGTACCTCCATCGAGTCGCCGACGATGCGGCGGGCGTTTCTGCAGTTTTCGACGAAATTCAACTCATATTCAGCGTGGCGGTGCAGCGGGAAGTCGAATTTGTTTTTATATCTGTCAATCAGATAAAAACAATCGTGCGAGGAGAGCGGGGTAATTTCGGTAATAACGTGGTTCATGGAAACCGGCTTTGTTGCAAAGATAGGAAGAACTTGCGATAAAATGGATGCGTGGTGTGAAAAAATATCGCTGAACTATAAAAGATGTTTAATACCGACCCTCCAATCATATATGAAGCCGCATCAGACGATGATTATCCTAAATCACAGGGAAAAACACATCCACATTGGGTATCCCAGAAGAAAGTGCTGGACTCAAATTGCCAGTTTCCCGCAATGGGGTACCCGATTTAGCAGTTTGCCGAGATGATGCCGAGGAATTCGGTGATTTCGGGCCGAATTGGGCGACATGGCGGCCAACACCATCCTGATGCAGCCCAGCAGACCGAGGCCGAACTCGACCCCCACTTTCCTGTTCGACCTGAGCCGGAACCGCTTGAAGCCGTAGTTGAACTTGATGTCCCCGAAGACGGCCTCAGATTCGACGGGACGGTTGCTGCGGAAGCGGTTTATCGTACGGAAATCCAGACGGGACATCCCCGAAAGCCACATGTAGTTCACGTTCTCGTGCAGCAGACGCTCCATCCTGCAACCTGAGTAGACATTGCACATGTAGGAATACACGATCACCTTCAGCAGCATCCGCGGATGGAAGCTGCTCGTGCCATCTCCCTTGTAAGTGGATTCTATGCCGGAGATGGCAAGTCTATCCTATTATCGCGCTGACCGTCCTTACGGGATGATTCTCAGGAATGAGTTCTCCCAGTGACGGAGGAAAAAGAAGGCTGTCGTTTTGATTGTACGATTTATATATCATCTTTGTACTCGTGGTAAATAATTGATTATTTTTTTATTTACGCCTTAAATATAATAAACATTTGCCATAAAACAACTGTTGTCTTCTTTATTTTCAAGAGGATAACTGTTAATTTATATATCCGGGAGAAGTTTCAGGATGCAATGAAAAAAGGGTAACCCTTTGGGCCATTTCGAATGGCTTTTGGGTCCTCCTTTTTTATCGCTTCTAACTGCTATGCCTCCCCATTCTTTGTGCAGGACTGCAGATGTTGCCTTGGATTGAAAAGTCCGTCGGTAAGTTCAAAGAACGACCATATACATATTATCGAATTTTGTTGCTTAATTGTTACCTGCCTTATATTTAATTGATGTAATATCATTAAAATGAGTTGTATATATTGCCACTTTATCTTGAAAGGAAGACAAGTAAAACGTTTCCGGCAGGGTTATCGTCCTAACCTTCCCGCTACCCGGTAACAATAAGATCCGTCGGGATTCAAAATAAGTTCATAATAATGATTGTCCACGCGGTAATAGGTAATCCCGTTCATTACGGTCTCCTGCCAACCGTAAGGCAACTCATATACGATGGCGCCCACCGGCGGCTCCACCACTATGTAATTCCCTCCCGAACGCACATAATAGACCCCGTCTCCGTCGGTATAATATTTCCGGCTTACACCGTACGCGTCCCGCATGATCAAACCCGTCAGGCGCACGGCGGAAGCAAGCACATTGGCCGCTATCACCGCGCCAACCGGCGGACGGCAAATGATAAACGCATTTCCATAAGGCCGGTAATATCTGCCGGCAGCATAATAGTAATGATACGGGCCGCGATGTATAATCAGGGCGCCATGAGGCAGAGCCGGCACGCGATGTCCGTAATGATAAATATCCGGTCTCGTTACAGGTCTGTGAGGTGGAGGCGGAACAGGCGCGTGCGCACGTGGCGGCCGGTATCTGCTCTCGACCTTGCGGCGGTCCGGATAATTCCGTCCGTTGTCATATCCCCCCTCCCGAGGCTGATACCGGTTATTGCCGGGCTTTTCTCCCGGACGTACCGCCATATTATGCGTCCTGTCGGACTGCCGCCCGTCGTTTTTTCTGATGTTCTCTTTCTTTTGCGGACCGGATTGTTTCTCCCGCTCCAACCGTTGCTGCGGAGCGGTGCTTCCTCTTCTGTAAACGCTTTGCGCCTGCATCTGCGGAGCAAGGAAAAACAAGAATGCCGGAATCCATATAAGGGATAAGATTCTGTGCTGCATGCTGTTCATAACTGTCGGGATATTAAAGGAAAAATTTCATCCAATCATTCAAGCGATAAAACCGCTCTTTATCCCGACAGGAACGAAAAATATGCCAGAAAAGGCAATAGACGAAAAAAAAGAGCCTCGCACCGGGTACGATCCGGCAACCTGCTCTTTACGAGGGAGCCGCTCTACCTATTGAGCTAACGAGGCGTCTTTATCAAGATTCTATTTGGAGTGCCAAAATTAGTAATATTTTTTAATAATAAAAAATTTCCATATTCTCCCCTGAAAAATCAGGAAAAACTGCAATTGTCTTCAAAGTCTTTCGTCCGGGTCTGCCGTATCCGTAGGAAGATCGACCCAGGTGCAGGTATGGTTCGCCGACGGGATGACCTTTTCGAGCAGGTCGGCAAGCGACAAGGCCACCGATGCCGTATTCACGCACGGATGGCAAGCATATCTGTCGGTCGCAGCCAAATCGCGGTCTACAATCAGTTTTACGCGGCACTCTTTGTCATGAATCAGTCTCAATGGCGACACTGCCCCGGGTGCGATATGCAGCAGCTCCATCAGCATGGGGGACGATGCAAACGAAAGCCGCGCACACCCGAGTTGAGACGAGAGATACTTGGTTTTGAAGGGCTTGTCGGCAGGCAACATCAACAGATAAAACAACGTCTGCTGCTTGTTGGTAAGAAAGAGGTTTTTGAAAACGGGCGCGCCGATGGCCTTGCGGACGGCCTCGCACTCCTCCATCGTAAATGCGGCAGGGTGGCACAAAGTCGTGTATTCGACTCCTGTGCGGTCTAAAAAGTCGTAAACGGCAGTTTCGGCTGCCGTCCGACTTTCGTTGCCCTCCGTCGGGCGGCCATTGTATATCCTTACCTGAGAGTCCATGCTATTTTTGAAGAACTCAGTTTTGTTGTGCGTCCTTGCTCTCTCCGTATTCGGAAATTATTCTGCGTGCGGCTGACAACCCGTCTCCGGAAGGTTCCGCAGGGAAAGTGCCGGGACATTCGTTCCACCATGCGGATTCAATATCTTCGTATGCCTTGACAAGGGCCGCTTCATCTATTTCCTTCTTGTCGGCGATAGCAGTCTCCACCGCATTGAAGAACAGTTCCCAACGCGGACGGTAATACCCCGAAACAAGACCGGAAAGAGTTCTGTTGGCATAATCCGTCAGTATGTTGCCGCGATCACCCCATGATGTGAGCAAATTCCTGGCGTTTTTCTCGAAATAGTCGGCCTCTTCCGGAGTCGATCCCCAACCGCGTGCATCTGCGATCCATTTTCCTACGAGGAAATACGTCTTGGTAGAAAGCAGTTCGTCCATATTGTCAAGAATACCGGTCATCTTCTTTCTGAGGCTGTCCGCCATGGCAGCATCCCGTGCCTCATAGGCCTCCTTGTATTCGAATGTCAGACTGTCGAAAATATTGCTGAGCCACTGGCGTGTCAGGTTTACGACGTCGAATTCATACGCGGAGCCTTTCCCGTCTGCGGCGAGAAGGAGCTTTATGGCCTCATACAACCGGTCATTGTCGTAAGAATAGCGTACTGAGGAGTGATAGGACGAAGACCGCCCGAAAGAAGGACGCAGATTCATCAGCGGACTGTGTCCCGGAACGGTAATGCCGTTATAGATTTCATTGAAAAGTATATCCCATGCTTTTCTGGCGTTTTCATCCTCTTTGCCTGTCCTGCTGTCTGCAACGCTGCGTGCATATACATCGAGGTCCTTGTGGGTATCGAAGTCCCATGCCTTTTCAAATACGAACTTGTACATGAACGGATTGACATCGAAGCCTTCCAGCGTGGATCCTATGCCGCGGAAATTGTCTCCCCCGTTCACGAATGTATTTTCTATGCGTGCGTTGATTTCCTTGGGATTTCCGGCAAGGTAGGTATTTCCGCCGAAGTTGCCGAGGTAGCACCAGATGTACGGCACTCCGTAATAGGATTCCGTACGCTGCCATACCTCCATCTTTTCGCAATAGTAGTCGAGCAGAAGGGAATGTTCGGACGGATATGAGGTTATGTACGGCTTGATCTTGTCGGGAGTCCAGTATTTACGCTCGTTATAGAAAAGCCATGTCATCTGAAGCCACGTTCCTTCCGGATCTGCAGCTGCAAGGGATTCATAGGTCTGGCGGCTGACCCTGGCCAGATAATCGGGTTCCCAGCTTGACGGAATCATTTCGTTGAAAAGGTCTATGCCGTATATATGGTCGGTACCGTATATCTCTATCTCCTTTTCGATGAATTTCTTTTGTATTTCAGGGAAAAGAGGGTCCATCGGATCGAGGAAATGAGGTCTTTGGCTGTCCTCGAATCCGGCCCAGTCGCTCATGCGTTCTATTTTCGCTTCCGGATACAGACGCGAAAGGGCAACCGGAACGTGTCCTGCAAAAGCCGGCAGTACAGGGCGCATGTTCAATTCCCGCTCCCTTGCGACGATACGTTTCTGGAGCTGTTCCTGTCCCTCGAGCCATGATTTCGGCAGCGGTCCTCCCCATCTGTCGAGATTAAGCATCCTGTGCCATGGCAGATGTGCAGGTCCCGTAAAATAGCTGCGCACTTCCTCATCGCTCAGACCGAGCTCCGTCCATACTTGGTACCATATAGACTCCTGTCCCGTAATGGCAAGGGGAAGATTGATTCCGTTCAAGGCCATCCAGTCTATGAAATGTTCCCACTCATCCCAGTGCCACCAAGGCATCGTATAGCCGAACGTACAGTAATTCAAAAAGAAGCGGTCGCTCACACGGGCGGATATCTCCACGGGTTCCGGAATTTTCGGCAGATGGTCCGGCATATTCACCTTGTCCCATGCAAACCAGCCAACGTCCACATGACAGTAGTATTTCAGATAATGTCCGAGGCCGACGGCCATCGAATTGGCATTGTTGCCGCTGATTATTATCTTGCGGCCGGAGGATTCTATACGGAAAACATCTTTTTCCGCCTCTATATGGCGGAATTCCATATTGCGGGAACTGTTGCCCGTTATGCGTTCTGCAAGAGCCTTTGCGGCTGCGATGTCCGGATCCTGTTCGACTTTCGGAGTACAGGAAAAGACAAGCAGAAAGGCTGCCGTGAAAGCGAATAGCTTTTTCATGTTCGGATATTTTAAATTTTGGTTATCAATACACAAAGTTACTGTTTTATTGTTGAAATACAAGTGAATCTCCATGAGCAGTATCATGAGCAGTATCATGAGCACTTATAGGCAAAGTGACCCGAATAAAGTTGTCTGTGAACTTTCTATGCGTTTGATCTCAACGGGAAATCTGTCGGGATAATTCTTTGCAGAAGATTTCCGCCAGCCGCATGGCGCCCGTATCGGTCAGATGAACCCCGTCTACCGTTTCCTCTTCATCGCCTCCTAAAAACTCGCCCCATTTCCCGTCATAAACATTAATATACTGGAGATTGGAACAGCCTTCTTTCTTTAATTTCTCATAAAGCGCATACCACAGGGCATTTTCATCTTCCAGATCCTTTTTGTCCCGCGCATCTACCCATACATAAGGAAAAGGAGGATTGCTTACCATATACACCGGCACCTGAGGATGTGTCCTTGCAATCTTCCCGATAAAATATTCCGTACTGTCCTTTACGATCTCCTGCGTACAATTCGGAAGGCAATCGATCACATAGGCGCAGGCATCGATTCCCGCAATCTCATCAGCCATCACACGGTCCATCCGGCCGTTCCCGCTGAAGCCCAGATTCACCGCATCCCTCTGTAATTTACGCGACACGATAGCCGGATACGCCATCCCGGGACGGGAAACGCACCCACCCTGGGTAATACTGGTCCCGTAAAAGACTACCGGTTTTTTCCCCTCCGTTCCGGTGAGGACACTCTCTTGAGGCTTAGCGATATAGGCCGTACTGTCGATTCCTACTTCCAACTTTACGACTCCGTCATATAAAGGAAGATACATTAAAAATTCCTTTTCCTCCCCGTTCATTCTCCGCACGAAAATATTCGCCGACTCTTTTCCGTTAGGCTGTGCGGTCCCGACAAATCTCCAGTTTCCCTTTCCGTCCAACGCATACAAATCCAGACCGCGGATACCGGTACCGGCCATGTGAGCCATACTGAAATTATTCAACAAGGTCCATCTTGCGCCGATGCAGGAACTGTTCGACCGGAACCGGATCGCCAGACCCGCAGAATTCTGTCCCAGATCCCATACGGCATCCCGCACTTTCCCCTTCAGATTCTCCGGCAACCGGGTATATCCCTCCGCTGTCTCAAACCCCTGTCCGATCAACGACAATTCCCGGGCATCCGTATAAACGAGATCATTCACTTTCTGCCCCCGGACCGGACCGCAAACAAACATAAAGGAACTCATAAGAATCACTCCGCCGAGCGATTTCATGCAACGACCTAAAAATCTTTTACTTACATTCAACTTATCCATTTCCAATCGTATTTAAGAATTATTTGATTTTCAATTAATGGCATGATCCCCATTCCACCCACTGGATTTCGATGCCCCGCCGTTCCATCCCCCGGAACCAGGTCATCTGGCGCTTGGCGAACTGATGAATGGCGATGGCCAATTTTTCCACCATCTCTCCATATTCCATCTCCCCCAGCAGGTACCGGGTTACGAATTTATACTCCAACCCGTAATATATCAGATCTTCAGCCGGTATGCCCCCGTCCAACAATCCTTTCACCTCTTCCACCAGGCCATTCTCCAAACGCCGTTTAAGGCGCATGTCGATCCGGCGGTTGCGGGTATCCCGGTCCACCTTTATACCGATATACTTGCATTTGGACGGACGGGCGGAAAATTCTTCTCTGTCGGGACCGTATGGTTTCTCCGAATCCATCCCGGCAACCATGCCGGCCTCAGCCCTTTCTATCTCGATAGCGCGGATTACCCTTTTTTTAGTATCGAAATCCGTAATGTTATGGGGCTTGTCTCCGCGTGCCGCTTTCAGACGCACCAGCATCTCTTTGAGTTCCTCCATGGTTCTTCCCTCCAAGGAAGCGCGAAGCTGCGGATCGGGATCCACCCTCCGCAATTCGTAATTCAAGGTGGCGGACTCGATGTACAAACCCGACCCCCCGCACAAGACGGGCATCCTTCCCCTGCCCTTTATCTGATTATAGACTTTGAGAAAATCCCGCCGGTATTCGAACAGATTATACTTCGTCCCCGCCGGAACGATATCCGTCAAATGGCAGGGAACGGTAATAAACCGATGAAAAGGCCGTCCGGAGCTGCATAAATCCACCGTATATTCTTCCATATCCTTTCCGGTACCGATATCCATTCCCCTATATACCTGTCGGGAATCCGCTGAAATAATCTCCGCCCCCAAACGGAAACCGTCCGAAGATTGCCCTTGCGCATCAAGGCTCCACCGCAAAGCCAGCTCCACGGCAAAACGGGTCTTGCCGCTGGCGGTAGGCCCCAGCACGCAGATCATATCATACCCCTGTTCCCGCAGCGCATGCACATCTACCGGAAAATCGTCTTCAGGAAAATCTATCGGGAAATTCAAAGGCATTTTAAGTTCGTTAAAAAGTTGGAATTCGCTTTTACAGGGCGGGAAGGCTGTTGCCGTTGATTTTGCGGTACAGATCCAGCGCATAGACATCGGTCATCCCGGAAATATAATCCAGCACCGCCTGTATCCGGCCGTATAACGTAGGAGCATGGATGCTGTATTGTCCGGATACCCTGTCTATCAGTAACCGGGAATAAGCCTTCTCGGGCGACATAACCGCTTTTATCATCATATCCACCAGCGTATGGATAATTCTGAAACCCGCCAGCTCTATATCCAGGACATCCCGGGAACGGTATATTTTTTTTAATGCCGTCCGGGTGCAATTTTCATAAGCCGCGCAAGCCCTCGGAGATAAATGTTTAATCAGGGTTCCCTCAAAGGTTCCCGACAGAATCCGCTTCTCGTTTTCCACGAAAATCCGGGAACATTCGTCCACCAGCAGCCCTATTACTACCGAGCGTAAATACGCCACCTGTTCGTTCACATCGTGAACCACGCCGCACACCTCCCGGAACCGCTCGCGGCGCCGGTCGTCGCAAAAGTTCAAAAACAACTCCGTCGTCTCTTCAGTAGTAAGCAGGCGTAACTTATGGGCATCCTCTATATCCATTACCTGATAGCAAATATCATCGGCCGCCTCCACCAAATAAACCAACGGGTGCCGGACATACTCCAAAAGCATTCCGGCCGCAGCGTCTTTTCCGGCACGGCCCTCATTCCGCCGGATCAATCCCAACTCATCGGCAATCTTCTTGAAAACCTCTTCCTCGCTCAGGAAAAATCCGAATTTGAGCTTTTCGCCGGCCAGACGCGAGGAATAAGGATATTTGACAATCGAAGCCAACGTGGTATAAGTCATTACGAATCCCCCTTCGCGGCGTCCTTCGAACTGATGCGTAAGAAGCCGGAAAGCATTTGCATTCCCCTCGAAATGAGTAAAATCTTCCCAGGCGCCGGGAACATGCTCCAAGCTATGTCTGAGCTGTTGTCCGTTCCCCTCCGAAAAATAAGTGGAAATGGCCCGTTCTCCCGAATGGCCGAAAGGCGGATTCCCCAGGTCATGGGCCAGACAGGCGGCGGAAACGATCGAACCGATTTCCGGCAAATGAGTTTCCTGCAAAGACGGATCCAGCCGTATCAGATCCCGCGCCACATTATTTCCCAAAGAACGGCCCACGCAGGAAACCTCCAAGCTATGGGTCAGCCGGTTATGGACGAAAACGCTTCCGGGCAAAGGGAACACCTGGGTCTTGTTCTGCAAACGCCGGAAAGGAGCGGAAAATATCAACCTGTCGTAATCGCGCTGAAATTCGGACCTGTCGTCCTTGCGGGCGGCATGATATTTTTCCATTCCATAACGCTTATTCGAAATCAGTCGGCTCCAATCCATAATTATCTTTTTGTTTCCACCTGCAGGAATATCAATCAACATACAAAAGTATAAAAAATATGCTATTTTTGCACGGACTTTGTTACGGTACAAACCCGCCCGGCAAGTTTTTAAAACGGTTCATTATGCCCAAAGCAACGAGCAAAATAGAGATCAAAAACAAACGCGCCTCTTTCGAGTACGAATTCCTGGAGACCTATACTGCGGGAATCGTGCTGTCGGGAACGGAAATCAAATCCATCAGGAGCGGCAAAGCTTCCTTAGTGGACAGCTACTGCTATTTTGTGGGGGGAGAGCTGTATGTAAAAAACATGCATATATCCGAATACTGGTGGGGCAGCTTCAACAGGCACGACCCCAAACGGGACCGAAAACTTTTGCTCACGAAAAGAGAACTCCGGAAATTACAACGCTCGGTCCAGGAAAAAGGATTGACGATTGTGGCGACCCGGCTTTTCATAGCCCAAAACGGTTACGCCAAACTGAATATCGCCTTAGCCAAAGGGAAAAAGGAATTCGACAAACGGCAATCCATTAAAGAAAAAGACATGAAGCGGGACATGGATCGCTTTTTCTCCCGATAACTTCCGGACCTATTTCCGAGGTTTTGCCGCAGCCCCTTTCTTGCTTCCGGGCTTCCCCGATACCCGCGCCGCAGGAGTTGAAATTCTGAAGCTCCTTACAATCAGGAAAATTCCAAACAGCACGAAAGGAATGCTCAGAATCTGTCCCATATTAAGAGGCATACCCTGCTCGAAAAGCGCCTGCGGCTCTTTTATGAATTCTATAAAGAACCGGGAAGCAAAAATTCCGATCAGGAACAAGCCGAAAAAGAATCCCCTTTTCATCTTAGGCAAACAGTATTTATAAAGCAATACCAGCGCCGTACCGGTCAGGAGATAACAAAGCGCCTCATATAACTGGGTAGGATGTTTGGGCAGCGTCTCTCCCCGCTGCAGGAAAATAAATCCCCACGGCAAATCGGTCACATGCCCGTAGATCTCGGAATTCATCAGATTCCCCAAGCGGATGAACATTCCCGCAAAAGGAATGGCTATCCCCACCCGGTCCAGCATCCACAGATAATCGAAATCATATTTGCGGCCGTAATGCCGGGCATACCACCACAACCCTAACAGAATCGCGATCGCCCCTCCATGGCTGGCCAAACCGCCCTCCCATACCGCAAATATTTTCCACGGATGTGCAAAATAAAACGCCGGCTCGTAAAATAACACATGCCCCAGACGTGCGCCGACAAGCGTACACCCCAACAAAACGTATAACAGCGGGTCCAGCAGACTCACCGGCAGACCTTCCCGTTTATAAAACCATGTGAAAAGATAATACCCCAGAATAAATCCCAGAATAAACAATATCCCGTAATACCTGACATGGATAAAGCCTATATGGAGCAACTCCGGAGAAACATTCCATTTGATCGCCAGCGGAGCGAATATCGAAAGTACGTGCATCATATTCAATCGTTCATTTGTTAATTCTTCCTTTATTTATATCCCGACGGGTATCCGCCGGATTTTTCGGATTTTTCCGCTCCCCCGGCTTCCGCATTCCGTCTTTCCGTTTTCCCGGGAAACGATCATCCGCCGGCCCGCCTACCGGCAGAGCCTCGAAAACACGCTCAGCGGAATCGCCTTTCCGAACCGATCTGCAAGCACCAGTTCGCCGCAGCTCAGATCGGCTTTTCCGGACTCCCGAACCGCCGTTTCCCCATTTTTTCCCACCGTACCGCCGTTTTCCGCCGTATTGCCGGGAACCGGTTCCCGATCCGCTCCCGTTTGCCGGGGCAACAGTCCGAATGCGGAACGCACGGCCGTATCGGCCAGCAAAGCCGAATAGCCGTTGGAATACAAGTTCAGCACCATAAAACTGTCCCGGGGCGCCATGATAGCGGAACATTCCGACAACAATTCGAACAGGAGTTCGTCCAACTTCCATTTTTCCCCGTCGGGACCATGCCCGTATGCAGGGGGATCCAGAATCAGACCGTTATACAGATTTCCGCGCCGCACTTCCCTCTTTACGAATTTCAGGGCGTCTTCCACTACCCATCGGATATTGTCTAATCCGCTGGCTTCCATATTCCCGCGGGCCCAGGTCACCACCTGCCGAACGGAATCCAGATGAGTGGTATCCGCACCGCCGGCCCGCGCCGCCAAAGAAGCCGCCCCGGTATAGGCGAACAAATTCAATATCTTGGGACGCAACGGATTCCCGAGCGCATCTTTCAGCGGTTTCCCGTCGGGACCTTTCCTGTTTTTAAAAATTTCCGCAAGTTCCCGGGTACGGGTGTAAATAAAATCCCAGTTAGGAGCCTGCTCCGGGAACACGCCCACATGTTTGAAAGAGGTAAGTCCCAGGCGCAAGACAAGATCGGGCCTTCTAAAGGATTCGGCACGACCGGTTTGCACTTCTTTTCCTTCCTCCGCTTTCTTTTCTGCGGCCGGGACATTCGGATTATACCGGATATACCATTGCTCAGGCATCTTTTTCAGCATCTTCCACGTACCGCTGTCCTCCTTTCCGGAACGTCCGAATCCTGCGCCTGTCAAAAAGCGGGTGTGGGCCATCGCATTCCACTCCTTTTCGGAAAGGGATTTTTCCCACAACGCCTTAGGCTCGGGACGCGCCAGAATATAGGAACCGAAGCGCTCGAGTTTCTCGAAGCCGCCCGAATCTATCAGTTCGTAATCTTTCCAGTTTTGCGGAGATTGTAATAACATAATCTGCTTGCTATCGGGATAAACGAATATGGAAATTCCAAAGTAGGTAGCAAAGATAGCGGATTGTTAAAAGAAACGTATTGAATTTTTAACTAAATTTGCCGCGATAATGAACTATTAAAAAAATAAAGGTATGCAAAGCATTGACACTTACAAATTCAAGGGCAAGAAGGCAATCGTCAGGGTTGACTTCAACGTGCCGTTAAATGACAAGTTCGAGATCACGGACGATACCCGTATCCGGGCCGCTATACCTACCCTTAAAAAAGTGCTGGACGAGGGAGGCTCTTTGATTATCATGTCGCATCTGGGACGTCCCAAAGGCGTAACGGAAAAATACTCTCTTAAACATATCATCTCCCGCATCGAAGAATTGCTGGGTGTCAAAGTCAAATTCGCTCCCGACTGCATGAAAGCCGGGCAGGAGGCCGAAACCCTCAAGCCGGGCGAAGTGCTGCTGCTGGAAAACCTGCGTTTCTATGCGGAAGAAGAAGGAAAACCGCGAGGACTGTCGGAAACCGCTACGGACGAAGAAAAGAAAGAAGCCAAGGCCAAACTGAAAGAAAGCCAGAAAGAATTCGTAAAAAAACTGGCTTCCTACGCCGACTGCTATATAAACGATGCCTTCGGGACCGCACACCGCGCCCATGCTTCCACCGCACTGATAGCCAAGTATTTTCCGAACGACAAAATGTTCGGATATGTCATGGAAGGCGAAATCAAGGCCATCGACAAAGTCCTGCACAATCCGGCCAGACCTGTAACCGCCATTATAGGAGGCGCCAAAGTATCTTCCAAAATAGGCATTATCGAGCACCTGTTCGACATCGTTGACAACATGATCATCGGCGGCGGCATGGTATTCACCTTCGAGAAAGCCTTAGGAGGCAAAATCGGCAATTCGATCTGCGAATCCGACCAATTGGAGACAGCCCGGAAAATCATGGAAAAAGCCAAGGAGAAAGGTGTCAGACTCTATTTATCCGATGAAGTGATCGCCGCCGACTCGTTTGCCGACGACGCCCATACGCAAATATGTCCGAGCAATAATATTCCCGACGGATGGGAAGGCATGGACGCCGCCCCCGCCACTTTACAGACATGGGAGAAAGTCATTATGGATTCCAAGACCATTCTGTGGAACGGCCCGGTAGGAGTATTCGAATTCCCTAACTTTGCCGGCGGCACCAAAAAAATCGCCGAAATGCTCGCTCTGGCAACTGAAAAGGGAGTTTTCACCTTAGTAGGAGGCGGAGATTCCGTAGCGGCCGTCACCCAAATGGGGTTTGCGGACAAAGTAAGTTACGTATCCACCGGCGGCGGAGCCATGCTGGAATATTTAGAAGGAACCGAGCTGCCTGGAATTAAAGCCATCAAGGAATAAAACCGGTCAGAAGAAAAACCTCCGGTTATTGAAAACAGAAATTCTCCCTGCCGCAGATTCTTGCGACGGGGAGAGTTTGTTAATACACCTTTCCGAGGAGTTTATTTCTATGCTTGAACTTAATCAGGCGATGCCTACAAGTTGGGCGACATTCTACAACCTTGAAATGGTCATTGCTCTTGCGTTTCGGCTTAATACATAAGGCAAGCAGGATAAGGCAAAAGGCATTTAAGTCCGCTTATGTTACATTACAACCGAAGATCTTTTATACCTTTGCATAAGGTTTAAGCAATAGAGAGATAAGACTATGAAGGATTTAACCGTTTCAAGACCATTCAGTGAAGAAGATTACAATGAATTACTGCAACAGGCCGTAGCAGTAATCGAAACATCTCGATTACGAATAGCAAAACAAATAAATACTATTGCGATGTCTTCCTATTGGGAGATAGGCAAATTGTTAGACGAGAGAAAAGTTGACAGCAAGCATGGCGATAGTATCGTAAGGAGGCTATCCATAGATTTGAAAACAAAGTATCCAGATATGGGATTGTCTCCGAGAAACCTATGGGATATGAAGAAGTTTTATCTCCGTTATAAAGAAGGAGATACAAAACTGCGACAGGCTGTCGCACTTTTGCCGTGGAGTCATAATCTGCTTCTGATGAGCTATAATCTATCCCCCGAACATATCGTATTTTATGCCAATGAAGTTGTCTCTAAAGGTTGGTCACGAGATATGTTAAATCACGCATTGAAGTCTGAATACCACCTTTCAATACAAGCGGTAAAGAAGTCCAACAATTTTAATTCCATATTGCCTGCTCAACAGGCCGATTACGCCAATGAAGTGTTCCGTAGTAGTTATAATCTCGGATTCATTGATGCAGTTGAGCCATTGAAAGAATTGGAGTTGGAGCATCGCCTTGTGCAGAAAATCACAACCTTTATTATGGAGTTGGGTAGTGGTTTTAGTTTCATTGGCAATCAGCATACGCTAACATTCAATGATAAGGAGTACAGGGTTGATTTGCTCTTTTTCCATCGCCGACTCCGTTCTATGGTCGCTATCGAATTGAAAATTGGCGAGTTTAAGCCCGAATATGTAGGTAAGATGAATTTCTACTTATCCTTGCTGGATAAGTTGGAAAAGGCTCCCGATGAAAATCCGTCTATCGGAATCATCCTTTGTGCGGAGAAAGACCACTTGGAGGTAGAATTGGCTCTGCAAGATATCCATAAGCCAATTGCCGTGGCAGAGTATCAATATTTGTTACCTAAAAAGAAGTTGCAAGAACTTGTTACAAATGAAATGAAAGATTCTAAATAGTCTGCCGGGTAGTGTTTGTTTTGAAGTGTCATTGGCCTGAACGGGATGATTGTCTGGAACAAATTCGCCAAGGACACAGGAAAAAGGAGACTGTCGTTCTGATTGTAGGATTTATTAACTATATTTGACCGACAGAATTATACACGAACCAATATACAGACATGATGAAAGCGACATATTTTCTTATTATCGCCCTGATACTGATAACAATCGAGGCCTGCGGGCAAAACACCGGCAACGCAAATGCCGCTCCCGACAATACCACGACCTCCCAGAATAAAACAGCAAAAGTCACCCCACTGACCCAAACGGAATTTTTAAAGAAAATCGATGATTACAAGACCGATCCCGTTACATGGAAATATCTGGGGAACAGACCGGCCATTATAGATTTCTATGCCGACTGGTGCGGCCCGTGCAGAATCGTCGCCCCCATTCTGGAAAAACTGGCCGAAGAATACGCAGGAAAAATAGATTTTTATAAAGTCAATACGGATACGGAACAAGAGCTGGCTGCCGTCTTCGGCATCCAAAGCATTCCGAGTATCTTATTTATCCCAATGGAGGAACTACCGCAGATGTTGCAGGGGGCCCTGCCCGAATCTTCCCTTAAAGAGGCAATCGAAAAAATACTTTCGGTAAAATAGTCCTTAAGATCAGACGGTCATGATCTCCTTCTCTTTGGCGGCGATAATTTCATCCACCTTCTTGCTGAAAGCGTCCGTTTCTTTTTGAATGAGAGTCTCGGCATCTTTGCAGACATCTTCCGGAAGACCCTCTTTCTGGAATTTCTTATGTTGCTCTACGGCTTCGCGGCGTGCGCTCCGGATACTTACCTTAGCATTTTCCCCCTCCGTCTTCGTCTTTTTAACCAACTCCTTGCGGCGCTCCTCGGTCAGCGGAGGTATGCTGATACGGATAGTTTCGCCGTTATTTTGCGGAGTAAAGCCCAGATTCGCATCCATAATCGCTTTTTCGATCCCTGCAATCAGCTTTTTCTCCCACGGCTGGATGATAATGGTTTTCGCATCGGGAGTAGTGATGCTGGATACCTGCGGAACAGGAGTAGGAGAACCGTAATAATTCACCATCACGCCGTTGAAAACGGAAATATTGGCTTTCCCGGCTCTAAAGGTTTTTAATTCTTCTTCCAGATGCGTTATGGCTTTGGACATTTTTTCCTTTGCCTGCGCAATCGAATCTTTCGAAACACTTATATCCATAAACACTTGTTTTTGATTTTCAAAACTTTTTCAATTCCTGCCGGTTACAATCAAATTTCCCGATTCATTACCAAAGTCCCTATCTTTTCTCCCGACAAGACTTTGATAAGATTTCCCGGAGTGTCCATATCGAACACCACGATAGGGCAATCGTTTTCCCGGCACAGGGTAAAGGCCGTCAGGTCCATGATTTTCAATCCGCGGCGATACACCTCATCGAAAGTGATGGTATCGAATTTGACGGCCGAAGGATCTTTCTCGGGATCGGCCGTATAGACTCCGTCCACACGGGTTCCCTTCAGCAAGGCCTGCGCCCCTATTTCACATGCCCGCAGGGCCGAAGCGGAATCAGTGGTAAAATACGGATTTCCCGTTCCGCCGGCGATAATCGCCACTCCCCCCTTTTCCATCAGCCCGATCGCCTTCTCCCGTGCATAATACCGGGCCATCGGCTCCATAGGCGTGGAGGTAAACACCTCCGCATGCACTCCTTCCGACTTTATGAACATGGAAAGGCCGATACTGTTGATAACGGTGGCCAGCATTCCCATCTGGTCTCCCTTAACCCGGCTGAAACCCTTTCCGGTCCCCGTCACTCCGCGAAAGATATTGCCGCCTCCTATCACAATCGAAAGCTGCACTCCGCTCCGGGCCGCTTCCGCGATCTCCTTGGCGTACCGGGCCATTACTTTCTCGTCCAAGCCCGCTCCTTTCGCTCCCCCGAGACTCTCTCCGCTCAGTTTCAATAGAACTCTCGTGTATTTCATCAAATTAAAAATAAAGATAAACAAAAGTAGCCAAATATTATGATAATTGCAACTTAGAGTATATCTTTGTATCTCAAATTCCGAATTTCTAAAAAAATAATAACTATCGATATGGCAAATATCTTTACATCTTCAATCGGGAAAAAGCTTATAATGAGTGTAAGCGGCTTGTTTCTCATTCTTTTTTTATTTATCCACGTTGGTGTTAACTGTCTCTCCCTTATCAGCGACGAGGCATTTGAGGCCGGTTGCGAATTTATGAGCCTCCCTGTTGTAACTGTGATGGTACCCGTTCTGGCGCTTGGGTTCATTGTCCATATAATCTATGCGCTGATTCTGAATTTCCATAACCTCAAAGCCCGCGGGCCGCAAAGATATGCCGTTCCCAACAAAGGAAAAGCAGACGACTGGGCCTCCAAAAACATGTTCGTGCTGGGTCTGATTGTCTTAGGCATACTGGTTTTCCACCTGACCCATTTCTGGGCGCACATGCAATTGCCGGAGGTAACCAACATCGGTACATACGAAAGCGGTCCCGAGTTGTTATACAAGACATTCTCCTCTCCGGTCAACTTGGTAATCTATCTGCTTTGGTTCGTTGCCCTGTGGTTCCACCTTACCCACGGCTTCTGGAGCGCCTTCCAAACGTTGGGAATCAACAATTATATCTGGCTCAAACGCTGGAAAGTGATTTCCTACATCGTGGCCTCCCTGTTAGTACTCGGATTCATGGCCGTAGCCATACACGCCTTCATCATCCAGTAAGCCTGACCGGACTATATTTTCAACGATTTTTAAGAAAGAATAAATAATTCCCTTATGATCCCGTCCGATACGAACCATTTCGCGGACGGGATTATCATTTTGTATCCCGACAGTTCCCCGCTTTTCACCGCCCTCTCCATACAGTCCGCACCGATTATCTCCGTTCCCCCCTCCCGATACACGATCAGATTCCCGGCAGCGTGCATTCTTTTAATATCCGGCAGAGCCGCATTCAGCAGCGAGCGATCCAGCTCCTCCAACAACACCCCTTCTTTCCGCCGTAAACCCAGCATCAAGGATTCATTAAACGAAGCGGCACGGGAAAGGGTCTCGCCACCTGTATAGGAGGACTCATCCGCATCCGCATCTGCATTCATATCCCGATTCATATAATATTCGCAATACCGTTTCAAGCTGCTCCCGTTCCAGCTCCTTTTCCGTCCGTCATACGAATGGGCGGACGGTCCCAAACCTAAATAGGGAGATTTATCCCAATAAGAACTGTTATGACGCGACCGCCAGCCGGAAGGAGTCCCCTCTCCCGGAATTATTTTAGCGAAATTGGAAATTTCGTATTGTTCGTAACCCGCCTCCGCCAACCTGTCCTGCAGCCGGCAGTACTGCATCCGGCAAACCTCTTCCGCAAGAGGCCGGTACTCTCCCCGGCGGACCATGGAAAAAAGAACGCTTCCGGGTTCTATGCTCATCTGATAAGCCGAAATATGCTCCGGCGCCAACGAAAGCGCCCTGTCTAAATTATACTCCCAATCCTCCGGAGAAAGCCCTTCATAACCGAAAATCAGGTCTATACTGATGTTGCGGATTCCGTTTTCCCTCAAAATCCGGTACGCCTGTTCTCCCTGGGCTGCCGTATGCCGCCGGTTCATCCATTTCAAATGTCTGTCTATAAACGACTGGATGCCCATACTTACCCGGTTCACGCCTAAAGCCGCCAATGACCGTACATACTCCGGAGTAATATCGTTCGGATTCACCTCTACGGTAAATTCCGGTATGTCAACCAATCCGAATCCCTCCTTTACCGCCCCCACCACACGGGCCAATCCACCGGCCGGCAAAACGGAAGGAGTCCCTCCGCCTATATACAAGGTTTCCGGAGAGACTCCCGCATGTTTAAAAAAATCCTTTTTATAAAATATCTCCTTCTGAAGGGCCGCAATGAACTTATCTTCCCGTCCCCGGTCTTTAACGGAATAAAATCCGCAATACGTACAAAAAGACTTGCAGAAAGGGATATGAATATATATGCCCGCCAATTTTTCCTTTCGGTTTTAAATCAACTCCGGCACCACCTTACTTCAGCAAAACGTCGGACGAGCCGATCTTGCCGTCAGAGGTATAGGCATCCACCGTATAAACCCCTTTCCTGAATTTCTCCCCGTCTGAAAAATAGATACATACTTCCACTTCGTTTCCCTGATAATCTACCTCTCGGGAGGCGGAATAAATCATCTGCTCCCCATCCACCGTAAATATCAGCTGCTGGTCGGAAGTCATCAGTATGCCATCGGGACCCTTTACGCGGATATAAACCGTTTTGGGGCCTCTCTTGGCTATACTGTTTTCAACCAAATTCATACAGGCTTTGAGCTTGACCACCCGGCTGCTCCGGTTGGTTTCCTTGCCGGCTTCCGTTACCCCTACTACAGTCAGTCCCCGGCCTTTGATCACCGAGCCCTTCTCCACCTGCTTTGCATATTCTTCCGTAGTGGATTTCAGGTTCTCGTATTTTTCCCGACTGGCCCGGGCCTCGCTGCGGGCCTGTGCCGTCTCTTTCCGAAGATTGGTATTCAATGTATTGAGGGAATCGATCTGCTTGATATATCCGCGCATGATCGAGCGAAGCGTTCCGAGTTCCTTCTCATACTGGCGCAGTTTCGCCCGGTTGGTAGCCTCCGTTTTCTTCACCCTCTCCAGCAACTGTTCCACCTTCTCCCTCTCCACCTGCAGCTCGGCATTGAGCGTATCATTGGTAGAAGACAGATTGGAATACTCCTGTTGCAATTGTATCATCTCGGTCGTAAGGGTTTCCTTTTCCACTGTCAGATCGTCTATCATGCTGTTTCTGTCTATCCAGATATAGATCAATACTCCGGCCAGTATCAAGGCGACTCCCGACAAGACCCCTATCAAAATCTTTAAATTCTTTTCCATGATTTCTTATATTAGAATAATTTTTATTTATCTTGCATGATGCACAAAAATAGTAATTTTCGTTCTATTTTTATTAAATTTGTATGTTCCTCTCAAACGGGAACATTAAAAAACCGTACCATAGTAATAATTTAAACATCCCGACAAATGAAATATTTAATTAGAGCGATCAAATATTTTCTCTATTTCGCCGTCATGTTCTGCCTTATAGTGCTGATAGTCTTCTACGCTTCCTCCCATCCGGAAGGACTGACCGTCGCCGATTTGTTCAAGGAGGGTTCCGGGTACAAGATTCTGGCTTTTTTCGTGGCCGTTTCAGCCATCTATCCCCTTTTCGGCTTCGCCAAGAAAGAAGTCTATACCAACAATAATGCAGAGGAGAAAAAGCAGGAAATCATCAAGATTTTCGAGAACGCCAATTTCATATTGGAAAATGAGACGGGCCGCATACTTACCTTCCGTCCGAAAAGCAAATTCACCCGGTTCATGCGCATGAATGAAGATGCCGTAACCGTGGACTATTCCTCCAATCCTGTCATCGTTGAGGGATTACGGAAAGATACGTATCGTTTCGGCCGGATGATCGAATTCCTGATGCAAAAGGAGGTATCCTGATGAAAGTAGTAGGCAAATACACCGATGCATTCAGCGCCAATCTGGCCAAGGGAATGCTGGAAAATTACGGGATCAAGGCCCGGGTATTGAACGAGAACATCCCATTTTCTTCCGTGTCCAATACGGATCTCCTTAGCATGGAGCTCGTGGTAAACGATGAAGATTATTCCGAGGCTTGCAGACTGTTGGAGGCCTCTTCCAAAGAGGAATAGAAATCCTCTCCGAAAGCGCGGATAATGGGTTCCTTTAAAAAACGATATACGGGAACCCTTTCTTTTTTCCCTTTCAGAAAGGCATCCGCACAAATATGCCATCTATGCAGGTTCAGAGCGGTCATTCCGTTGGACAATACCGAAACCCTGATGGGATAGAGGGCGCAGGACAAAGGTTTTCTAAATCCGCTTTTCCCGCACTCCCAAGCCATTTCCACCGCGCAGCGGCAATTCCCCTCCCTATCGAAACTCGTATAGGCGCATTCCTTGCCCGCCACTAAGGGCGTCACCAAATCCCCGTCCGCATCCGTCACGGCAAAACCTTGGTTCCGGACCGCCTCCCGGCCTTCCGGAGTCATGAACCCGCTATAATTCGGATATTCCCGTTCCAAAACGTTTTCCTCGTTTTCCTCTAACGGAGCGCCGCTGTCCCCTATAATACAACAGCACCCGCGGCAGCTCGAATAATCGCAATGAAAATATTCCGTAAGAATCTCGGATGAAATAAGATAGTCGTCTATCTGCATAATAACGGGTCTCCCGTTTGTCCCTCTTCCGTTCATACGATTCCGTCAATCAATTAATTCACTCTCCGAAATAATCTCTGATAAAGGCATTGTCCTTCATCAGATCGGGAGAATTCACATCTTCCGTCGTCCCCTCCATTACTACCTCTATCCGATTCCCCTCCGCCAAAAGAGAGCGGACGAAATCCTCGAACTTTTCCGGAGTGATTTCCCCGAGCGCCGAAAGATAATTGCTGTGAAAATCCTTCCCGACAATATAGCGTTGCTCCAACACATCCAGCCAATATCCGTTTCCGGAACTTTTTTGATTAAAAGACTTTTCCATGCCGGAGAGAATCTGGTCGAACAGAACCCGGTCCGTCCCGGCATCCGGAATTTCATTCAGTACGGCATCCGCCATATCCGCAATTTTTTCCGAAGTAACGATATCCGGGGCATCCGTCCGGAGATTCAACACAAATATCTCTTCCGGATAATAATACATTTTCCCCTGCACCTCATTCTTCGGGGAAAAATTCCCCACTTTCCCCGCATCCAGCTTCCGGCGCAAATAGGTTTGGAGTATTTCTCCCAAAATCAGATTCTCCAACTGATAGGGACATCCGTTGGAATAAGTGATGCTCGCATAAGTGCGGGGAGCCTCCATTTGATACAGGAAATGCTCCCGGGTGCGGCCTTTGGTAAAATAATTCGGGACCACGAGCCAGTTTTCCCGTCGGGAAACATCTCCGGGAAGACTGCCGATATATTTTACGGCCAGATCCCTGAACCGGTGTTCTTCCATATCTCCCGCAAAGATGAAAGTAAAATCGGCCGCATTGGAAAATCTGTTCCGAAGCTCCGTAAGCAACGACTGGTAATTCATACTTTCTATTTCTCCCGCAGAAGGCCGGCGGATGTACCTGCGGTTATTGAAATTATAATTTACCGTTGAATCCCGGAACACGTCCTCCGGAGAAAGGGAAATATAGTTGCGTTGGTAAACTTTCTCTTTTTTATACAGGTCATAGGCATTATAATCTTCCCGACGGGCCGTAAAGTTCAAATTCAGCAACTGGAATAATTTTTCTTCATCGCCCTTCAACGCCCATCCTTCCACTCTCTCCCGTTCCGGGAAAATGCGGGCGGAGGAATATATATTTTCATAAGCGTACAGTCTGTTCCATCCCGGACGGGAAATGTCCCCCAGGCCTCCCAGCTCCAGCACCCCGTTGATAAACTCTCCTGTAGAAAAATTCACCTCGGGCAAAAGCGACAGGCCTCCCTTGCTGACCGCCCTGAAAGATATCGTATCCAATGAACCTCCGGTTTTTTTGAGGATGGCGGTGGCCCCGTTCGAAAGAATCAGTATCCGGGAGCCGGAGACAGGGTCGGAAACCTCCGAAACGATCCGGGAAGAACCGCCGGAATAATTTTCTCCGGGCCAGCGCAACACTTCGGTCGTCATGTCGGATGTCTGGGCCAAGGTAAGGGCGTTATTGAACGCACCAGACATCCGGCGCAAAGAAATGTCCTCCGGTCCCGGGGCGTCCGGCATTCTGCAACTGAGCACTATATCGTCCGTCTGATCGAAAAGGGAACCGGCATACGAATCCAGTTCGTCCCGCGTTACGGTGGAAAGGATCTCTTTCGCCAGTTCGTATTCCATCTCGATGCTCGCCAAAGAGTAACCTTCCAAATAATGATCCCGGATTCTGTTCAAATATATCCGGTTATCCGCCTGTTCGCGAAGATTATACATAAGGTCTATATCCCGGAAGAAAATATCTTTGGAAATGAAGAATTCCCGGTTCGTAAATCCGTATTCTTTCAACCGGTCGATCTCGCTTTTCACAAAAGAAAGAGCGGAATACACCGTGGCCGGCAACGTCTCGAAGGCAATGGAAACCGTCTCCCGATTCCGCATATTCATAAACTTGCCCGTCCGGACTTCGATATTGTATATAGGAATTCCCTGCGCCAAGGCTTCTTCTCTTATACGGTCCGCAAACAACCGGCAAACGGTATTGTTCATATACCTCCCGACAAAAGGGATATTGGTATTCCGGTACTCGTCGGGAAGAGGCTTTTTCAAATAATCTATCTCTACCCGGGTATTCCCGTACTCTTTGTCTTTCAGCAAGCATACCTGCACCCCTTTTAACGTCTGCGGCGTATAATAAGGCCTTTTTTGTCCTTTCAGCGGCTTGGGAATCGTGGAAAAGACCGATTTGATACGCGTTTCCATAGACTCCGGATCCACATCGCCTATTACGGCCACGGCCTGAAGGTCGGGACGGAACCATTTGTAGTAAAAGTTGCGCAATTCCTTGGAAGAGAGAGCATCTATATCCTCCGTGGCAGACTCTTCCATCAGCGCCGCATACGGGCTGCGCGGGAAAAGCCGCTTCATCAGCCGGGCATCCATCCGGGTACGGGCGTTCCGGGCGGATTCCATACGGTTCTTCAAATAAGGTATTTCCTCCATTATGTCCTCCTCATCGATATTGATGGAACTCATCCAATTATATAATACCAAAAGCGAGGAATCTATAATATTCGGATTCTTTACCGGAATGTTTTTCACGAGATAGGTAATATCGTCTTCCCGGGTATCGAAAACTATATCCCGGGGAGCGATTCCCAATGAATTGAAAAAGGCCGTAATAGTGGAATCGGTAAAGTTGCGCGTCCCCTTCATGGCCAACCTTTCCAGCATCGCGAACATGCCGCGCCCTCCGTCCTCTTCCAGCACGGTTCCCGTCTTTTGGATCAGGCCGAAATCGGCATATCCCTTTTTCGTCTGGTTTTTAACTATATAATAAGACAAGCCATTGGCCAGACGGCCCGTTTTTATCCGGGGATCATCCGGCAGGACTTCCGCATTCTGTGCCGGCAAGCCGGCTGCGATACTGACAAAAAAAAGTATGGATGGTATGACTTTGAAAAATTTTCCCATGGGCCCGTCGATTGTAAAAATAGCGCTTTTAATAAATGTTCAGGATTTTATTAACTGCAAAAATACGAATTTAACAGGGCTTTCTTGTTTGTATGGCTATTTTTTTTTAATTTTGGAACGTTATTTGACAGAGCATTTGTGAAAAACAAATCACGTTTAATTTAAACATACATCAATTCAATGAAAAGGATCGGAAAATTTTTAGCGGCAGCATTGTTCTCAATGTTCATTTTCGGAGCCGCCCACGCACAAGACCTAAGCCAAGCGACAGAACTTTATAACAATGCGGCAACCGCCCTGCAAGGCGGCGACAATGTGACAGCGCTGGAAAATTTCCAGAAAGCGCTCACTGCCGCCCAAAGTGTGGGAGAGGAAGGTGCTTCCATGGTGGCCGAAATTAAAGGGATTATTCCCAAGCTGCTGATACAGATGGGAAAAGAAGACGCTACCAATAAAAAAACGGACGATGCGCTGGCAAAATTAAAAGAAGCTGTTGCAAAAGCGGAAGAATACGGCCAGCCGGACGTGGCAAAAGATGCCAAAGAGCTGATTCCCAATATTCTGCTTATGGCCGGAAATGCATTGTTGAACGACGGTAAATTCGCGGAAGCGGCTGCAGAATATCAGAAAGTCATCACCGAAGCCCCGGACAACGGAATGGCCTATCTCCGGTTGGGTATGGCGCAAAACCAGCTCAAGGATGAGACCAATGCCATAGAGAATCTGAAAAAAGCGGCCGAATTAGGACAAAAGGATAATGCATACAAACAATTGCTGAACCTGTATGCAAAGAAAGCCGTTGCCGCTTACAGCGCGAAAAATAATGCAAGCATGCTCGAAAACGCACTCGCGGCTTCCGAATACGGCGACAATCCGCAGGTAAGCAAATTAGGCGGAATCGCAGCTTTCAATTTGAAGAAATACGACCAGGCGATTACCCTATTAGAAAAAGTCCAGGACGGTAAAGACGCTACCATAGCCTATTATCTGGCCAGATCCTATGAAGGTAAAGGCAATAATGCAAAAGCCTGTGTATATTATAAACAAATTGTAACCAACGCACAATTCAAAGATTTCGCACAGAGCAAGGTCACTTCTTTACAATGCAAATAGGGCTCGAGCTGCTGGCTCCGGCTAAAAATAAAGACATCGGCATTGCGGCTATCGACTGCGGTGCCGATGCCGTATATATTGCAGGACCGAAATTCGGAGCCCGCGAAGCGGCCGGCAATTCTTTCTCCGATATAACGGAGTTAGTGCATTACGCCCATCGCTTTGGGGTCAGAATCTACCTGACCCTCAATACCATTCTTTACGAAAACGAATTGGAAGAGGCAAACCGGATGATCCGGGAGGCATACCGGGCCGGCTGCGATGCGGTAATCGTTCAGGACCTTTCCGTTTTTAAAATGGAATTGCCGCCCATCCCTCTGTATGCTTCCACCCAGACTGTTATTCGCACTCCCCGCGAAGCCGCATTTGCGCAGTCGCTGGGGTTCGAACGTCTCATTTTAGAACGGGGTCTGAGTATAGAACAGATCCGGAGCATCCGGCAGGCAGTCAAAGTACCTTTAGAGGCTTTCGTTCACGGCGCGCTGTGCGTTTGTTACAGCGGCCAATGTTATCTAAGCCAATATCTCACGGGGAGAAGCGCCAACCGGGGAACCTGCACGCAGGCATGCCGCAGCGATTACACGCTCACCGATAGCGGGGGCCGGGTCATAGAGTCCGGCCGGCCGTTGCTCTCGCCGAAAGATCTCAACTTGGAAAACCGCATACCCGACCTGATCCGCGCAGGCGTCACCTCTTTCAAAATAGAAGGACGGCTGAAAAACATCTCCTATGTAAAGAATATAGTATCGCATTACAGGCTCATCTTAGACGCCTGGATCCGGGAGCATCCCCAATATACGCGCTCTTCCTGGGGAGAATGCACGGGAGGATTCACTCCCCGTCCCTGGCTTACATTCAACCGGGGCTATACGGAATTCTTTATAGACGGCAAACGCAGCTCCTGGAGAAGCGCCGACGGCGCCAAATATTTGGGAGAATTTTTAGGATACATTTCCCGGGTATCCTACAACCGGCAGGGGATGCTCGAGTTCCGCTATGAATATCCATCCGGCGGCAACAACGGAGAACCCTCCCGGCGTCCCGGAGAGATCCACAACGGAGACGGGCTTTGTTTCGTTACTCCCGAGGGCGAAATACTCGGCGCACGGGCCAACACCTGCCATGAAAATCTCGTATGCACCACCGAAAAAATACGGATTCCCGTAAACACCAAGATTTACCGGAACTATAACATCGCTTTCGAAAAAGAGTTGGAAACCCGCACGCCCCGCCGCCTGATTCCCGTACCCGTCCGCTTTATTCAAGGTCCCGACGGCTATTCGATCCGGGCGCAGCTTCCGTCCCTTGTCCCGGATATCGCTTCCCGGGAAAATCTCCTTTCTGTTCCCTCTCCCGACGGAGAGAGGCAGACGGACGGCCTGCCGGAAGCCTTCTCTATCCATTACAAAATAACGGACGAATCCTCCCCGGCCCGGAATCCGGAAACCGCAAGAGAGGCGATTGCCTCCCAACTGAGCAAAACAGCCGGGATTTTCCGGTTCGAAGTCAAGGAAATACAATGTGAAACCATCCCCTTTTTCCCGACAGCCGTGCTGAACGGGTTCCGGCGGGCGCTTGCAGAAGAAGCGGGGAAAAAGCTGGAAATAATCCGAAAAGCCGCCCGGGTACGGGAAGAGAAGGCAACACAGCGGCTACGGCAGGCCGTCCGTACCGCAACCGGGCCGGACCGCACGAGCGGGCAGGCGCCCCGCGACCTTACCTATTTGGCCAACTGTTCCAATTCCCTGTCGGGAGAAGTATATAAAGAAAGAGGAGCCCTCCGGATCGCACCGGCCTACGAACTCCGTCCCCCGGAAAAGGCGGAACTGATGCGTACCAAATATTGTATCAAATACGAACTGGGACTCTGCGCCCGCTACGGCGATCCGCATAAGGCCGGCAACCTCCGGGAACCGCTGTTTCTGTTGAACGGGAAAAACCGTTTAGAGTTGAAATTCGATTGCAGGAATTGCGAAATGATAATTATTGGATAAAAAACCTTAATTTTACACGATGCAATTTTCAGAAATATTAGGACATACCCTTATTGTCGATAATTTGCGTAAGATGGTGGATTCCGGCCGGATTCCGCATGCCGTTCTTTTTACGGAAAGGCCGGGGTGCGGCGCACTGACTCTCGCGCTGGCGGCTATACAATATCTTTTCTGTACCGACAGAAAGGAGGGCGATTCATGCGGCCGGTGCCATCCGTGCAACAAGGTGGAAAAACTGATCCATCCCGATCTCCATTTCACCTTCCCCACCAACACCTCCGTTCTGGTAGGCAAAGACAAAAAAAGCGAAATCGACGATTTTTACCCTCTCTGGAGACAGGCGGTGCTTTCCGATCCCTATTTCAACGAACAGCAGCTGTACAAAACGCTGGGCATCGAAAACAAATTCGGCATCATCAGCGTAAGCGAAGCCTCTTCCATCATACGCAAATTAAGCCTGAGCTCTTACGAGGGAGGACCCAAGGTAATGCTGATTATGTTTCCGGAAAGGATGAATACGGAAGCGGCCAATAAACTGCTCAAGTCCTTAGAGGAGCCGCAGCCGGACACTTATTATTTCATGATCTCCCACAACCCGGGGAAAATATTGGCCACCATCCTTTCCCGATGCAGGATTATAGAGACCGGCCCCATAGAGGAATCCCGGCTGGCGGATGCGCTTTCGGCAAGATTCGGTCTGCAAAAGGAAGATGCGGCTTTTTGGGCACGGTGTTCGGGCGGCAGTTACGGCAAAGCCGTGGAAATGATAGAGGAGGGAAACGAGAATAACGATAAATATATTACTTTTGTAACGATTCTGGAATCAGCCGTCAAAAAAGATCTGGTTTCCTTATTCGAAATCTGGGAAAAGGTCGCCGGCTGGGGAAAGGAAGACCAGAAATCCCTGTGCATAGAGGCATTAGAGATTTTAAGAAAAACATATATGCTGGGTCTGGGCCTGGATGATATTTCCTATACTCCGCGCGGAGAAAGGGAAAAGCTGAAAGAACTGTCGGGAAAAATCCGGAAAGATTTCTATATGAAAGGATACGGATTTTTAAATTCCGCGATAGAGCATATCGAAAGGAACGTGAACCCTAAATTTATTTTCTGCGATTTATGCAATCGCATCTATTATAATGTATAGTTATGGAAACGAACGATAAGACCTATGATTGCCTGAGAGGGTGCGTAAAAGAAAGGAACAGGCAGGGCGAGACGGTATATACCTACAAACACGGGTGCTGCAAACTGGCCGTTTTCGACTGGCTGGAAGGAATCACACAGGAAGAACTGAAACAATATTTCGAAGTCCGGTTCAAGAACACCCGGAAAATCATATTCAAGAACGATTCGGGACAGAATCTCAAAATGGGAGACATAGTGGTGGTAGAAGCCCAGAACGGATACGATGTCGGGATTATAACCCTGCACGGCCCCGTGATAGGGCGGCAGCTGCAACGGGAGCATATCGATCCGGCCACGTACGAATTCAGAAAAATATACCGGAAAGCCCGGCCCCATGACATTGAAAAATGGCAGGAAGCCATTGCCCGGGAACATAAAGTGATGATCCGTTCCCGACAGATCGCCGCAGATCTTCAATTGAACATGAAAATCGGGGACGTGGAATTCCAGGGCGACGGTTCCAAGGCCATTTTCTATTACATTGCAGACGAGCGGGTGGATTTCAGGCAATTGATCAAGCTATTCGCCGAAGAATTCAGAATCCGGATCGAGATGAAACAGATAGGAGCGCGACAGGAAGCCGGGCTCATAGGAGGCCTGGGAGTTTGCGGACAGGCGTTATGCTGCTCCAGATACATGTCCGATTTCCAATCCATTACCACCCAGATGGCCCGCTGTCAGGATCTTTCCCTTAACCCCCAGAAATTGGCCGGGCAATGCGGAAAGCTCAAATGCTGCATAAATTACGAAGCTCCCGTCTATATAGACGCCCAAAGCCACATTCCGAATGTAAACGGACCGCTGCAATTGGAAGACGGGGAGGCGTATTTGCTTAAAACCGATATTTTGCAGGGTGTCATGTGGTTTTCCTATGATCCGCAAAACATGGCCAACATGATTCCGCTTACCGCCAAAGAGGTGAAAGAAATCATCCATTTGAATAAAAAAGGTATAAAGGGCAAGTCCCTGCTGGGAGATCCGGTAGAAAAATCGCCGGAATTTTTAAGCGCGGTAGGGGAAGACAGCATCTCCCGCTTCGACGAATCCAAAAATAACAGAAAGAGGAATTCCCGGAATAAAAAGAACAGGAGCAGAAATAAAAAACAATAATCGGAATATGTCTTTCAAACGGAAAAACAGACGCCTTGCCTGCCTGTTGGCAGGAATTGCGGCTTACGTTTTTTTGCCCGCCTCCTGCCGCGAACCGGTAAAAAATTACGATTTCGTCTATCTGGACCCCCTGCAAGGATGGGAAAAAGATTTTCCGGTCCGTTTACAGGTGGATATGAAAGACACCCTGAACGAATGCGAGCTCTACTTCTCCCTCCGTTTACGGGAAAACAGCCGGTTGAACGATATTTCCCGTTATCCGCTTACCCTTGTTTTTACCTCTCCCGGGGGAACCGTTTATCGGGATACATTTTCGCTTCCCTCCTACACGGAGCCTCCGGCCGGTAATTATCAATCCCGCCACGGCGTACGGGAAATAGAACGGCTCTACCGGGGCGGCATCCGCAACCGTGAGGGAGGAATCTGGCAAATCGACCTCCTGCAGCGCGACCCGGCCCTGTATTACGGAAATATCAGCGGCGTGGGCGTTTATTGCAAACAAGGAAAGTAAAATATGAGTGCAAAAGACAAATTACGGAAATTCCAGGAAAACGAAACGTTCCGGTGTCTTTTCCAACCGGCCACCGAGGAGGTTCTGAGAAAGGACTATCGGCTGAAAGGAGCCTGGAACCGCGAAGTTTTCCGGAACGACCATCCCATCATTTTAGAGTTGGGGTGCGGCAAAGGAGAATATACCATATCCTTGGCCGAAAAATTTCCTGATACGAATTTTATCGGGATAGACATAAAAGGCGCCCGGTTATGGAAAGGCGCCAAATACGTAGAAGAACACAGGTTGCAGAACGCCGCTTTTATCCGCACCCGGATAGAATTCATAGAATCCTTATTCGCCCCGAACGAAATAGCCGGAATATGGATTACTTTTCCCGACCCGCAGATAAAAAAAGCCCGCAAGCGGCTCACCTCCGTTCCTTTTCTGAACCGGTACAAAAATTTTCTGGTTCCCGACGGCATAGTGCATCTGAAAACGGACAGCCGTTTCCTGCACGAATATACCGCCGCTTTGGCCCTCCGGAACCGGTTGACCGTATTAGATGCCTGCACGGACATTTACGGAACCGACAAAGCGGACGAGATCCTTTCGATCCGTACCTTTTACGAAACCTATTTTCTGTCCAAAGGATTCCCCATTACCTATCTCCGCTTTCGGATAGACAATACCGAGCCGCTGGCCGAACCGCAATGGGACGAAAAATATTGGAAAAAAGAGGAAATGAAAACAAAAGACAAGAGTTATGGAACAAAAACCAATCGAAGGCTTACCTTTCCTGCAGGAAATAACCCAACTCCGGCACCGGATTCACCAATACCCGGAAACATCCGGAAATGAACAGGAAACGGCCCGCACCCTCATCGGATTTCTGAAGGCCTGCCATCCCGACAAAATCTACACGGAGATAGGCGGACACGGGATGCTCGCCCTTTTCCGGGGGAACCGGCCGGGACCTTCCCGTATGTTCCGGTGCGAAACGGACGCCCTGCCTATCCGGGAAGAAAACGGATTTTCCTATCGGTCCCGGAACGACGGCGCAGGACATCTGTGCGGACACGACGGCCATATGGCCATTCTGTGCGGAGTCGCGCGGGCGCTATGCCGGAACAAACAGGAAAAAGGAAGTCCTGTGGAAGCCGGAGAGGTATATCTGTTATTCCAGCCGGCCGAGGAAACCGGAGAAGGAGCGAAGAAAATGGCGGAGGAACTCTCCCGTCTGCATATCGGATTCGATTATTCTTTCGCCCTGCATAACAAGCCCGGCTTCCCGCTGCATACGGTCATTATCAACCCCTCCACCTATGCTTATGCCTCCACAGGCATGGAAGTGGCCATAGAGGGGCATACCGCCCACGCCTGCTCCCCTCATCTGGCGCTCAACCCTTCTGACATATTCCTGGATCTGGCCCGATTCCTGAAAAAATACGATGCGCCGGGTACCTTAGCTACCGTAGTCAATCTTATTATCGGCGAACCCGCTTACGGAACCACTCCCGGCAGTGGCATCATGCGGTTTACGCTCCGGGCGGATACGGACCCGAAATTAGAAGAGATGAAAAAGGAAACGGAACGGGAAATACGCCGGTTATGCGAAGCGGAATATGCACGATACCTGTCTGCGACAGGCAAAAACGGGGACAACGGATTTAAAATCTCCATTTCCTATCCCGACAGTTTTCCCGCCACTATAAACAGTCCCCTTGCCAACCGGATTGCGGAAGAATGCGCCCGCGAACTGGGGCTGCCTGTCATGTATGCGGCAGAACCGGAAAAAGGCTCCGATGACTTCGCTTATTTCACCCGCAATGGCGAGGCCGCATTTTTCGATCTGGGGGCCGGCCGGGACCATGCCCCTCTCCATCATCCCCGCTTCGATTTCGAAGACCGGTTGATCCCGGACGGGATAAATATGATTCTCAGAATAATAGAAAAAACGGCGCATTAGCACCGTGTTCACAAAAGCACTTTCCTAACTAAAAAAAGAGGACACCCGTCAATCCGAATGTCCTCTCATTAAGGTCAGGCGGTTACCTACTCTCCCACTTGGTAT
>CANRID010000009.1 GCA_947630665.1 uncultured Bacteroidales bacterium | reverse complement strand
GATGCTGCCCACGCTTTCGGTGCAAGACGGCATGGCCGCATGTGCGGCGAAATCGCCGACTTCACCTCCTTCTCGTTCCATGCCGTCAAGAACCTGACGACCGCCGAGGGCGGCGCCCTGACATGGCGTCCGGTTCCGGGTATCGACGACGACCGGCTCTACAAACAGTTCCAGCTGCTGTCGCTGCACGGACAGAACAAGGACGCTCTGGCGAAGACCAGACTCGGCGCATGGGAGTACGACATCGTGGCGCCCTACTACAAATGCAACATGACCGACATCATGGCAGGCATCGGCTTGGCGCAGCTCAAACGTTATCCTGAACTGCTGTACCGCCGCCGTCAGATCATCACACGCTACAACGAAGCACTGAAAAATTGTCGCGTGCAGGTGCTGAACCATTATGGAGACAACCATTCATCGAGCGGACATCTCTATCTTGTCCGAATACTCGGCAAAGAGGAGGAGTACCGCAATGCCGTTATCGAGCGTATGGTGGAGCGGGGCATTGCCTGCAACGTCCACTACAAACCGCTGCCGATGATGACGGCATACAAGGCATTGGGCTTCGACATCGCCGACTATCCCAATGCCTACAACCAGTATCGCAACGAAATCACCCTTCCGTTGCACACCCGTCTTTCGGACGAAGACGTGGAGTACGTCATCACGAATTTCATCGATCTCCTTTCCCATTCATAACAGTATTCTTTTGAAACGTCTTTTCGATGTGGTGGCAAGCGGTTGCGGACTGCTTGTGTTAAGTCCGTTGTTTTTGCTGCTTGCCGTCTGGATAAAACTCGATTCCGCAGGCCCGGTCTTTTACCGGCAGACACGGGTGGGACGCCACAACCGGGATTTTCGGCTGTATAAGTTCCGCTCGATGCACGTAGGTGCAGACCGGCAGGGACTGATTACGGTGGGCGGACACGACCCGCGCATTACGAGGTCGGGGTATTTCATACGCAAATACAAGCTCGACGAACTGCCGCAGCTGATCAACGTCTTCATCGGCGACATGAGCCTTGTGGGGCCGCGCCCCGAAGTACGGAAATACGTCGATATGTACACACCCGAGCAGTTGCACGTCTTGGACGTACGGCCGGGCATTACCGATCTGGCGTCAATACGCTACCGCAACGAGAACGAACTGTTGGCGCAAGCAGCCGACCCCGACAGATACTACGTCGAGGTCATCCTGCCCGACAAGCTGCGCATCAATCTCGAATATGTCGCCTGCCACTCCTTTTGGTTCGACATCGGATTAATTTTCAAGACCTTCAAGGAAATTATAGCAAAATAACAAGAAATAATCCCCGCCGGAGCTTGCTCTAACGGGGATATTTTTTTGCAGATATGACTTCCGGACCGGGAGTTTTTCTGTCCGGGGAATCCGGCTCAGTCTTTAACCCATTTCCTCAATTTCTCATTTCCTGTCATCTGGGAGAGGGCAGGAAGGCCCAATACTAAGCCCGCGCCCACGCAAAACCCCAAGAAGGTGAACATGATGCATATCAGCCCCCGTTTCGGTTTTGAGCGTTCTATCGGAATCGATACCGGATCGACAACCGTCAGGATCGGCGTTGTCTCCTTCACCTGTATCTTGGCCTGTTCCAATTGTTTGGCCAGCTCGCTGTACACACCCAGCGCCAGGTTATACCGCGTATCCAATTTCTCCTGCTCCGTCAATGCTCTCGCCGAAGTGATGTTCTTGTTCGCATCCCGGAACGCCGCCCGTTCTCCCTGGATCTGTTCGAACTCCCTTTTCGCCTCGTCATAGCGCTCCTGTACAAAGTCCAGATTCGACTGCACCTTCTCCACCTTGAACTCCGTTATATATTTCTGCAACAGCATCTGTATCTTTTCCGCCAGTTGCGCCGCCACATACGGTTCCGGCATGGCCACCGTCAACGACAGATAGCCGTCCTTGTCGTTCAGATCCAGCGTGACTATGTTTTCGATCATCTTTGAACACGCATATTCCTCCAGACTGTATCTCTCTAAATAAGGTCCTGCCACTTCCTCCGGATAGTCCGGTTCCTCCTGTTTTCCCCGGATTGCATCCAACAACACCCCCGGCAGACCCACCGTGTATTTCAGGATCGCCTGGCCCAGACTGAATTTCCGGTACAGACTGTCCGTATAGTACTCCACTAACGTGATCGGCTCATCCCATTTCTCGAAACGCAACGGGGTGTACATGACTTCCTTCCTGAACGGAACGCTCCCCAAGATCTTCGAATACACTTTCGGAGAAAGCACCGCTCCCACACTTTCTATACTCCCCATTCCGAACTGGGATAGCAACCGTGTCACGCTGCCACCCCCATTCTTATCCGAGGTCTGAGGGACCATCGTACACCCCGCCGTATATTCCTTCGCGCTCAACAACGCTACCAACACACCCAATACCATCGATACCACCGTTACCCGGATAATCAACTTCTTGTTGGTCCACAACTTCCGGATAATTTCCACTAAATCGATCTCCTGTTCGCCCATATCCGCATTGCCCGGACTTGATTCCCGATATCCTTCTGATGACATATCCCTGTCTTCTTTCGCAGTATGCAATTCTTTCTGTTCCATTCGTCTATCTTTCATATTTGTTTTCTTGATTCTTGTCCGTTATCCCCGTTCCTCCCGTTCCGACCATATCCGCCATGCCTCCAATCACACCTCCAGGATGTCCGGGAGTAGTACTCTTCACCGCCCGACACCCGGGCTCCCTCACACCGCAGCTTTTACCTCGCCCCCGTCATCCAGAACCGAATAGACCGAGTTCTGGCTCTTGAATTCCGGAACGATCTCCTTCATGATCCGTACCGTCTCCATAGTCTGTGCTACCTTCGCATGCGCCTTCAGCTCCGTCAGCTGGGAGACCACTTCCGTATATTTGTATTCCTTCACCTTCGCCACCGAAATCTTCTTGTTCGCCGTCGGGATGATATGTTCCTGACAGTTCAGCAGTTCTTCATACAGCTTCTCTCCCGGTCGTAGTCCCGTATATTCTATCTGAATCTCCTCTCCCGGCTTGAACCCCGCCAGCGAGATCATATTTTCCGCCAGACGCGCTATCCGCACCGGTTCTCCCATATCGAACACGAAGATCTCATACCCTTCCCCCATCGTCGCCGCTTCCAGTACCAGCCGGCATGCCTCCGGTATCGTCATGAAATACCGGATAATATCCTTGTGCGTTACCGTCACCGGACCTCCTGCCTTGATCTGTTCCCGGAACCGCAATATCACCGATCCGTTAGACCCTAATACGTTCCCGAAACGCGTAGTCACGAACTTCGTCCGGCCTTCATGTTCTCCCGACATGATCGCCCGGCTCAGCGACTGCACATAAATCTCCGCAATCCGTTTGCTCGCCCCCATCACATTCGTCGGGTTCACCGCCTTGTCCGTCGAGATCATGATCATTTTCTCTGTCCCGATCTTCACCGCCGCATCCGCAACGATCCGAGTTCCCATCACATTCACATTCACTGCCTCGCACGGATTCCATTCCATCATCGGTACATGCTTGTAGGCCGCCGCATGGAAGATGATCTGAGGCCGGTAGTGGTCGAACAGTGCCTCTATCCGCGCCCGATTCCTCACATCCGCTATCAGGAACTTGTACTTCCTCTCAAAAGCCTCCGGATCGAACGTCCCGTTCCGGTGTGCCCGGTCCGTGAGTTCCTGTTGTATATTGTACAACGGCGTCTCCGCATTGTCCAACAATAGCAACTGACCGATATCGAACCCCGAAATCAGCCGGCACAACTCGCTCCCTATCGAGCCCGCGGCACCTGTCACCAATACTACCTTTCCCGACAGAAACTGCTGTATCTCCCCCATATTCACCGTTATCTCCTCCCGCCCCAGCAGCTCCTCGACCCCGATTTTCCGTATATGGGCCGTAATGTTCCTCGGATCCGATACCTTCCCCAGCTGCGGAAGCAGATACACATTAATATGCTCCTTGATGCAGTAGTCAATCAGACGTCCTTTCTCCTCCAGCGCCGATTTCTGGTCCGGAAACACGATCGCATTGACCCCCTTCTTCCTTATCACTTCGTTGAAATAGGCATAACTGTCTATCGTATATACCGGCAATCCGCTCAGTTGCAGTCGCTTGATCTTCGTTCCCAGCACTACATAGCCGATGACCCTGTATTCCGCATACTTGCTGTTCGCCAGATAACTCGCCAGCGAGATGCTCTCATTGTCTTCCCCGTAGATCAGCACCCGTTTCGTGGCACGCTTCACCGAGTCCATGAACAACCCGTAGATACTGATCAACACCGCCCGCAATGTAACCAACATGAACAGCGAGAACATGATGTCCAGCATTTCTCCTATCGCTATTTTCCGGGCATCCAAGGTCATTCTGAACACAGACCGCAGCAGGCACAGCACTCCCAGTAGAACCGCCGATTTCAGGACCACCGCCAGGAATATCCGCCATACCTCGCGCATCGTCGTATGCCTTATGATCCCCTTGTACGTCCCGCACAGCAGGAAAATTCCTGTACTCACCGCAAACGAACTCAACAGGATACATCCGTATGTCATGGCCGGCGCCGATGAGCGGATAAAGAATCCGATGGTCAGATACACGATCCCCGTAGCCACCGCTGAGGCCACCGAATCGATGCCCAGAACCACCCACCGGCTCACATAGGGCGAATTCACTATATTCTCACACAATCTTCTCAGTGCCGACATTGCTATATCACATATTACCTATTTCACCATCTGGGTTATGCTTACCACCATGGCCGCGATGCTCGCCGTAGAGCTGACCATCCCCAGCACTTCCGCCACGGAAAGCCTGTTCCGGCTGGACATATCCTTCATCGGTACTATGATTTCCGTGCCCGGCCGGACCTTGAAGTCTTTCGCCCCTCTCCGCGCTATAGAGCCGTTCATATGTACCATATACATTTTCCTTTTGACCGCTCCCTTCGAATATCCCCCCGCATTCGAGATATAGCGGCTTATCTTGTACCGTGGATCAAACGCCACCGTATTCGGCCGATATACCCCTCCCGATATCTTCACCGTATTATCCAGCTTCGGTACCGTTATGATGTCGTTATCCCTCAATACCACATCCGCAAACGATCCCGGATGCTTCAAGGCTTCCTCTAAATCAATTCCTACATAATATCTGTCGCCACTTTCCAGTGAGTCTATTTTCATCGTGTCCAAACCCGAATTCCTCACTATCTGCATGGCTATCTCCAACCGTGTGGACTCCTCTCTCGTCAAAATACGTGTCAGTTTCGCTCCTTTCACATACGCATCCTTATTGACTCCTTCTGCCCTCTTTATCACATCCGAAAGACGCACCGTGTTCTTCTCTATCACATAATTTCCCGGATAAGTCACCTCCCCTTCTATCCTAATCGTTTGTTGCGGCTTGTACTGCACGCTCCGCCTCACGAAAACCGCATCGAACGGTTCCAGCTGGAAATCCGCTCCCGATGCATCCCTCAGCAGGTCGAATTTCATTATCACAGCGATTGTATCCGACAGGGATTCCTTTCCGGAATCATTCCGTCCCGCTGTATTTCCTATACGTCTGGCTACCTCCACATTGTTCAGTGCAGCCCCGTTTCTGGGGCCTCCTGCCATCAGAATCACATCGCCCAGAGTCATGCCTTTCCGGTACGGGTACTTTTGCGACCACTGTCCGCTCCCCTCCGGAAAAACATTCACTTCCCCTGAAACAGACACCGTTTGGACCGGAGTCAACGAATCCATCGAAAAGATCAGCACCTTATCATCCGGCATAAGACGCACCGTCTCTCCTCCCAAAAGCACTGCCCCCGGATTGAAGGACACCTGTTCTTTCTCCCGCTTCTCCCCGTACCTTTCTATATACCCTTTCTGTAGATACGCGTCCTCTCGAAGTCCGCCCGAAGCCTGTATCAGGCCTTTCACCGTCTGAACCGTATCCGATATCGAATAAAAGCCCGGACGCCATACCGCCCCGCTTATCTCAACCCGATTCCGGTATCTGTCCGGATTCGGATACACACTCACCTCATCCCCGTCCAGAATCTCAAACGTTCCGAAGTCTTTTCTATCTACATCGAACGACTCCCGCTTAGGACCCTGCGTCCGGTCTATATGGACTCCTCCGACATAGCCTTTATCCGTCAGGCCTCCCGCATACCCCAGCAACGCCTCTAACGTTTCCCCCGCTTTCATCTCATACCGCATCGGTCTCTTCACTGAGCCCGATACACTTACGATCCCTTCATACGGTCCGACCATGATTACGTCGTTGTCTTCCAACCGGATATCTCCTCCCGCATTTCCTGTCTCCACAAAGCTATAGACATCAAAAACGCCCACCTGAACATGCCGCCGATACACCTTTATATTACGGATGGTTCCCAATCTCGACGGTCCCCCCGCCAGATACAGGGCTGACGCTACCGTAGATAGCGAAGGCAGCGTATATGAACCCGGTCGGATCACTTCCCCCAGCACATTCACCGTAACGCTTCTTATCTTCCCCAATGCCAGCTTCACAAACGTATTCGGCGTCGGGTCGCTGATTCCCGAATAAATTTTGCTCAGGTAATCCTTTATGTTCTTTTCCGCCTCCCGCACCGTCTGTCCGTTGATGTACACCGGCCCCAAGTCCGGTATAGTGATGCTCCCTTCCGGCGTGATCTCTGCCGTGATGTTCGTCACCGTGGCGCCCCACACATCGATCACGACCTCGTCCCCGGACGAAAGCCTGTAATTCTCCGGCGTCGGTATATTGTAGCTGGGTATGAACGTCAGATTCTTGTTCCTAAAGATCCCGTGTCCGAAAACGGCCGTATCTGTTTCCTGTACCTCCGGACCTCTCCGGATTCTCTCCGTCTCCTGCGTGCCCGACACACCGTATTCCGCGAGACCATTCTCGATTCCGCTGATGCCAGCATTCCGGTCTATCACCCGGACAGTCTGCGCTTCGGCCGCCTTGCTCCCTCCAGACCTTTTCAGCATCTCGTCTATCTGTTGTTCCGTATAGCCCTGCGAACGCGCCAGCTGTCTGGCCAGTTCTATATCCGCCTGGCTTTGCGCTCCCAATGTCCCGCAAAATAACAGCAGGCCCAGGACCGCTCCTGTTACACTAAATCTCCTGTTCATATTTTTTCTTCTGTATTTTTTTCACTTCGCATTTTTTCACGCACGCCTTTACCCCGAGCTGTTCGAGATACAGCACTAAATAATCCCGCTGCACCTGGAGGATCTGCCCGCTCACAAGCCTCTCTTCCCCCTTAAGCAAGCCGCACACCACTTCAACCCGATCCCCCGTCACTAACTCGCACCGGTCCGCCCGCTTCACAAAATCCCGGATCCGCCCGATCTCCTCTTCCCGCACCTTCGCCGGACGCCCGTTATAGTACACTATCCTCACCACCCCGTAGATACGGTTCAGGCACCCTAACTCGGACATCAAGCACCTGACAAAGATATAGGAACTGAACAGCGGCACCTCCACTACCTTCACCCGGTCGCTCCAACGCCGCATCACCTTCAACATCGGCAGAAAATGTTCCACTCCCGCTTCACCGAGCCTCGCCTCCACTTTCTTCTCGCTCCGTGGCGCCGTATATAGCGCAAACCATCCCCGCGCCGGCAATATGTCGTTCTCTGTTTCTGTCATGCTCCTTCTGTTTCCCTGGAAGTTTCCTTTGCTCTCCCGCCTCATCTCCCGATGCCGGTTCTCCTTCCCTTTGGATTGTTCCTGTTCCTGTTATCCCTGATCCCCCACAAATCCCTCTCTCAAATGTCGCAAAATTAAACATATTTCAATTCCTCTACAAAATATTTTCCCTATTTTTAGAAAAAAAAAAATGCAATCCAATATATTGATAATCAACATATTATGTAACACAAGGCGTTCACAGGAACGTTTCCGGGGGGCCCCATTGACGGGATGTCCAGTCTTCCGGAGACCCCTTCTCTACCGGAAAAACAAAAAAAGAGTCCTGCCACAGCAGACCTCCTCATTTCTCCCGGAAACACACTCACATTTTTCTCTTTTTCTTCCGGGATTCCGGCGGACCCGGATATGCGGTTTCCCGTCTGTGGGAGCAAAGGGATTCGAACCCCTGACCCTCTGCTTGTAAGGCAGATGCTCTAAACCAGCTGAGCTATGCTCCCTCTTTTACCCTGCAAAGGTATGTATTTTTTATTTATCTACAAAAAAATGCAGACCTCCTCATTTCCCGGAAACGCCCTCACACTTTTTCTCTCCCCGAGATTCCGGCGGACCCGGATATGCGGTTTCCCGCCTGTGGGAGCAAAGGGATTCGAACCCCTGACCCTCTGCTTGTAAGGCAGATGCTCTAAACCAGCTGAGCTATGCTCCCCTTTTTGCCCCGCAAAGGTATGTATTTTTTATTTATCCTACAAAAAAATAATAAGCTCCTACTTTTTTTCAAAAAATTCCATTGCCTCCGCCACCACAAAGGTACTTCCTCCGATAAATACCAAATCCTCCGCACGCTGTTCTTTCATATACATTTCCAAAGCCTTTCCCACAGAACCGAGTCCGGAACCCCTATCCTCGCCCGTCGATTCCGGCATTCGGCATACGGCGCGACCCGTAAAACCGTAATTCCGCAACCGGGACGCCAGGACCTCGGCTGGCAATGCCCGGCGGCCGGAAGCATTCACGAAATAATAGCAAGCCTTCAACCGTTTTCCTTCTCTGTTCGAATATTCATTCGGCAGAAAACCGACGATGGAATCCAGATCCTTATCCGCCACCACCCCGAAAATCATAATCAATCTCCCGTATTTGGCAGCCTCTTCTACAATCTGAGGGCCGAGCAGTCTGAATCCATGTGCATTATGCCCCGTATCGCAAATGATTCTCGGTCGTTCGCACAAAGTCTCCCAACGGCCCCGCAACCCGGTCCGTGCCGCCGCCCGGACTATTCCACCCACGGCCGCCCTCATCAAGAGCCCTGCTTCCTTGCCCCCGGATTCCATCGCTCCTGTCTCCGGCAACCGTCCTAAGACCGATACGGCATACGCTAAAGAAACTGTTTTAATATTTTTCTCCTGACACGCCCCTCTCAGATCCATTTCATCCCGTTTGATCAGGCCGTGTAATTCCCGGGCCCGCCAATAAATATCCTCATCGGAGCTATCCGCTCTATCGGGACCCTCACCGACCCCCGAACTCCCGGAAGCTGTCCTATCTTCCTTGCCCGCTTCCTCTCCCAAAAGAGAAGCGAAATAAATCGGAGAATTCATTTCCCGGGCTTTTTCCAAAAAGACTTTTTTAACCGAAGAAGATTCGCTCTCCCCGATCACCACCGGAACGCCCGGCTTGATAATGCCCGCTTTCTCACGCGCAATTTCCGGTAATGTATGCCCGAGATACTCGCAATGGTCCAATCCGATATTAGTAATGACGCTCACCGCCGGAATAATAATATTCGTAGAATCCAGGCGTCCTCCCAGACCGCATTCCACTACGGCAAAATCCACCCCCTGCTGCGCGAAATAGGCGAAAGCCATGGCTGTGGTAATTTCAAAAAACGACGCCTCATACCTAAGAAAGGCCTCTTTGTATTTTAGAATAAAATCATATACGAACTCTTTCCCGATCATTTCCCCGTCTATCCGGATCCTTTCCCTGAAATCCAGCAAATGGGGCGAAGTATATAAGCCCACTTTTAATGGCAGGCATTCTTTTTCCCGACGGGATGGAGTTTCCAAAGGATAGGCATTCCGCAAGAGACCGGCAAATTCAGGAGGCGTTTCCATAAGGGCGGCCGCCAGCATGTGGCTGACCGATCCTTTTCCGTTCGTTCCGGCGATATGTATCGATCTGAATTTTCTATGAGGATGCCCCATCAGGTCATCCAAATTCCGCATTGTCCCGATTCCCGGCTTATAAGCGGTTCCGCCTACCTTCTGGTAGCTGGGAAATCTGTTGAAAATGAATTCGATTTCCCTGTCATAGTCCTGCTGTGTCATTTCCATCATTATTGCAGGTGGCAAAAATAGGAAAAAAACAAAACACTCGGATCATCATCGTCAAACCCGGGCGCATCTTAGGGTACAAATGAACTTTCTCTTGTCCGTCCCGAAAAAAACCCGTAAATTTGAAAGTTTGGATTAAAAATAAAACTTAACGAAAAACATGATTCTTTTCTTTCGCGCAGAGCAGGGAACGGTAATCGCCGTCAAAATCTCGCACAAATTAACACCCGACCGTATTAAAGCATTGCAATGGCTTTTCTCGGAGGCCGAACAGATATCCTCGGATACTATTTCCGGAAAATTCATCGGTCCCCGCAGGGAAATGATAACCCCGTGGAGTACCGCAGCCGTGGAAATTACCCAGAACATGAATATTCCGGGGATTGTCCGGATAGAGGAATTTTTCCCTTTCACCGGAGAGAATCCGCTTTACGACAGGATGCTGCAACGTCTATACGAAGGATTGGACCAGGATATATTCAAGGTGGACAAACAACCGGAACCGGTCATTTACATAGAGGATATCGCCGAATACAATCTCCGGGAAGGTCTGGCGCTGAATGAAAAAGAAATCGTATATCTGGAAGAGCTCAGCAAAAGGTTGGGAAGGAATCTTACCGATAGCGAAGTTTTCGGATTCTCCCAGGTCAACAGCGAGCATTGCCGGCATAAAATATTCAACGGCACTTTTATCATAGACGGGAAAGAAATGGAAAGTTCTTTGTTCCGAATGATAAAAAAGACCTCGCAGGAACATCCGAATCTGATTGTGAGCGCCTATAAAGACAATTGCGCCTTCATGGAAGGACCCGAAATAAACATGTTTTATCCGGCAAGCGGAAGCAAGCCCGACTTTTTCATTACCAAAAACGAAAAGACAGTCATTTCCCTTAAAGCCGAAACGCATAACTTCCCGACAACCGTAGAGCCGTTCAACGGGGCCGCCACCGGAAGCGGCGGAGAAATCCGGGACAGGATTGCGGGAGGCAAAGGTTCCTTCCCGATAGCCGGCACCGCCGTTTATATGACCTCCTATACCCGCTTTTCCGAAAAAGTGGAAGCCAATCCCGGCACCAACCCGGCGCTTTCGCCGGAAGAATTAGCCGGAGAGCTGACGGATCCCGGGTGCAGGGAAGCCATGCAGATACCCAGAAACTGGGAGAAATCCCCGGCGCGCCCGTGGCTATATCAAAGCCCCCAGGATATTCTTACCAAAGCTTCCAACGGAGCCAGCGATTTCGGCAATAAATTCGGGCAATGCATTATCTGCGGCAGCCTGTTGACGCTGGAATATGATCCCCGTTGCGAAGCAAGAGGCGTTTTCTGTCGGGAAGCGGCAAAGACTCCCGTTTTCGGCTACGATAAAGTCATCATGCTGGCCGGAGGAATAGGATATGCGAAAAAACGGGATTCCCTGAAAGGAAAGCCTGGTGCGGGAGATAGCGTGGTACTGCTGGGCGGAGACAACTACCGGATCGGCATGGGAGGCGGCGCCGTTTCGTCCGTGAATACCGGACAATATAACAACGCCATAGAAATGAACGCAATACAACGCTCGAATCCGGAAATGCAAAAACGGGCCTATAATGCCATCCGGGCGTTGGCCGAAAGCGATGACAATACTATCATATCGATCCATGACCATGGGGCCGGCGGGCATTTGAATTGTTTGTCGGAATTAGTGGAAGAAACCGGCGGAAATATAGATATAGCCAAATTGCCGATCGGCGACCCTACCCTCAGCCTGAAAGAAATTATCGGGAATGAAAGCCAGGAAAGAATGGGGTTAGTCATGAAAAAGGAGGATGTGGAGGAACTGAAAAAAATAGCGGAAAGGGAACGGGCCCCCATGTATGTGATCGGGGAAACGACCGGCGAACATAATTTCACCTTGCGGAACGAAAAAACCGGAGAAACGGCCATAGATCTGCAGATGAAGGACATGTTCGGATCGGCGCCCAAGACCTATATGGAAGATACCTCCCAAGAATACGCATTGCCTCCCCTCCGTTACGAAAGAGACAAATTCGGATATTATCTGGAACAGGTGCTCCAGTTGGAAAGCGTAGCGTGCAAAGACTGGCTTACCAATAAAGTGGACCGTTCCGTTACCGGGCTGATCGCCGGACAGCAAACCGTGGGGGAGATACAATTGCCGCTCAATAATTTAGGAGTAACGGCCTTAGGGTATAACGACTCCCAAGGCATTGCCACCTCTATCGGACATGCTCCGCTGGCGGCCTTGGCAGACCCCGCAGCAGGTTCCCGTCTGGCCATCGCGGAAGCCCTGACCAACGTAGTATGGACGCCATTGGTAAATGGAATAAAAGGCATCTCATTGAGCGCCAACTGGATGTGGCCTTGCCGCAATGAAGGCGAAGATGCCCGGCTGTACAAGGCGGTCCGCGGAGCGAGCGATTTCGCATGCGCATTAGGCATCAATATTCCAACGGGAAAGGATTCCATGAGTATGACCCAGAAATATCCCGACGGAGAAAAAATCCTTTCGCCGGGGACCCTGATCATCTCTGCCGCAGCTCCTGCAAAAGATATTTATAACATCGTCCGCCCTAATCTCAAACCGGTAACGGAAAGCACGTTGGTATATATTCCTTTCACCCGGGAAGAAGCCCGGCTGGGGGGATCCGCCCTCGCGCAGATTCTGGGTCAGGCCGGAGCGTCCGTACCGGATATTGCCGATCCCGATTATTTCGCAGCTTGTTTCGAAGGCGTCCAGCAGATGATCGAAGAGAAACTGGTTCTGGCCGGACACGACATATCCGCGGGAGGACTGATAACGACGGCTTTGGAAATGTGCTTCGCCAATACCGAAGGAGGACTGGAAATCGATATGCAGGCGATAGCCGCAATACCCGGATACGGCAAGAAACCGGAGGAAGCCATAATCGATTGCTTTTTCGCCGAAAACCCGGGGGTATTGCTCCAGATAGAAAACAAACATCTGGGCCGCATCCGGGAGATCATTCCGGGGGCATGGCCTATAGGGAAATATATAGACGGCCGTCGGCTGGACATCATGAACGGGACTGAAAACATAACCCTTTCCATAGACCGGTGCCGCGATATATGGTATAAAACCTCCTACCTGTTCGACATCCGCCAGGTGGGAGAAAAATGCGCGAGAGAACGTTACCAGAATTATAAAAAACAGCCGCTGCATTACAAGTTTCCCGACGGGTTCACCGGCAGTCTGAAAAGCTATCCGGGAGCCGCAACCAGCGACACGCCTGCCGGCACTCCGGCAAGGCCTGCGGCAACCGCGCCCGTAGCGGCTATCATCCGGGAAAAAGGATCCAACGGAGACCGGGAAATGGCATGGGCGCTCTATTTAGCCGGCTTCCGGGTCAAAGACGTCCACATGACAGATCTGATCAGCGGCCGGGAAACGTTAGAGGATGTAAGCATGATCGCATTCGTAGGAGGCTTCTCCAATGCCGACACGTTAGGTTCCGCCAAAGGCTGGGCCGGCGCGTTTCTGTATAATCCCAAAGCAAAAGCGGCGCTCGATAAATTCTACCGCCGGAAAGATACTCTCAGCTTAGGCGTATGCAACGGATGTCAGTTGATGGCGGAATTAGGACTGATTACCCCGGAAAACAGGGCGGCGTCTCCTAAAATGAAACATAATATTTCCCATAAATATGAAAGCGGATTCGTGGGGATAGAAATCCCGGAATCTCCGTCCGTGCTGCTGAAATCCTTAGTAGGATCCCGGTTAGGCATATGGGTCGCCCACGGAGAAGGCCGGTTCAGCTTCCCGTATCAGGAGGCGCAAGGCTATCAGATCGGTACCGGAGACAACACCCGGCCGTACGATTGGTCAGATTTTAAAATCGCGGCCCGATATGTTTACGATGCTTATCCGGCAAATCCTAACGGCTCTCCTATGGGCATTGCAGCTTTATGCAGTATCGACGGACGGCATTTAGCCATCATGCCTCACCCCGAACGCTGCCTGCGGCCATGGAACTGGCCTTATTATCCCGACAATGCCGTAGAAGCAGGTTTAATCGGCCATGAAGTAACCCCGTGGATCGAACTTTTTGTAAACGGAAGAAAATGGTGCGAACAGACACGGGAACATCAATAAACTGCAAGCCGAGAACAAAATCCGAATACTTTTGTATTATAACCGGGTGAAACACAATTATATCGAATAAATCAGAAAAATTGTTCTAATTATGGAAAAACTGCCTAAAATATTCGTTTTGGATACCAACGTGATCCTTCACGACTACCGGGCCGTCTTTAATTTTCAGGAAAACGATTTAGTTATCCCGATGGCTGTCCTGGAAGAATTGGATAAATTCAAGAAAGGCGATGATCAGATAAATTACAATGCCCGGGAATTCGTCCGGGAACTGGATAACATCACCGATGCCCGGCTGTTCAACCACAACGGCTACCCGTTGGGAAAAGGAAAGGGAAAATTGATGATAGAGTTAACCCATCCGTTCCCCCGGGAATTACAGGGATGTTTCATGGACGATATCCAGGACCACAGGATACTGGCGACTACCATCTGGGTCAAAAACCAGAATCCGAACCGTTTTGTGGCATTGGTCACCAAAGACGTGAATCTGAGAATGAAAGCCAAGGCGCTTCATCTTGTCGCCCAGGATTATCTGACCGGCCAGGTGAAAGAAGAACGGGTAAAAAAGAGCCAGAAAGAAATCATTACCGTAAAAGGGCTGGATTTTCCGCTGCTTGAAAAAATCATGAATGATCCGGCCGGCGCCCATATAGACGAGTTGCACTATAAATGTCCCGCCTGCAATCAATTATACCGGTTCAAATGCGAAGAATCCGGTTCTTCGTCGGGGAGCCGCAGCACATCCACCGGAACTCAGGAAAATTCCTGCATACTGGCACGCTACAACCATGCTACACGAAGCATCGTAGCGATAAAACCGCAAACGGCCTACGGCATATCCCCCCGGAACGAAGAACAAATTTTCGCATTGGATGTATTATTGAATCCCGATATAAAATTAATTTCCCTTACCGGAACCGCCGGCACGGGGAAAACTCTTCTGGCGCTGGCCGCCGCATTGGCGCAGGCAGACCGATACGACCAGATTCTGCTGGCACGTCCGGTCATTCCTTTGAAAAACCAGGAAATCGGGATCCTGCCGGGCGATATCAAAGAAAAAATCGGTCCGTACATGCTTCCTCTTTTTGACAATCTGTCGGTTATCAAAAAGAATTTCGGTGTTTCCAGCCGGGAAAACGTCCGGATAGAAGATATGCTCCGCACCGAGAAACTGCTCATCTCTCCGCTGGCCTATATCCGCGGACGCAGCCTTTCCAAAGTCTTTTTCATCGTGGATGAAGCGCAGAATCTCACTCCTCATGAAGTCAAGACTATCATTACCCGTGCAGGCGAAGGCACTAAAATCGTTTTTACCGGAGATATCCAGCAAATCGACCAGCCTTATTTAGACAAATGGTCCAACGGCCTCACTCACTTGGGAGAAAAACTCTACGGCGAAGAACTCTTCGCCCATATCAACCTCGTCCGCGGCGAACGCAGCGAACTCTCCGAACTGGCAGGAAAGAAACTATAAACGCGCTGCAACCATAGCTCGTTTGATTGAGAGCAATTACCTCTTGGTTCAATTTTCCGGAATGCCATACGGCGGTCATTTTACAGTGCTTTTTCTTGCAGTTTTCTTGGCGATTAGACAAATTTCCGCCATCTTTGCATTGTCAATCAGCGTGACAAGGTGCAATATTTGACAACAGACTTATGATTATACAGAGACCTCTATACCTGCAGAAGCTCATTTCTCGCAGACACAACGGAATGATAAAGATTGTCACGGGCGTAAGACGCTGTGGCAAATCGTTCCTGTTGTCAACCCTTTATGCCGGATGGCTCCGCGAACAAGGCGTGGGAAACGACCACATCATCACGATAAATCTCGAGGACAGACGAAACAGAAAACTACGTGACCCGGATGCGCTACTTGAATACATAGATTCAAAACTCACTGACGATGCCGTCCATTATATAATGATTGATGAGATACAGCATGTCAACGAGTTCGAGGATGTTCTGAACAGCTATCTTGGTATGCCCAATGCCGACGTGTATGTAACCGGCAGCAATGCGCGGTTTCTATCGAAAGATGTAATCACCACATTCAGGGGACGAGGTGACGAAGTGAAGCTGTATCCACTCAGCTTCGGTGAGTTCTTCCCTTATATGGACTTGCAGAAAGACCGTGCGTTAACCACTTATATGCTTTTCGGTGGTCTGCCCCAGGTTGTTCAGAAATCATCTGAGGAAGAAAAGAACGAGTATCTGAAGGGGCTTTTTGCCCATACCTATATCAAGGATATAAAGGAGCGTTACGACATCAAGCACACAGAAATGCTTGATGAACTACTCAACATTCTTGCATCGGATATCGGCGCATTGACAAATCCCACCAAACTGACCAACACATTCGAGAGCGTAAAGCGTACGAAAGTAAACCGCATGACGTTGACATCGTATCTGGAATACATCTGTGATTCATTCCTTGTGGAGAAGGCGAACCGGTACGATGTGAAAGGGAAAAGGTATATCGACAGCCCATATAAGTATTATTTCACTGACTGCGGTCTGCGCAACGCTCTGCTGAATTTCCGCCAGACAGAGCCTTCCCATCTGATGGAGAATATGATCTACAACGAGTTGCGTGTGCGTGGATTTAATGTTGATGTAGGCGTTGTTCCGGTTCAACTGAGAAACAAGGATGGCAGCCGGGAAAGAAAACAGTTTGAGGTGGATTTTGTCTGCAATATGGGTAGCAAACGCTACTATATCCAATCCGCCTACCGAATACCGGATGAAGAAAAGATGAAACAGGAGGAAGCGTCACTGCGCAATATTGACGATTCTTTCAAGAAAATCATTATCGTCGGTGAAGACACTCCTGTTTTGAGAAATGAGGCAGGAATTACCACAATCGGCATCTATGATTTCCTGCTGAACGAAAATTCATTGGATCTGTAGTATGAATCAATGACAGAACTTTTTTGAATTATGCAAAAGTGAGTCAAATTCCGTTTCCGTCTCGTTTGCAACATCTTTATGATATAGCGCACCCTAAATGCCATGGCTTTCATCCGATAACATTTGTACAACATCTGTACAACACTGTTGTCAAAACTGTCTAACTATTGTACAACATTTACGTTCATTCTGCCCGCAAAGTGCGTAAAACCGCACGTGTTAAAACCTAAAACAATAGGCGGTGAACCGCTGTAAAACAGCCATTCACCGCCTGATTGTCTTTGAGTCAGCTATTTTATTTCTTCGACTTGATGGCAGCCTGCGCCGCAGCCAGTCGCGCTATCGGGATACGGAAAGGAGAGCAGGATACATAGTTCATCCCTATCTGATGGCAGAACTCCACAGAATCCGGGTCGCCTCCATGTTCTCCACAAATACCGATTTTCAGATCCTTCCGGGTGGAGCGTCCTCCCTTGATTCCTATTTCTATCAGTTTCCCGACAGATTTCCGGTCTATCGTCTGGAACGGATCATTCGGTAATATCTTTTTAGCCAGATAATCGCCCATAAACGCACCGATATCATCGCGGGAGAATCCGAAAGTCATTTGGGTGAGGTCATTGGTACCGAAAGAGAAGAACTGCGCCGTCCGCGCCATTTCATCGGCGATAATAGCCGCCCGAGGAATCTCGATCATGGTTCCGTACAGATAAGGAATAGTCATACCGAACTTCTTTTCCACTTCTGCATGCACCCGATCGCAGATCTGTTTCTGGAAACCGAGTTCATTTTCGGAAACGGTTACCGGAATCATCACCTCCGGCTGCGGATGGAATCCTTCCTTCATCAATTCGGCAGTGGCCGTAAAAATGGCCTCGAACTGCATTTCGCTGATCTCCGGATAGGTAACGCCCAAACGCACCCCTCTGTGTCCCATCATAGGATTTACTTCATGCAAGGCTTCGCCGCGTTTCTTAATATCATCCACCGTAATGTTCAATGCCTGGGCCAGCTCGTTCCTTTTATCGGCCGTCTGCGGAACGAACTCATGCAAAGGCGGATCCAGCAGACGGAACGTAACAGGACGTCCGTCCATCACTTCCAAAGTAGATTTGATAGCCTCTTTTACATACGGTTCCAGCTCGGCAAGCGCATGTTTCCGCTCAATAATGGTATTGGACAGAATCATTTTCCTCAATTTGGAAAGCGGGATTTCCGAATGAGCGCCGTAAAACATGTGCTCTATACGGAACAGGCCGATTCCTTCCGCGCCGAAATTCAGAGCCGTCCGGGCATCCGCAGGAGTATCCGCATTCGTCCGGACACCCAATTTGCGATATTTGTCCACAATGGACATATATTCTACAAACCTCGGATTCTCAGACGCATCCATCGTCCGGACCGCCCGATCATAAACCAGCCCCTTGCTTCCGTTCAGACTGAACACGTCTCCTTCTTTATATACCCGGTCGCCGATAATCATCGTTTTGGTCAACATATTGATATGCAAAGTCTCGCATCCTACCACACAGCACTTGCCCCATCCCCGGGCTACCAGCGCGGCATGAGAAGTCATACCTCCACGGCCAGTAAGCAGCCCGTCGGCAGCACGCATTCCCTCTACATCCTCGGGATTGGTCTCTTCACGCACTAAAATCACTTTTTCACCTCTCTTGGCAGCCGCTACGGCATCCTCTGCAGAAAAAACGATCTGTCCCACGGATCCGCCCGGACCTGCCGGCAAGCCTTTTGCAACCACAACAGCCTCTTTTTCGGATGTCGGATCCAGAATAGGGTGCAGCAATTCATCCAACTGGTTGGGAGCTACCCTTAAAACCGCAGTCTCTTCATCTATCAATCCCTCGTGCAGCATATCCATCGCCATGTTCAAGGCGGCCAGACCCGTTCTCTTTCCGACACGGCATTGCAGCATCCATAACTTTCCGTTCTGAATAGTAAACTCGATATCCTGCATATCATGGAAATGATGTTCCAGATTGCTCTGTATATCGAACAGTTCTTTATAGACATCAGGCATAGCGGTTTCCAAAGAAGGCAAATGTTTATTTTGCTCATTCTTGGTAGCCTCGTTCAACGGATTCGGCGTACGGATACCGGCCACCACATCCTCGCCCTGTGCATTGATGAGCCATTCTCCATAAAATTTATTTTCTCCGGTAGCCGGGTTCCTCGAAAATGCCACCCCGGTTGCGGAAGTATTCCCCATATTTCCGAACACCATAGACTGGACATTCACGGCAGTTCCCCAATCATCGGGAATGCCCTCGATCCGGCGATAGGAAATCGCTCTCCGGCCGTTCCATGATTTGAACACGGCTCCTATACCGCCCCATAGCTGTTCATAGGCATCATCCGGGAAAGGCTGTCCCAGTTCCTGACGTACGCGGATTTTAAAATCCTCGCACAATTGCTTCAAATCCTCTACGGTCAAATCCGTATCGGAAGCATATCCTTTCTTTTTCTTCAAAGAAGCAAGCATTCTGTCCAATTGTACACGGATTCCGTTTCCATCCTCGGGTTCGATTCCTTCCGCTTTCTCCATCACGACATCCGAATACATCATAATCAGGCGCCGGTAAGCATCATAGACGAAACGCGGATTCCCCGTTTTCTCGATCAGGCCCGGAATCGTGGCCGAACACAGCCCGATATTCAGAACCGTCTCCATCATGCCGGGCATGGAGCTTCTCGCACCTGAACGGCAGGATACCAAAAGAGGATCTTCAGGATCGCCGAACTTCTTTCCCATAATGGCCTCAGTAGCAGCCATCGCCGCATCCACCTCCGCTTTCAGCGCCTTGGGATACTTACAGCCCAACTGATAATATTCGGTGCAGCATTCGGTCGTAATCGTAAACCCTGCCGGAACCGGAATATTCAATTTGCACATTTCGGCCAGGTTCGCTCCCTTACCTCCTAATAAGTTTCTCATGGATCCGTCGCCTTCGGCATCTCTGCCTCCGAAACGATAAACTCTTTTGATTTCTGACATAATTTAAATATAATTTTGTGGTTATAAAAAGCTTATAAAACAAAATACTCTTCCCGAGCAAACCGTCTCAGGACATTCAAACAAAAAATAAAAAATCGGGATTAATTTTTACGACTTTTTTTTGAGACTACAAAAATAAAAAAAATTTTGCAAATAAAATTTTTAAATTCATTTCATTTTTTAAATTTTTTATTATAGGCCGGATAAAAAAGTATTAGAATCCGGAATCTTTCACTATTATTACCTATTACCTAAGATGCAATCCGGCATCTGCTTTCCGGGATCTCCCCATTCGTTCCACTCCACCCGGATTCCCAGTCTGTCGAGATTCTGCACCAATTTATCTTTGGTATCCTGCGCCGTATCTTCCAACCCCGATTTGCCGGAATACAGCTGATAATTCTTCCGCACGGATACATCAGTCATATTGGGCATTACCACATTCGCTCCCGCCAATAACGCTCTTTCCCTTCCATCGGGAGCCAATACCTGCAAAGCCGTCGTAGCCGCGATATTGGCCCCGGGGAGCAAATGACGCAATAAAGCCACCATTTTCAGAGAAAGAAGCAACTTCCCGGCGTCCGCAGAACTGTCGGGACATAAACGGACACCGGAAGCTCCCATAGGGGTATCCGGATGCGGAATATAAGGTCCCATCCCCACCATTGCAGCTCCTATCTTTTTGAAAAACAACAGATCTCCCGCCAAATGCTCCACTGTCTGCCCCGGCAGCCCTATCATTACCCCGGTACCCATTATATATCCCTCCGATTTGAGATCTTCAAGCGCCTTTATCCGATTATCATATCCATGCAAAGGTCCCGACGGATGAATGGACTCGTATAACCGGCGGTCCGAAGACTCTATACGGAGCAGATAGCGATGCGCGCCGGCCCGGAACCATTCCCGGTACACCTCCCGGGACTGCTCTCCCAAGGAAAGGGTGATTCCCAACCCGCGACCACCGCCGGCATCCAGTTTCTTTATCTTATATACCAAACGGGAAATCCGTTCCGTAAAAACGCCGTCTGAACGCTCTCCACCCTGCAATACTACAGAACCGTAACCGGCCTCCAAGGAAAAACGCGCCTCCTCCAACACCTGCTCATCCGTCAGTTCATATCTTTCCACGTTCCGATTGCCGCTGCGGATTCCGCAATACAGGCAGTTCTTGCGGCAAATATTGGAAATCTCTATCAGCCCGCGCAAATAAATCCCCTCCCCCCGGAACCGTCTTTTTACTTCTAAGGCGCTTTTGAACAAAGCATCCAATTTATTTTCATCCCGTTCCTCCAGCCATCGGGCCAGCGTCCGGGCATCGTTAAAATCCCGAAATTCCATTTCTAAATCTCATTGAAAATTCCGACAGCCCGCCGGAAAATCCCCGTTGCCAAGGCAATGGCCATTCCGTAATTGGTAACCGGAATTCCTTTCTCCCTTAAAATCCGGATGCGGTTTTCCAATTGCTTACGGGTAACCATACATCCGCCGCACTGCACGGCCAGCGCATAACTTTTTTTCCCTTCCGGGCGCACCGGAAAAGGAATCTCGTCCAAACCGGATATGAACTCAAAATGCAGTTTTTTGCCCGTGTGCTTCTCTATCAGCCGGGGAATCTTTATTCGGCCGATATCCTGGCAAGTCGCATGATGAGTACACGATTCCAATATCAACACCGTATCCCCGTCTTCCAGCTTCTCCATCTTCTCCGCTCCCCGGATATACTCCCGGAACGGGCCTTTCGCCCTCGACAATAAAATGCTGAAACTCGTAAGAGGAATATCGGCAGGCACTATTTCCCCTACTTCCTTGAAAACCTGACTGTCTGTTACCACCAATTTTACAGGCACTCCCTTTTTTAAATAATCCTCCAATTCCGAAGGCTGCAGTACGGTCGCCGTCGCGTTATGATCCAATATATCCCGGATAGCCATTACCTGGGGCAATATCAGACGTCCGTGCGGAGCTTCCGAATCCACCGGACATACCAGCACTATATTATCTTTTTCCTCCACCAACCCCTCTAAAATCGTCCTTTCCTTGCTTCCCGACAGGTTTTTTACGATCAACTCCAACAACTCTCCGGTTTTCTTCCGCTGCACATTTTCATCTATCAGACAGCAAGAAAATTCCAGCACATCCGTTCCGCTCTTTTTCCTTAGCTCTTCCGCCAATCCGGGATCGAGTCCTATTATATCCGACTGGTTATGAACCGATATTACCGGAATATCCTTCTTTTTAAATTCTTTCAGCAACTCTTTTTCTTCCCGACCGAAGCAATTTCCCGCAAACAGCAAAAGCGCCAGATCGATCTGCTCCATGATCATCTTGCTTTTCTTCACCCGCTTGCTTCCCGTTTCTCCCGTATCGTCTATACCCGCCGTATCGATCAGATTGCATGGTCCCGCCCCCGGAATCTCCATCCTTTTTTTAACCGGATCGGTCGTAGTCCCCGCTTCCGGCGACACGATGGCATAGTCCTGACCCAAAAGCAAATTGACAAGGGAACTTTTCCCCACATTCCTTCTTCCGAAAATACCTATGTTTTTTACCTCCATTATTCAAAAATTGAGTGTTAATTTTTAAAATTAGATAAATTTCTGCAATCTTATGAAAAAATATCCGATTTTTAATCTGCCGCTTCTTCTTCCTCTTTTATATTTGCCGCAAACCTCTGCCAAATGCTTTACAGGCACCTGAAAGAATTGAAAAAACAGAGAACGAAAACCGGAAAAAACGGACGGATTGGAAGAAAAAGCGTATCTTAGCGGCCCAATTTCAAGAATTAATGACAGATACGTTTCAGGAGCTGAATCTTAACAGCAAAATAATCAAGGCAATAACAGAATTAGGCTATGAAAGGCCAACGGCCGTTCAACAACGGATTATCCCTACGCTTTTAAATGACACGCAAGATATCGTATGCTTAGCGCAAACCGGAACCGGAAAAACAGCCGCCTTCGGATTGCCCGTACTCGAAAAAATCGAACCCGAATGCCCTTACGTCCAGGTACTGGTCCTCTGCCCTACCCGGGAACTTTGCAGGCAGATCGCCCAGGATTTGAAAAATTACGCCCGATATATAGAGAATCTCAATATCGTATCGGTGTATGGCGGGGCCGGTATCGAACAGCAGATCAAACTCCTGCAGAAAAATCCGCAAATAATAGTAGCGACTCCGGGCCGGATGCTGGATTTGCTTAAAAGAGGCGCAACCCAAATTTCCCGGATCCGCACTTTAGTGTTAGATGAAGCGGATGAAATGCTCAACATGGGCTTCAAGGAAGAACTGGATGCTATTTTAGAAAATACTCCCGAAGAGAAAAGAGTCCTCCTTTTTTCCGCCACCCTCCCGATAGAGGTGGAAAAAATAGCCAAAAATTATATGAAAAATGCCGAACTCGTAACCGTAGGAACACGGAACGCAGGCTCGGACAATGTAAAGCATTACTATTTTGTCATACACGAAAAAGACCGTTACACCGCGCTCAAGCGGATCACGGATTATTTCCCGGATATATATGGAATCATTTTCTGCCGGACCCGCAAAGAGACCCAGGATATAGCCGATGCGCTTATCCGCGACGGTTACGATGCGGATGCGCTCCACGGAGATTTGTCCCAGCAACAAAGGGATCAGGTAATGGGCCGCTTCAAAAACAAGAATCTCCAGCTTTTGGTAGCGACCGATGTAGCCGCACGCGGAATCGATGTGAACAATCTTACTCATGTAATCAATTATAATCTGCCCGACGAGGCGGAACAATACACCCACCGCAGCGGCAGAACCGGCAGGGCGGACAAGTCCGGCCAATCCATAGTGCTGATCAACAGCAAAGAGCAGTACAAGATCAAACGAATAGAGAAAGTCATAGGCAAAACCTTCGCAAAAGCGAAAATCCCTACCGGCAAAGAAGTTTGCGCCAAACAATTGCTCTCGCTGATAGACCAGATAGACAATGTTCAGGTAAATCCGGAAATAGAACAATACATGCCTCTTATCAACGAGCGCTGGCAACCGCTGGGACGCGAAGACATTATCCGGAAATTCATGTCTATGGAATTCAACCGTTTCTTGGATTATTACCGGGATGCACCGGATCTGAACATGGTGCAGACGGGAAAAAGGGAAGACAAAAAGGAGGGAAACGCCAAAAACGGCATGATCAAAGAATCCGGAAAAGAAAAAACCGGTCGCGGGAAAGAGAGAAAAAGAGCGAAGGAATCCCCGTCGGGACGGGAAGAAAAAGGATTAGTATGGATAAAAATGACCATAGGCTCCGCCAATGACCTCACTCCCCGCCGCTTGCTCCGGATGATGTCAGCCTTAGGCGTAGGCAGGAAAGGTATCGGACGGATCGAGATACGAAAAGAGGCCAGCTATATCCAGATCTCGGAAAGGGCTGCCGAATATGTAGCGCAGCAAACCGACGGTTCGGAATACCGGGGGAAAAAGATAAAAACGAGCTTGGTAAAAAAAGACCGGTAGTTCCCGACGGCCGGATAGCCGGACGATCAGGTAACCCGACATCAGAGACGATCATACAGCCTCCGGTAATCGGCAATGCAGCCCTCGATGGAATACAATTCTACGGCTTTGTCCCTGCGCTCTTTCAGTTTCCGGGATGCGGCATTCTCCTGGGCCCCGTTTTCAGGCAACTCCCGCAACATCCGGGAAATCGCCCGGGCGAAATCTTCCGGAACATTTTTCACCAACGTAACCAGCTCCCCGTCTAAAGCCACCTCCCTGAAAGTGGGAATATCGGAGCAGATAACGGGAATCCCCGCTACAACCGCTTCTATTACAGACAGCCCGAAAGTATCATGTTCCGAGGCATATATATAACCGTCTGCCGTCTGCAATACCCGCGGAATATCCGACCGGGGAGGGAGGAAAAAAATATCATTTTCCAATTTCCTTTCCCGACAAAATTCCCGACATGCGGCATATTCATCGTTCTCCGGATCATAATGCCCGGGATAACCGCTGTTCGGCTCCCCGATAAACAGAAAGACAAATGGAAGAGACCCGTTTCTTTCTTTCAGCAAGCTGATCGCCTCGCATATAATAAGCTGCCTGCGGCCGAGTTGCCTGTGGCGTGCCAGGGAATTAAAACTTCCCGCCATGACAAAAACCCGCAAAGCCTCTTCCCTCCGGAGTTCTCTTGCTCCGGGAGGCAGCAAATCTTTTCTCTCTAACGGATCCGCCCCAATAAATCTGGCAGTATCTATTCCGTTGTAGATAACCGGCGCTTTCTCCAGAAAATTCCTCATCCGCTCTCCGTTTTTCCCCGAAACGGAAGGGCAGCAAGTCTCTATATAATAGTTTTTAGTCTGCCGGCTGACAAAAACGGGATGCATCTTCCTAAGAATCCGATTGTCGGGATAACGGATTCCTTTCCCGGGAAAAAGCGGCAAACCGAATCTGAATTTCCGGGCCAGAAAATTCAAATCGAGGTTGAACCCGTGAACGGTCAATACGATCGGTATTTTCATTCCCCGGGAAGCGAGACAAGCCCAATACGCATCGGTATTATTATGACAATGGATAAGTTCGATCCCCTGACGCTTTATATATCCGCGCACGGCCCGTATAAAAGAAAATGTGCGTCCGGCCCCTTTTCCGCAGCCATACATGATTACCTGCGCTCCCGTCGAGCGGAAATCTTCTATTCTGGAATCGGGGGAAGGTTGCGTATATATCACATGATACTCCGCCATCCGTTCTCCGGCCTGTTTTCCGCCGTTATGCCTGAGCATATCCAGCACTAAATTTTCCGCCCCTCCGATAGACAGGCTGCCCAGTATATGTAGAATCCTTTTCGCCATTTTTACAAAGGTAGGATATATCTCAAAAAATCCAAACTGCGGATTCCCGACAGCAAGCGGATTCCCCATGGCAAACCGTTCTACTGAGACAGTCTCTCCCCGGAAGAATTCAGGAGCGACCTGCCCATGTATTTCTGTTCCAGATACTCGTTCTTGAAAATATTCAGACACAGGATAAACAGGGCCAAAAGCAGCGGCCCGAAAATCACCCCCAGAAAACCGAACAGACCCAAGCCGATAACCACTCCGAAAATAGTAATAAGCGGATGCGTATCCGCCAGCCTCTTTTGTAACAGAAACCGCACCAAGTTATCTACATTCCCCACAACCAACAGACAGTAGGCCGTCAATCCTACCGCATGTCCCCAATGACCGGAAAACCCCATATAAAAAGCCAAGGGAATCCACACGATGCCGGTTCCGATAATGGGGATAATCGTGGCGAAAGCGGTCAGAATCCCCCACAGCGCCAGATTGGATATCCCGAACATCCAATAGCCCAGTACGGCAATGCCTCCCTGGATAATAGCCAGGAGAGGTATCCCGATAGCGTTCGATTTTACGATCAAATCCACTTCGTAAAGGATTGCCCGCGTATTCTTTCTATTAAACGGAAAAATTTCGCTGAAATACTTCTCCATTTTCTGCCCGCCGGTCAGCATAAAATAAAGCAGGAACAACAAAATAAAAGCGTTTATAATAAGATTCGTCACCCCTCCCATTATTTTTTGCCCGATAACCGGAACGGCGGAGACCATCGAATTAAGATTGTCCTCATCCAGCAAATTATATCCGGCTTTTCGTTCTATATCGGCGCACCATCGTTCCACATTTTCCATCAATGCCGGAAAATCTATATCTATATTTTGTATCTCGCTTACGATCAACCAGGTAATAAGACCAAGCGGCACCAAGAACAATAGAATCGCTTCCAACAAAAGCAGCGAGGCGGCCAACGGACGCTTCCAACGTTTTTTTATCAGCAGATAGCGCATTTGTCCCCTGAGCAGAACATAAATGGTAAAGGCTCCTAAAATCCCGCTTAGAAAAGGAATGAATTCCCGGAAGATTACGATACCCAATCCCAAAATAATTACGATCAGCGAATATTTCCAATATTGTTCTTTTATGCTCATGATCCCGCAACGATTCTGATCTCCACACCGGTTTCCTGCACCGGTACACGATACCAGCCAAAAACAAAGAGCGTAAATAAAAAGTTTACTCATTCCCAGTCAATAATTTCCTGCAAACCGGTAAACTTAGCGATTGTCTTTCTTGTTTAAGATAGCGGAACGCTTGATATAATGCAATAGAATATGATTGGAACCTACAAAAATATCTGTATAACAATTGTTTAATTAAAACATATCGAGTATGAAAAAAATGTTGATTTTAACTTTATTCCTGACCGTAGCCTCCGTTGTCTTTATTTCCTGCAACAGCAGCGGCGCCCATAACGCTAACGACAACAATAACAATAACAACAACCGCGACAAAGCACCCGTCATGGGTGCAAAAGTGGAGATAACCGTTAAAAACGCTCTCGGCAAGCCGCTTAAAGGCGAAACCGTATATATGTTCAGAAACCAGACCGTTACGGATACCACAACTTCTTCCCAGGCCAAAACCCAGGTGGTAACCGATAACGACGGGATAGCCGTTTTCGATTTGAATTTTACCCGATTGAATATCCTGGATACCCAAACGACCCTCTATTTTGCCGTTTTCTACAATAAAGACGGAAAAGAAATACCGGCAGGCAGCACGGGCATTACCTTGAAAAAAGGAGACGTCAAAAAAGTAGATCTCCGCGTACCCAGCGGTCTAAAATAATGTATCGTCATACAAAAAACGTCCCCGCCGGCAATACTGGCGGGGACGTTGTAATCGAGTTCAAACCGGTGTGTCTTATCGTCCGGGAATATTTTGTAGCCCCAACAGGACTCGAACCTGTATTTAAAGTTTAGGAAACTTCCGTTCTATCCCTTGAACTATGGGGCCGTTTCGTTGCCATACTTACCGGCGGACAGGCGGCAAATTTACGAAAATATCGGTTTCCGGCAAAATTATTACGAATAAAATGGAAATGGGAATCAATACGCCCACCGGTAAAGGATGCTTCCCCAGGTGAATCCGGCGCCGAAAGCAGAGAACATCAGCAGGTCCCCTTTCTTGAACTTGTCTCTGAAATCCCAGATAGCCAACGGGATAGATGTCCCGCCCGTATTCCCGAACTTTTCTATGTCAATCAATATTTTATCGGGAGAAAGCCCCATCCGGCGTCCCGTGGCATCGATAATCCTCAGATTCGCCTGATGCGGAATCAAGTAGGCGATATCGTCCGCCGTCAAATGATGCTTTTCCATCATATCGGCCGATACGTCCGCCATGCGGGAAACCGCATATTTAAATACCGTCTGCCCGTCCTGATGGATATAATGAAGCCGTTCCTGCAACGTTTCTTCCGTAGGAGGATAAAGCGAACCACCCGCTCTCTGATACAGATAATTCCGTCCCACGCCATCTACATGCATCATAGAATCCAGAAAACCCATCTCCATGTCCTCCGTCGGCTCGATCAGAAGAGCTACGGAAGCGTCCCCGAACAAAGGACAGGTCTTGCGGTCCGTATAATCCGTCATGCAGGAGAGCCTTTCTCCGCAAACCAGCACCGCTTTTTTATACAGTCCCGTCTCCACGAACCGGCGAACCGTTTCAAAACTGTAAATAAAACCGCAGCAACCTGCATTCATATCGAATCCCCATGCGTTGAGGATGCCCACCTTGTCTGAAATGATATTGGCCGTAGCGGGAAACAGCATGTCCGGACTGACTGTCGCGCAAATCAAAAGATCCACTTCCTCCGGCCGGGTACCCGTAGCCTCCAGCAATTTTTTCACCGCTTTTTCCCCCATGTAGGAAGTGCCGAGCCCGTCCTCCTTCAAAATTCTCCGTTCCTTGATCCCCACCCGGCTCATGATCCACTCGTCCGAAGTATCCACCATTGTGGAAAGCTCGTCATTCGTCAAAATATATTCGGGAAGATAAGCTTCGATTCCCGTAATAACAGCTCTTTTATCGCTCATGTCTATCGTATTGTAAAATTATCAATTTTTGCTCATGGCCGCTCTCAGTTTTTCCACCAGACCGTTTCCGGCCGCTTCGGCCGCCTCCAGAATCATATACCGGATAGCCAGCGGAGTCGAGGCGCCATGTCCGATTATTACCGGTGCGGAAACGCCCAATACCGGAGTCCCGCCGTAATATTCGTAATTAAATCTGTTCAGATAAGGATGATCCACGCCCAGCGACGCTACCAACGCATACATTCCCTCGGCCTGTTTGAGGCATATATTCCCCACAAATCCGTCCGTCACCAGCACATCCGCCACTCCCCCTCTGAACAGGACATCTGCCTCCAGATTTCCCACGAAATTGAGATCGGAAGAATCGCTCATGATCTTATACGCCTCCCGTACCGCCATATTCCCCTTCTCTTCCTCCGCACCTATATTCAGCAAAGCCACCCGGGGCTCTGCGATCCCCATCATAGTGCGGGCATAGATCGATCCCAAAATCGCGAACTGATATAAAATATCCGCCTTCGTATCCGAGTTCAGCCCCACATCCAGAATCAGCATCCGTTTTCCGTCCGCCAGAGGTATCTGGGCGGAAATACACGGTCTCAATACGCCCGGAAGAGTTCCCAGCGTCTGCACGGAACCTGCCAGCATCGCTCCGGTATTTCCCGCACTGGCAAAAGCATCTATCTCCTTGCGGGCCAGCATGGAAAACCCTATATGAATGCTCGACTCCTTCTTTTTCAGGTATGCCGTCACGGGATGCTCTCCCATGCGGATTACCTCCGGGGCATGTATAATTACAAAATTACCGGAGTCGAAACCGCATCGGCGGCAGACTTCGGTAATCCTTATCCTATCTCCTATTAAAAAAATCTGCGTTCCGGCATCCAGCGCGGAAAAAGCATCTATAGCCCCCAGAATAACATTTTCGGGGGCGTAATCTCCTCCCATCGCATCAACGCCGATCCGGGTCATCGGCTACGCATTGGCTTTCTCAATAATCAGGCGGCCCCGGTAATATCCGCACTCAGGACAAACATGGTGATACATTACGGTAGCACCGCAGTTCGAACAGGTGGAAAGAGTAGGTACAACAGCCTTATCATGAGTTCTGCGTTTATTTCTGCGTTGTTTTGAAAGTTTGTGTTTCGGACGTGCCATCTTAAAATATTTTAATTGTTTTATATTCTCTTAAATCAATTCTCCTTCAGCAAGTCTTTCAGTCCGGCAAACGGGGAATTTTCCTCCCGGCTCTCTTCCGCCTTGCCGCCTTCGGCCTGTCTGAGCTTCTCTATCATTCCGGGATCGCACTTTCCCGGAGCATGCACTTTCTGCAAAGGCAGATTGATGCAGATATAATCGTACACGAACTGGCTCAGATCCAATTCTCCGTCTGTCGGATCCAGAATCAGCAATTCATCGCTCTGCGGATCATCGTCCGTTTTAGCGAACTTTACAGCCAGCGAAGCGGTAAAATCCATCGGGATCTCCAATCTGTCTAAACACCGGTCGCATTCCGTCTCCACGGTACCCGATACGCCGCAATTCACATGGATGAATCCGCTTCCTTTTTCCAGTTCCACATGCACAACTAAATGCGCGTCCAAAATTTGGGTATTCTCGAATTCCTTAAAAAAAGCACCGTCAACCGGAAAATCATATACATGGTTCCCGACAGCCAATCCTTTTATTTGAATTTTAAAATCCTTACTTACCGCCATCCGACGCAACATTATAGCTCGCAAAGATAGCAATTATTTTATTTCTGCAAAAGAAGATTAGCCCCTTCGCCTTTTCCTCTCATTTTCATCCAAATAAATCTTCCTGATTCTTAAAGCCTTGGGAGTCACTTCCACCAACTCGTCCTCCTGGATATATTCCAGCATCTCCTCCAGGCTGAACTGCAAAGGCGGAGGAAGCACCACTTTATCGTCCGTCCCCGCAGCCCGGATATTGGTCAGTTTCTTGGTCTTGCAGATATTCACATTCAGATCGTCCATACGGGTATGCTCTCCCACCACCTGACCGGCGTAGATTTCCTCGCCCGGAAAAATGAGGAATTTCCCCCGGTCCTGCAATTTATCCATCGCATAAGCCACCGCTATGCCGGTCTCTATGGCCACCAAGGAACCGTTGGTACGTTTTTCGATTTCCCCCTTATAAGGCTCGTACCCCTTGAAACGGTGAGCCATGATCGCCTCTCCCTGGGTAGCCGTCAGCAGATTGCTTCTCAAACCTATGATGCCGCGTGCCGGAATGTCGAAATCCAGATGCACCCTGTCTTCCCGATGGTCCATGTGCAGCAACATCCCTTTGCGGCGGGTAGTCAGCTCTATCGCTTTCCCCACCATATCTTCGGGTACATCGATGGTAAGATGCTCGACGGGTTCGCAACGCACCCCGTTTATATTCTTGTCGATCACCTTAGGCTGCCCCACCTGCAGCTCGAATCCTTCCCTTCTCATCGTCTCAATCAACACCGACAAATGCAGCACCCCGCGTCCATATACGATAAACGAATCGGACGAAAGTCCCTCCTTCACCCGGAGCGCCAGATTTTTTTCCAGCTCCTTATCCAACCTCTCTTTCAGATGACGGGAGGTTACGAACTTGCCGTCCCTGCCGAAAAAAGGAGAATCGTTTATACAAAACAACATGCTCATCGTAGGCTCATCCACGGAAATCGGAGGAAGGGCCTCGGGATTTTCATAATCGGCGATCGTATCCCCTATTTCGAATCCCTCGATTCCCACTACCGCGCAGATATCCCCGCTCTCCACCGTTTCCACTTTGGTCTTGCCCAATCCGTCAAAAACCATAAGCTCCTTAATGCGGGATTTTTCCACGGAACCGTCCCTCTTGCAAAGACTGACCGGCTGGCCCGCTTTCAGCACCCCTCTTTTCACTCTCCCGACAGCGATCCGCCCCACATACGGAGAATATTCCAACGAGGAAATCAGCATCTGCACCGTTCCCGCCTCGTGCTGCGGTTCCGGAATTTCCTCCAGAATCATATCCATCAATGCCGTAATATCGGTAGTCGGCTTGCGCCAGTCCGCAGACATCCATCCCTGTTTCGCACTCCCATATACGGTCTTGAAATCCAATTGTTCTTCGGTCGCATTCAGACTGAACATCAGATCGAAAACCTGCTCGTTCACTTCGTCGGGACGACAATTCTGTTTATCCACTTTATTAATCACCACCACCGGCTTCTTTCCCATTTCGATCGCCTTTTGCAACACGAAACGGGTCTGGGGCATGGTCCCTTCGAAAGCATCTACCAAAAGCAGCACGCCGTCGGCCATATTCAGCACCCTTTCCACCTCGCCTCCGAAGTCCGCATGGCCCGGAGTATCGATAATATTGATTTTATAACCTTTATAGGGAACGCTTACGTTCTTGGCCAAAATCGTAATGCCCCTTTCTCTTTCCAGATCGTTGTTATCCAGAATCAGCTCACCCATTTTCTCCGCATTCCTTGTCAGTTGCGCCTGGAGGATCATCCTGTCGACCAAGGTGGTTTTCCCGTGGTCCACGTGAGCAATAATCGCTATATTTCTTATCTTTCGCATAATTCGGGCACAAAAGTAGAGAATAATTGCTGTTTTTATAAAACTTTCATGCAATTTTTTCTGTCCCGACGGAAAAATTCTTCCGCCGGACGCCGTATCCCCAATGGGAGCGGCAAACAACCGATTTATAATAAATGCCACGCAATTCTCAAAAAATACTTACTTTTGCAGAATCATAATAACAATTCAAGCAAACCTTTTCGTAACGAACTATGACAGAAAAAATCATTATCCTGGACTTCGGATCCCAATTTACCCAAATTATCGGGCGCAGACTCCGGGAACTGAATGTATATTGCGAAATCCATCCTTTCAACAAGATTCCGCTGCCGGATCAGAGCGTTAAAGGAGTCATCCTGTCGGGAAGCCCTTATTCAGTACGCGATCCCCAAGCGCCCCAGGCCGATCTGTCGCAAATCAAGGGGAAGCTCCCGCTTCTGGCAGTTTGTTACGGAGCCCAATATATCGCCCACCGTTACGGAGGACGGGTCAACGCTTCCTCCACCAGAGAATACGGGCGGGCCAAACTTACCGTGGAAGACACGGACTGCCCGCTGTTCAAAGGCATCCCCACCGTTTCTCAGGTATGGATGTCCCACGGCGACTCCATCGACCGGCTGCCGGAAGGCGCCAGACTGATCGCCTCCACCGAGGATGTACGGTACGCTGCATATAAAATAGAAGGAGAACCTACCTACGCCCTCCAATATCATCCGGAAGTATTCCATTCCGAAAGAGGCGGAGATATGCTTAGAAATTTCGTTTACGATATTTGCGGATGCCGGGGAGACTGGACGGCGGATTCTTTCATCGAAACCGCGGTAAGCGAGCTGAGAGCCAAATTAGGAAACGACAAGGTAATTCTCGGACTCAGCGGAGGGGTAGATTCTACGGTAGCGGCGATGTTGCTCAACCGGGCCGTCGGGAAAAACCTGTATTGTATCTTCGTAGATAACGGACTGCTCCGCAAAAACGAATTCCACGACGTGCTTTCATCCTATAAGGATATGGGGTTGAACGTTATAGGAGTAGATGCATCCGAAGATTTCCTCAAAGCCCTCTCGGGCATATCGGACCCGGAAAAAAAGAGGAAAGCCATCGGGAGGGTATTCATAGAGACCTTCGACCGGGAGGCCCATAAGATTACGGATGCCCAGTGGCTGGCGCAAGGCACCATTTATCCGGATGTTATCGAATCCTGCTCGGTAAACGGGCCGTCGGCCACCATCAAGTCCCACCATAATGTAGGCGGCCTGCCGAAAGACATGAAGCTGAAAATAGTGGAACCGCTCCGCGCCCTGTTTAAAGACGAGGTCCGCAGAGTCGGACGGGCCTTAGGAATCAAAAAAGAACTTATTTCCCGTCATCCGTTTCCGGGTCCCGGATTAGGCATCCGTATCCTCGGGGAAGTGACCCGCGAGAAATTGGACATTCTCAAAGAAGCGGATGCGATCTATATCGAAGGATTGCGCCATTACATGACCTCTCTCCCGCCCGCTTCCAACGGGCTTTCCTATTCAAGCGAGAGGGCGGCCGATGACAAAATCGCCCTGTACGATGCCGTATGGCAGGCCGGGACGATCCTGCTCCCGATCAAGAGCGTAGGGGTCATGGGAGATGAACGGACTTACGAATATACCATCGCCCTGCGGGCCGTGACTTCCAACGACGGCATGACCGCCGACTGGGTGCATCTGCCGTACGAATTTCTGGCGGATATCTCCAACGAGATCATCAACAAGGTCAAAGGAGTCAACCGCGTGGTCTATGACATTTCCTCCAAACCGCCCGCCACTATCGAATGGGAGTAACGCACCGGATAAAATCTATTTTTTCCGCTGCGGATGATGCTCTAAAATGGTTTTTTGCCACCGACGGGAATCGACATGCGTATATATTTCGGTGGTAAGGATACTTTCATGCCCCAGCATATCCTGCACCACTCTCAGATCGGCTCCGTTTTCCACTAAATGGGTAGCGAATGAGTGGCGGAAAGTATGGGGGGAAATATCTTTGGCAATGCCTGCCGCGGCCGCCTGTTTTTTCACAATCAGAAAAATCATTTCCCGGGTCATTTTTTTTCCCCGCCGGTTCAGAAACAGGATATCGCTGTCGGGAGTCCCGCCGCTTTTCCCCGGTTTCCCGCTTTTCATTTTTCCTCCCGATTTTCCGCAGGCCGCTTTTCTTCTTTCACCGGCCTGGAAAGCCTCCCAGCGGTCGGGCAGGTAATTCTTCACCGCCTCGGCAGCCGGTTCCCCCACCGGCACCAACCGCTGTTTGTTCCCCTTTCCGATTACCCGGATAAAGGAATCCTCCAAGAAAAGATCGGACAGCCGCAGGTTCACCAACTCGCTCACCCGCAAGCCGCAGGAATACAACATTTCCAGAATCGCCCTGTTACGATGCCCTTCCGGAACGCTCAAATCCACCGAATCCAGAATCCTCTCTATTTCCTCTACGGTCAACACCACCGGCAGGTAAGGCTTGATTTTAGGCGCATCTATCCTGTCGCACGGATTTCTTTGGGTTTCCCCCTCGAATTCCAGGAACTTGTAAAACGCCTTGAGCGAGCTGAGCCGCCGCGCCTGGCTCCTTTTGGAAATGCCTTCCGAAAAAGCCGCCTGCAAAAAGGCATCGATATGCGATTCCGTAATTTCCGCAGGTGAATCCGGAACCCGGTCCGGCCTGTCCGCTCCGGGAGCATCATCCCCGGCAGTTTTCTCCGGCAGCCCATCGGAGAGAGATTCCTGCTGCCGGACAAAAGAAAAGAATTCCCTAACATCCGAGGCGTACGAGGCGACCGTATTGGCAGAAAGAGAGCGTTCCAACCGGAGGTATGAACAAAACTCCGCCAAAGTCGTACTCCATATATCCGCCGTCTTCATATTATAACCGCTCCTGTAACCATACTCACTCCAAAGGTGTCCGCTGGGAGGAAGCGCACCATCTCCAGATGCCGCATTCGTCGCATTTGGGTTTACGCGCCGTGCAGACATACCGTCCGTGAAGAATCAGCCAATGGTGGGCGATGGCCCGCTCCTCGGCAGGAATATTTTCCGTCAGCTCCTTTTCCACTTCCAACGGATTTTTCCCGCACGAGAGGCCCGTCCGGTTGGCTACCCGGAACACGTGCGTATCCACGGCGATAACCGGGGCCTTGTAAATGATCGAGGCTACTACATTCGCCGTCTTGCGGCCCACGCCGGGAAGTTTCTGCAATTCCTCCACGGTATCGGGAACGATCGCGCCGTAATTTTCCACCAACATTTTGGCCATTCCCAGCAAATGCCGCGTTTTATTATTGGGATACGAAACGGATTTGATATAGCCATATACTTCTTCGAATGAAGCGGCGGCCAACGACTCGGGCGTGGGAAATCTTTTATACAAGGGAGGCGTCACCATATTCACCCGCTTATCCGTGCATTGGGCGGAAAGGATAACCGCGATAATCAGTTCAAAAGGATTATCGTAATGCAGTTCGCTTTTGGCCACAGGCACGTTCTCCCGGAACCAGCGCAATATATTTTCATAACGGAGAGATTTCTCCGGATTTTTTTCAAGGACTTTCGTTTCTTTTTCAGTCATACGGGTTATGTCGTTATCCGGTATTTATCCGGCTTTATCCAGTTTTAACCGGCGATCAGTTCGTCGAAATCTATCGGGATTTCCTCGGGTCCTTTCAACTCCTTGCATTCACCCTTTTCGCATATCATCACGCGGCCCGGATACTTTGCAAAAAGCTGGCGGTTATGGGTAACCATCAACACGGCCGGATGTTGCTCCTCATGGATTTTCATAAGCAGGTCCATGATTTCTCCGGCGGTATCCGCATCCAGATTCCCGGTCGGTTCGTCGGCCAGAATAATGGGAGGATTGTTCAGCAAAGCCCGGGCAATGGCTACCCGCTGCTGTTCGCCTCCCGACAGCTGATGCGGCATTTTATGCGCCTTGGTACCCATTCCTACCAAAGACAGCACCTGGGCGCTGCGGGCGATCATCTCCTTTTTGTTTTTCCATCCGGTGGATTGCAGCACGAAAAGCAGATTGTCCTCCACGCTCCGGTCCATCAGCAACTGGAAATCCTGGAATACCACTCCTATCTTCCTGCGCAAATAAGGAATCTGTTTCTTCTTGATTTTCGACAGATTATACTCTTGCACCCGCGCATATCCCCTCTTTACAGGCAACTCGGCAATCAGCGTCTTGATAATGGAGCTTTTCCCGCTGCCCACTTTCCCGACAAGATATACGAATTCCCCTCGGGAAACCGATAAATTCACATTCGAAAGAACCAGATTCTCTTCATTGCAAATATCCGCTTCTTTCAGCTCTATCAAAGGCGGGGCATTTCTCACGGCGGATTCCTCTTCCGGCCTTACGCCGCCGACCGTATCTTTTTCTTGTCGGGACATACTCTGGCAAGCAAATTAGAAACTGTTTAATCAATGATTTTACATTTGGCAAATGTACAAAATTTAGGTTTTATTTATACTTTTGTTGAATCTTTATTCCGAAAAAACATTTTTATGAAGACAGCATACGGCCATCGTTTCCATTTCCTTTTTAAAATCCTGCTCATTTTCCTCATTCTGTCGGGATTAACCTCCCGGACACTGCGGGGGCAAAATGCGAATACGGTTCCCGACGGCGACATCTCGCGCATGCACGGAACCATGAAAAAGGCGCTGGAGCTGTACGAAAATAAATTTTACGCCAGTGCCAAAGAAGAATTCGTCCGCATGTTAGACGGGGAGGGAACCCCGGGGAAAGAACATCTCCCGGACCGCGCCCTGATAAACGGATATATCCTCCTATGCGAAATTCAGATGAAACAAGCCGATATCGAAGGCGCCATAACCGATTATGCCTATAAATATCCTTATTCCCCCCTGCTCCCTTCGATCGAATTCCAGCAGGCCGTATTATATTTCGACCGCGGAGATTACGCCCAATCGATAGCCTTGTTGGAGAAGATAGACATAAAATCCTTGCCGAAAGGCCTCCGGGCCGAATACTGCTTCCGCAAAGCGTACTGCCAAATGCGTACAGGCGACAATGACGGGGCGGCGCTCACTTTTGAGAAAGTGCTGGATGCGGGAAGCCCCGCATACAACGGGCCGGCGAATTATTATTTAGGCTATATCCGTTATATAAACAAAGATTTCGAACACGCGATTCCCTTTTTCCGGAAATCGGGTACCGATTCCCGCTTTTCCGTCCTTTCCCGGTATCACATTCTCGAGAGCAAATTCATGTTGAAAGACTACGATTATGTACTGGAAAACGGAGAAGACCTTTACAAGCAGCTGAATGAAGAATATAAGCCCAAAGCGGCCCGGATCCTTTCAGAAGCCTGTTACGCCACCAACCGGCCCGATAAAGCCCGATATTATTTCGAGCTTTATTCCCTGTCGGGAACCGACCTGTCCAGATCGGACCATTTTTATGCAGGCATGATTTCCTATACCCTGAACGCTTACGGAGCTGCAATAGAAGCATTCGAAAAAGTAGCTTCTACAACGGACTCGCTGGGGCAAAGCGCCTGCTACCACATGGGACAAAGCTATATTCAGCTCAAGAACAAGCATGCCGCCCGGGAAGCGTTCAAGATGGCGGCCGAAAGCGATTTCGACCGGACCATCCGGGAAGATGCATATTTCAATTACGCCAAACTCACCTTCGACCTGACCCGCGACATAGCCCCTTTTACCGAATATCTCCGGACGTACCCCGAAGCGGATGCCAAATGGGATGAGATTCAAAGCTATATGGCAACGGCATTCCTATTGAACAAAGATTATCAGCAGGCGATCGCCGCCCTGAGGCAAATCCGCAAAGTCACTCCGGCCACCACCCTGAATCTGCAAAAGGCTTCTTTCTTCAGGGGAATGCAGTTAGTAGAGAGAGGTTCCTACACCAATGCCGTCCCTTATTTCCAGGAATCGGTCGAAAACGGTGCCTACAATCTTTCCTTGGAGAACCTGGCGAATTTCTGGTTGGCGGAATGTTATTACCGGGGGAACCAGTTCGCCCGATCCAACGAGATACTGGCGGCCCTGCAGAAAAACGGAGTTTTCCGCCAAAGTGCGGAATATCCGTTATCGATCTACAATACGGCCTATAATTATTTTAAGATGGGGGATTTCGAAAAGGCCGCCGATACCTTCAAGGCTTATTTGGAGCTGAGACCGGGAAACCGTTCCCATGCCATGGAATCTCAAATCCGGCTGGCCGATTCGTATTTCATGCAAAAAGAATATGAGAAAGCGGCGGAGCTGTTCGAGCGGATCGCCGTAGAAAACGATTACGCCAATCTGTACGCGCCCCTGCATGCGGCAATAGCATACGGGCTGTTGGGCGAAGACCGCAAGAAAATCGCTTTGCTTAAGGAAATAGCCGGCCCCGACCATCGGGATTCGCCTTTGTATTCCCAGGCCGTTTACGAACTGGGGAGATCGCTCGTACAGAATGTCCGGGACGAAGAAGCCGAACAGACGCTGAACATCCTGATCGACCAACCCAAAGACAGCGTTTATTATTACAAAGCGCTGTTGGAAATGGGTATGATCAATTCGAACCTGCAAAAGCCGGACAAAGCCTTGGCCTATTACAAAACCATCGTGGAACAAAAGCCGGTCAGCGAAGAGGCCCAGAGTGCCTTGGCCGGAATCGAAAACATTTACCAGGCGCAAAACAAGCCCCAGGAATTCCTGGCATATTTAGACAAAATCGGAATGTCCACCGTCAAAACTCCCGGCGAAAAAGAATCCATGCTGTTCAATTCGGCCGAACAGATATTCTTGGGAGGGAACTATACGGCGGCGCTGAACGCTCTTTCTTCCTTCATAAAACAATATCCCGACGGAGCCAAGACCTTGCAAGCCGAATTTTATATCGCCGAATGCTACTACAAGCAGGGAAAATACGAAGCGGCGGCGGATACCTATTATAAAGTCATCCAGACGGGAGACGGCGCATTCTCCGAAATAGCCACGCTGAACTACGGCAAGCTGTCTTACCAGCTGGAACGCTATAAAGAAGCGATCAAAGCGTATGAAACCCTCTCCCGCATCGCCAAATTAGATAATAATATCGTAGAGGCCCAAATAGGGAAAATGCGATCCTATTTCAAAGACAACCAATATTCCCGGGCCGTTTCGGAAGCGGACAATCTGTTGGAGGATTCCAATCCGGACGAACCGCTGCGCCGGGAAGCGGTGTATATCAAAGCGAAAAGCTATTTGGCCTTAGGAGAACACGACAACGCTCTGCGTTATTTGGACGAGCTGGCGGCTGACCCTAAGACGAAGGAAGGGGCCGAGAGCGTTTATCTATTGGTAATGAATGCCTACGATTCGGGAGATTTCCAGCAGGTCGAAGAAAAAGTATTCGCTTTTTCCGATTCCCGGACGCCGCAATCCTACTGGTTAGCCAAAAGTTTCATCGTTCTGGGAGATTCCTACGCAGAACGGGAAAATTGGGAACAAGCCAAGGCTACTTTCGAGAGCATACAGGAAAACTACCAGCCGGCTGACAACGATGATGTTATCGGATTGGTAAAACTGCGGCTGAAAAAACTCGCAGAGTTGTCGGGACAGGAAAAGAAATAAACGGTCATTCGATTTTCTTCACTTCCGTCTGCGGGAACTGCTGCATAAATACTAACAGGTTATATTCATCCCGTTTCCGGAGCGATTTCACCACCATGGAGACCTTGTACCCGTGGATAGACGGATCATCGGCCAGCTCATAGTTGACCACCCGATATCCTTTTCCTCCCAATTTACCGATTATGGAAGAGAGCACCTCCTTGTCTTCCACGGTGAAAACAATCATCAGGGTTTTTACCCCGAGACCTCCGAAAAACAGGCTCAGCAATTCTAATCCGATCAACGTCAGTACGGTCGCGGCCACTCCTATCGCATACATTCCGGAGCCCACCGCCAGACCGATCCCCGCCGTAGCCCACAATCCGGCCGCCGTAGTCAGCCCGCGTACCATCTGTTTTTGCAGGATAATGGTGCCGGCTCCTATAAAACCGATACCGCTGACCACCTGCGCGGCGATACGGGCCGGATCCAGACCCATTCCCTTGTGAGTCAGAATATCTTCGAAGCCGTATTGGGAAACGATCATAATCAACGCACTCCCCATCGCCACTAAAAAATGGGTCCTGTACCCCGCCTCCTTGGCCCGGTATTCCCGGTCCAGGCCGATTACCGCGCCCAGCATGGCCGCTACGAACAATCTCAAAATGAATTCCCACGTCATAACCTTAGTTTAACTTCGTTACAAACAGTTAAAAATAATAATTTTCTGTCAGGAAACGAAATTTATTCAGAAAAAACATTTTTGGACGCCTCCGTCGCGAATATTGCATAAATCACTATATTTGTTAGTTTTTTATAATGAAATTCGAGAGATGAAATTGATTGGCAAATTTTTAACAATTACCATTATCCCGATGGCCCTGTGCATGACGGAGGGGCATTCCGTTTATGCCCAGCAGAAGATCGACCCCACCGTGGAAGTAACAAAAACATTTGAGGGGAATCTGATGGAAATCCATAAAAGCCGGCTCACTCCCGCTTTCGACGATTCGCTCAGCAGTTTCAATCTGAATTTCAATTATACCATTTTCGATAAGCCGTATAAAGACCTCTACGAATTTACCCCTTTGCCCTCCGCACAGATACAGAGTCCGGTCAACGTAAAATATCCGATCTTTTCCGCACGAATCAGCGCCGGATACCCTTTTACTCCCCAGGCCGATCTGTATCTCCAGCCCCGTCTCAAAGGCCCCCATTCGCTCGTTTTCTACGGAAGCCATCACTCTTTCTGGGGAAAACTCCCTCTGATGAAAATCGACCGGGAAACGCTGAAAACGGAAGCCGACAAAGACGATAAGATCGTAGGGGACAACATGGAGAACCTCTTGGGAGCGGATTACGGACATTCCTGGAAAGGCGGAGAGCTTTCCGCAGGAGTGAAATTCAGCAACAACTATTACACCTATTACGGCATCAATCCCGGCGTTCCGATTTTTTCTTCATCCCCCGACGCCGACAAAGGCAGCCGCAAATTCATAAAAGACAATTTGTCCCATACCTACAATCAGGCGGGAGCCTATTTCCGGATCCGATCCGCCGAAAACCGGCAGAAAAAAGCCGGATTCAATTATTTTTTCGATTTTTCATATCTTCATACTTCAGACAAACCCCGGATGGAAGGTTCCGTATTCAAAGAAAACCTGTTCGATATCCGGGGAGAATTCGGACCCGCCTTCGGGCGATATTCCCGGTTTACGATAGGCGTCACATCGCAAACGGCCGTGTATTCGGGTCCGCAGGAATACCATTACGGAATCATCGAAGCGGTTCCCCGGTATAAATTCGAAAAAGACAGATGGATAATACGATTGGGACTCGGACTATCGGCAAAATACACCGATAAAAGCGGCGCGGGGAAATATCACAGCACCCTTTTCGCGAAAGCAGACGTATCCTATGAAATAGTAAAGGACTACCTGTGGGCTTACGGGAAAGCGGACGGATGGAACGATATCCGCAGCTATTCCTCCCTGTTGGAGGAAAACAAATGGGTGGGTCCGCTTTTGGACATGAAGGCGGGTTCGGTGCCTTTACTCGTCAGGGCCGGGCTGAGAGGGCATTTCTTCAGCAAATTCAATTACGACGTATATGTATCCTATACCGTCCATAAAGGGCTTATACAGTATGTCAATTATTACGGACCATACGCCTGGCAGCCCGTACCCGCATACCGGAATGCCAACTCGGTATTCGAAGCCGTGTATGCGAACCACCGCGAACTTTCCGCAGGAGGAGAAATATCCTGGCAGAGCAAAGACTTTCAGGGGGGAGCGAAAATCCGGTACAGTTCTTTTACCAAAGGGAAAAAAATGTCGGGAAATTTAAGCGAGCTGCCCCAGCAACACGTCCCATTCGGATACGCACCCTTAGAAGGAATGATATACGGAGAATATAACTGGCGCCAACGGATTTTCTTAGGTGCCGAAATTCATTTCAGGGGAGCGACGCCGGCCTATATTTACCTTCCGGATGTAGCATCCTTCTCCCCCGATTTTGAGCTCCGTTCTTTCGCAGATCTGGGAATCCGGCTTAAATACGTAGTAGATAATCACTTCGCCGTTTTTATAAAAGGCACCGATCTGTTGAATCAGGATATCGGATATTATCCACAATACTTGGAAAAAGGAATAAGTTTTGAAGGGGGCGTATTCATAAAGTTCTGATTTTTTCTTAACTTTGTATGTTAAAAAACTTTTATCACCAATGAGCGAATTAGAGAAAGAAAACGAAATCGACAACGGCGGTTATTCCGCCGACAGCATACAGGTTCTGGAGGGTTTGGAGGCCGTCCGCAAACGGCCATCCATGTATATAGGGGATGTAGGGAGCAGAGGATTGCACCATCTGGTATATGAAGTGGTCGATAACTCGATAGATGAAGCGCTGGCCGGGTATTGTACCGATATCCGCGTTACTATCAATAAGGACAATTCCATTACCGTAAAAGACAACGGGCGCGGTATTCCTACGGGAATGCACGAGAAAGAAGGACGCAGCGCACTGGAAGTGGTACTGACCGTTCTTCATGCCGGCGGCAAATTCAGCAAGGACAGCTATAAGGTTTCCGGCGGTTTGCACGGAGTGGGCGTATCCTGCGTAAACGCATTGTCCACCCACCTGACCGCGGAAATCCATCGGGAAGGAAAAATATTCATGCAGGAATTCGAGCGCGGGAATCCGATTTATCCGGTAAAGGTCACGGGCGAGGCTTCCGATACCGGCACCATCATCACGTTTAAACCGGATCCGGAAATTTTCACCAGCAGTGTCGTTTACAGTTACGATATCCTCGCCACCCGGCTGAGGGAACTGGCCTATCTGAACAAAAACGTCCGACTGACCATTACCGATACGCGGGAGGAAGAAACGGACGAAAACGGAAACAGAGTCTGCATCAACAGAACGGAAACGTTCCATTCGGAAAAAGGTCTGCTGGAATTCGTGGAGTATTTAGACGGGACCCGGGAGAAACTCACCGAGAACCCCATCTATTTAGAAACGGACAAAACCGGCATACCGGTGGAAATCGCCATGCAGTACAACACCGGATTTTCCGAGAATATCCATTCTTATGTCAATAATATCAACACCATAGAGGGAGGAACGCACCTGAGCGGTTTCCGCAGGGGGCTTACGACCACCCTTAAAAATTACGCCGACAAAAACGGATTCCTCACGAAGCTGAAATTCGACATAGATCCGGCCGATTTCCGGGAGGGACTTACGGCTGTCATCTCGGTGAAAGTAGCCGAACCGCAGTTCGAGGGCCAGACAAAAACCAAGTTGGGCAACAGCGAGGTAATGGCCGCAGTTTCCCAGGCGACCAGCATGGCGCTGGAGAATTATTTAGAGGAAAACCCCAAGGATGCCAAAAACATTGTAGATAAGGTAATTCTGGCGGCTACCGCACGCCATGCCGCACGCAAGGCACGGGAAATGGTGCAGCGGAAAACCGTCATGTCGGGTTCCGGACTTCCCGGAAAACTGGCCGATTGCTCGGACAGGGACCCCGCCAAATGCGAGCTGTTTTTAGTGGAGGGCGATTCTGCGGGTGGTACCGCCAAAGTCGGACGGGACAGAATGTTCCAGGCCATTCTTCCGCTCAGGGGGAAAATCCTGAACGTCGAGAAAGCGATGGATCATAAAATTTTCGAAAGCGAGCAAATACGCAACATCTACACGGCGCTGGGAGTGACCGTCGGGACGGAAGAGGACAGCAAAGCCCTTAACCTGAGCAAGCTGCGGTATCACAAGGTCATAATCATGACGGATGCCGATGTGGATGGAAGCCATATTACCACGCTGATCCTTACGTTTTTCTTCCGCCACATGCAGGATCTGATAAAGAACGGACACGTATATTGCGCCACCCCTCCGCTCTATTTAGTCAAAAAAGGGAAAATAGAAAAATATTGCTGGACCGATGAGGAACGCAAGCAGATCGTAGCGGAAATCTCGGCAGGCGGTTCCGAAAAAGGAATACACATACAGCGGTACAAAGGTTTGGGTGAAATGAACTCGGAACAACTGTGGGAGACCACCATGAGCCCGAAAAACCGTCTGCTCCGCCAGGTGACCATAGAGAACGCCGCGGAAGCCGACCGCATATTTTCCATGCTGATGGGAGATGATGTGTTACCGAGAAGGGAATTTATTGAGCAACACGCCAAATACGCCAATATAGATGCATAGAGAAAGAGCTTTTGTCCTTACAATCTCTCTTGCCCTGTTATATGCAGGAACATTATGCGCCGCTTCCGCAGGGAAGACGGGAAAAGGCGTTTTCACAAAAAACAGACCGGCTCCGGTCAGGGCGGATCTGAGCAGATGCACGGCGGCAGAGCTTTACCAGCAAAAGATCTCCTGCATAAAACCGGTATTCAAGTATCAGCCAGGTGCCATTCCCGTTATTCTCGACGATATACAGTTCTCCGATTTTTCCGATACGCCGGAAGAATATGAAATATGGAGTACCTCGTCCGTCAATCCGTATAACGTTTCCCTTACGGACATGAAGGATACGATAAAAATAGACGTAAGCGGTTTCCATCCTCCCGCCGCCACTTATGTAACTTCCGATTTCGGACTCCGGAAATGGAGGATGCACAACGGCATCGATATCAAAGTCTATCGGGGGGATACCGTCAAATGCGCCTTCGACGGGGTAGTGCGCATGACCAGCCGGGACCGCCGGGGCTACGGTTATTACGTAGTAGTCAGGCATTCCAACGGCCTGGAAACCCTCTATGCGCATCTGAGCAAATTCATGACCAAGATCAACGATACCCTCCGGGCCGGGGATCCGGTAGGAATGGGGGGCAGCACCGGACGCTCTACGGGCTATCATCTCCATTTCGAATTGAGGTATCTGGGAAATCCCATCAATCCCAACGATGTGATAGACTTTAATACCTACACCATAAAGAATAAGGTATTTCTTCTGACGGCGGAAAACTTTTCCTATCGGAAGGAACTGGACAAGATCCGTTACTGGACGATCCGCGCAGGGGATTCGCTGAGTAAAATCGCCCAAAAGACCGGCGTATCCGTATCCAGACTGTGCGCCCTTAACGGCATTAAGGCGAATACCATCCTCCGGATAGGAAGAAGAATACGATATACGTAACATTGCCGGACGACTTTTTTTGATTTTAAACAGTACGTTATCATACAGTAAAAGCAAAGACACCTGTTGAATTATTGAAAAACTATTAAAAGATAAAAGAATGGATATTTTTGAAAGAATTGCCAAAGACGAAGGCGGTCCGCTGGGACAATACAGAAAAAAAGCGCACGGTTACTTCATGTATCCGAAGCTCGAAGGCGAAATCAACCCGTATATGATCTTTAACGGCCAAAAAGTGCTGGCCTGGACCTTTAACAACTATCTGGGACTCGCCAATCATCCCGAAGTGAGAAAGGTGGATGCGGAAGCAGCCGCCAAATGGGGACTGGCCTATCCGATGGGCGCCAGAATGATGTCCGGCCACACCTCCCTGCATGAGAAATTAGAAAGGGAGCTGGCGGATTTCGAATGCAAGGAAGACGCTTTCCTGTTCAATTTCGGCTATCAGGGAATGATCTCCACCATCGATGCCCTGATGACCCGCCACGATGTGATCGTCTATGACTCGGAGGCCCATGCCTGCATTATGGACGGCGTCCGGCTGCACATGGGAAGAAGAATCGTTTATCCTCACAACGATATAGAGAAATGCGAAAAAGCCTTGGAAAGAGCCACCAAGCTGACGGAAGAAACAGGCGGCGGCATTCTTCTCATTACGGAAGGCGTATATGGGATGACCGGAGGATTGGGAATTCTCGACAAGATAGTGGAATTGAAGAAAAAATATAAATTCCGTATCCTGATAGACGATGCCCACGGATTCGGAGTCATGGGTGCCAACGGACGGGGTACCTCCGAGCATTACGGGGTAATGGACCAGATCGATTTGTATTTCGGGGCATTCGCCAAGTCGATGGCCGCAATCGGCGGATTCGTAGCCGGTCCGAAAGAAATCATCAATTTCCTGCGGTATAACCTGCGCTCCCAGATTTATGCGAAATCCCTGCCTATGCCTTTAGTGGAAGGCTGTTTGAAACGGCTTGAGCTGATCCGCAACGGTCATGAACTCAGGAAGAAGCTTTGGACGATAACCCGCGCCCTGCAAAACGGACTCAGGGAAAGAGGATTCGACATAGGCGTAGCGGAAGCGTGCGTTACTCCGGTATTCCTCAAAGGAGATGTGCCGGAAGCTACCAATATTCTGATAGATTTGCGCGAAAATTACAAAATCTTCTGCTCGGTAGTGGTATATCCGGTAGTTCCAAAAGGCGTTATCATGTACCGCCTGATCCCGACGGCCATGCATGAACTCGAACATGTGCAATACACGCTCGATGCTTTCGCCGAGATCAAAAAGAAACTCGAAGCCGGAGCTTATAAAGGCAGTACTGAAATTCAGGATAAGGCTATTTATTAGAATTTTCAGTGTCCCGTTAAAGACATACGCCCGGAAAGCGCTGCCGGAATCTCTTCGCAAGTGCTCCGGCGTATGTTTTTTTATAATACGCAAGAGATGGCAAAGAAAACCAAGATATGGCAAAGGAAATAAAAGACAAAGTAGCGGTCGTTACCGGAGCAAGTTCCGGAATCGGATTGGCCGCAGTAAAGGAATTCGCCGCAGCAGGGGCCCGCGTGGTGCTGGCGGCCCGGTCAGCGGAAAAACTCAATGAAATAGTGCGGGAGCTGGAAATGCAATATCCGTCGGGAAGCGGGTCTTCCCGTTTTCTGGCCGTCCCGACGGACGTCTGTCGGGAAGAAGATTGCAGAAACCTGATAGAAAAAACTGTGGCGGCGTACGGGAAAATAGATATTTTAGTAAATAATGCAGGTATTTCCATGAGAGCCCTTTTCAAAGATCTGGATCTGTCCGTTATCAGGCAATTGATGGATGTAAATTTCTGGGGTACCGTTTATTGCACCAAATACGCCCTCCCTTATCTGCTCCAGACCAAAGGGTCGGTGGTAGGAGTGATTTCCATTGCCGGATTCAAGGGACTTCCGGCCCGGACCGGATATTCGGCCTCCAAATTCGCCGTCTATGGATTTCTCGACACCTTACGGGTAGAACACCTGCACGACGGGTTGCACGTAATGATTTTCGCTCCGGGATTCACCGCCTCCAACATCCGCAACGTCGCCCTGACGGCAGACGGGACCAGGCAGGGTGAGACGCCCCGGGATGAAGACAAAATGATGAGCGCAGAAGAGGTAGCCCGCCGGATGCTCGTGGGGATCCGCAAGGAAAAGGCTCAGATCATCCTGACCCCTATCGGGAAAATCACGGTGCTGCTGAACAAATTTTTCCCGCGTTTAGTAGATCGGCTGGAATACGATTATATGAAAAAGGAACCTGGCTCGCCTTTAAAATAATCGTTCTTCGCCTCAGTTGTTGCGGATATTTTCCGCTATTTTTCTCACCAGGCACTCCCGGGCTTCCCGGCTGGCCCATCCGATATGAGGGGTAAGAATGATTCCGGAGGTATTTTTCAATTTCAAATACGGACTGTCCGCCGGCAGAGGTTCTTTCGTATAGACATCTATGCCGGCGCCGGCAATCAGTCCCTGATCGAGGGCTTTTACCAGATCCGCCTCATTGATGATCCCTCCCCGTCCCATGTTCAACAGATAGGCGGAAGGCTTCATCAATTTTATTTTATCGTAAGTAATCAGATTATTCGTCCGTTCATTCAGCGGAGCATGCACGGAAACCACATCGCTTGTGGCGAGCAGTTCTTCAAGGGAGAGCGCACGGTATTTGTCGGAATGGGGCTTCCCTCCCGTAGGGCAATAAACCGCTTCCATACCGAAAGCTTCGGCGATCTGGGCGACACGGGTACCGATATTTCCCAATCCTATGATCCCGTACCGCTTGCCTTTCAGTTCATAAAAACATTCGGACACGTCCGTAAAAGAATTTCCCCGGGAATATTTTCCCGATTTTACCGCACTGTCGAAATAAGGCAGCTTGCTTACCAATGAAAATACCATGGAGAAAGTGATCTGCACCACGCTCTCGGTAGAATATCCTACCGCATTCTTCACAGGAATCCCTTTGGAGGCTGCATACGGAATATCCACATTATTCGTACCGGTCGCAGCCACGCAGATCAACTTCAACCGGGGTGCAGCATCTATCTGTTCCTTCCCGATAATCACTTTATTTACAATCAGCACTTCACAATCCCGGATGCGTTCCGGTACTTCCTCCGGAGCGGTATAAGGATAAGTGACCAACTCCCCTAATCCGGAAATAGGATCCAGAGAAACATCCGTTCCCACCGTAGCGGCATCTAAAAAAACTATTTTTCTCATATCCATTTTTTACTTTATATTTTCAACAAATTTAACAATCTTTGATTGTCCTGGATCATCGGATATAAAGAAGAAGCCGTTATACTTGTTTTTCTTTCATATCTCCATCCCATAAAACGGCAAAGAGCCTCGGATGAAGCTCTTTGTCTGTTCAAAAATATTTCGCGTGCCCGGAACAAGACTCGAACTTGCACACCGTAACCGGCACCACCCCCTCAAAGTGACGTGTCTACCAATTTCACCATCCGGGCATCAGAGAATGCAAATATACAATCATTTTTACTTGTACAAAAAAAAAGTTTAAAATTCTTTTTACTGAAATTTTCGTATCTTCGTAAATCAAATACCGCAAGAAAATGATCGAAAAGTACAGACGACAAATTCAGGAATTAGACGACTTAGTGGAAATCAGCAATCTTCTTATGGAAGACAAACTGTTCCGGAAAAATCTGGCTAAATACATCGATTCCCCGTACGATTCGGAAATAGAAAAAGCGGGGAAAGGGGCCTTTACCTTAGGAATAAGCAAAGCCGAAGATGCGGCCCCGGACAATCACGATCCCGAAACGGCCATTGTCACCGCCACCAACGAAGCGCTTGTGAGGCTGTCATGCACCGGTGCCAGATATTTAACCGTCAGCACACCGGACAACGGGCGGATACATGCCTTGGGGCAATTCAAATCGGAGGATTATATCACCTCCTTGGCTTTCGCCAAAAAAGGAGATACCATTTATCTTTTGGGCGAAACGGACGAAGAAAACGACTGTCAGGCCGATCCGAAGGTATTGGACACTTTGGTAAAAAGCATAGAGAAAGGTCTTGTTTCCAGTGCGCACGCCATTTCCCGCAACGGGCTTTTTGTTTCGCTGATCGAATCCTGCGCGCCCAATAAACTCGGATTCGATATTACGGGAGACGCGGAAATAGAAGACAAGGAATTCCTGTTCGGCAGAAGCCGCTACATGGCCCTTATCACCGTAACGGAAAAACAGGAAAACGGTTTGGTGGATTATCTGTTCAATTACAATATCCCTATTACGCTGCTGGGACATGTGACCAAAGGGGAACTCAGGCTGGACGAACTTTCTTTCGGCTATATAAATGACTTTATCCGGGAATGACCGTATCCCGCAGGACGAAAGCAGAAGCAAATGGAGAAGCTGGATAAAAAGAGCGGTACCATTTCCGCCATGTTCAATAAAATAGCACCTAAATACGATTTTCTCAACCACGTATTGTCTTTCAATATGGATAAATACTGGAGAAAGAAACTGGCCGGCTTCCTGTTTCGCAACAAAGTCTCCAAAGTGCTGGACATCGCCTGCGGTACGGGAGATTCCACTATCGGGATATATAATAAGGGAATAGAAGTGACCGGAGCCGATATTGCCGAAAAGATGGTGGAAGTGGCTTTGGAGAAAAACAAGAAGCTGAAACGGCGTTTCAGGGTAGAATATCCGCCTGCCGGAAACGGGTCGTCCGCAGGGAAGGCGGTACAGGAAAGGGAAGCGGTGCCGGAAAGGAAAACGGTAAAAGGGCATACGGGCGACACAGAAGGAAACCGGAAGCGCCGGGAGCTGCCTTTGCCGAAATATGTGATCGCAAGTGCGGAGTCGCTGCCTTTTCCCGACGGGGCATTCGATGCGGTGACCATTTGTTTCGGCATCCGGAATTTCGATAAAAGGGAACATTGCCTGAAAGAAATCTACCGGGTCGTCAAGCCGGGAGGGTGCGTGGCTGTCCTCGAATTCGCCAAACCCCGGAACAGGATAGTAAGAGGTGTCTATAATCTGTATTTTAACAATGTTCTGCCCATAGTCGGGAGAATGGTTTCAAAAGATAAGGACGCCTACAAATATCTGGCGGCATCCGTAGAACAGTTTCCCCGGTTCGAAGCCTTCTGCAAAGAGATAGAATCGGCCGGATTCCGGGAAACAGGATACCGGAAATATACGGCAGGCATAGCGGTTTTATATACCGGAATAAAAAAACATACTGATTAACGAATCATAACCGGACCTTTTATGTGGTACAGCGAAACATGGCGGATCATTTCCCTGATTCTTTACATGATGAATCTGGCTTTGGCATGCTATGCCGCCGCCGCGCTGATTCTCCGCAAACAGGATCCCGTAAAAACCCTTTCCTGGGTAACCGTCCTTATCCTGCTGCCGTATATAGGACTATTGTTATATATATTCTTCGGCAGAAACTACCGGAAAAAAAAGATATACAGCCGCAAGGGAGCGGGAGATATCCGGCTGAGAAAAACCCTGAGCGCCACCCAGGCGGAATCGTTCAAACGGAATCCCCGGCTGCTGGGAGAAGAACTGCTGCCCTTTAAGAAATTGATCTATCAAAACCTGAACAACAGCCACACCCTTTTAGAGCAAAATAAGGAAATCGAATTTTATTTTACAGGCAGAGACGCGTTGGATGCCATGTATAAGGCGATCGAAGGGGCCCGCTACCATATTCATCTGCAATCCTACATTCTGGTAAACGACACTATCGGAGAAAAATTCAAGGAGTTGCTGATAAAAAAAGCCAAAGCCGGACTGGAGGTCAGGATTCTGTATGACGGGGTGGGCAGCCTTTCCCTGAAAAAAGATTATATCGCTCCCCTGAAAGAGGCGGGAGTGGAAGTGCTGGCCTTCTCCCCTTTCCATTTTCTGTGGCCTTCTTCCTTGATCAATTACAGGAACCACCGCAAGATATTGGTGATAGACGGCAAAACCGGCTTTTTAGGAGGAGTCAATATCGCAGACCGGTATTATTACGGGACCTCCGCAGGGGACTGGCACGATACCCACATCCGGATCGAAGGAGAATCCGTCTTCTCTTTGCAGGCCAGCTTCCTGTTAGACAGGTATTTCGTGCTGAACCGCCGTATTTCCCGATGGAAAAAATATTATCCCGCCATAGAAATGCAGAATCAGGGGGAAAAAGATCCGGAAAAATATTTTTACTCCCAGATTATCAGTTCGGGTCCCGACAGCGACTGGGCGGGGATCATGCAATGTTATTTCAGTGCCATAAATGCCGCCAAACATCATATCTATATCGTCACCCCGTATTTTACTCCCAGCGAATCCATTCTGAACGCCATTAAAATCGCGGCTTTAGGAGAGATAGACGTACGGATCATGCTTCCGGAAAAAGGGGACACCCGTTTGGTCCACTGGGGAACGCTCTCCTATATCAGCGAGTTGTTAGAGGCGGGGGTAAAGATATATTTATTCAAGAAAGGATTCAACCATTCGAAGGTAATCAGCATCGACGGCCAGATGAGCATCGTAGGATCGGCCAATATGGATTCGAGAAGCTTTGAACATAATTTCGAAATCATGTCGGTCATTTACAATAAAAACTGCGCCCAAATCATCGAGAACCGCTTTATAAAGGATTGCGCCTTTTGCAGACAGGTAACCGCATCGAAATGGGCGCGGCGGCCGCGCATCCGGAAAATAGAGGAAAGTCTGGCGAGACTGTGCAGTCCGCTATTATAATAAAAAGAAAATGTTTATTTTTGTATTGTCCAACCTAAAATCAGATTAAATGGAAACAACCAAAAAAAATTACGCATTACCCATTGCAATGATGTTCGCCCTTTTCTTCATGATTGCATTCGTGACGGGCTTACAGAATCCTATGGGGCTTATTATCAAAAGCCAGTTCCAGGTAAGCAATTTCCAGTCCCAATTAGGGAATTTCGCCAATTTCCTCGCCTATGCCTTCATGGGCATTCCGGCCGGACTGCTTCTGCAAAGGATCGGCTATAAGAAAACTGCGCTGGCCGCCATAGTAGTGGGCTTCGCAGGCGTAGGAGTAACCTTTTTGTCGGGAAAAGTACAGGGGAGCAACAACCTGATATTTTCCGTATATCTGACAGGCGCCTTTATTTCGGGTTTCTCCATGTGCATGCTCAATACCGTAGTAAACCCTATGCTCAATACGCTGGGCGGCGGAGGGAAAAAGGGGAACCAGCTGATCCAGTTCGGAGGCACGCTGAATTCCATAGGCCAGACGATCATTCCGGTCTTTGTGGGCTATCTCATGGGAGACATTGCCTCCGCGAAAATTTCGGATGCAACACCCGCACTGCTTATTGCCATGGGAATATTCGCACTCGCGTTCATCGTACTCGCCTCCATGCGGATTCCCGAACCTTATATAGAAAAATCTTCCGAGCATAAAACCAAAGACAAATACAGCCCTCTCAGTTTCAGACATTTCGTATTAGGAATCATCGCCATCTTCATTTATGTGGGCGTGGAAGTGGGCATTCCGAATATCAGCAATCTCTTTATGACCAATAAATTGGGGATCGACACTACCATGGCCGGCACCATCGTGGGCACCTACTGGTTCCTGATGTTGGTGGGCCGTATGGCAGGCGCATCCGTCGGGTCCAAAATCTCCAGCCGGGCCATGCTGACCTTCGTAGCTTCATTAGGTCTTCTGCTGGTGCTGGCAGCTATCGTCAGTCCGGTAGATACCAAAGTAATGATGCCTATTTTCAAAAGCGATATCTCTTTCGGCATGACCGAAGTTCCTATCAGCATTATGTTCTTGATCCTGTGCGGACTTTGCACTTCCGTCATGTGGGGCGGCATATTCAATCTGGCTGTTGAAGGCCTGGGCAAATACACTGCGGCAGCCTCCGGCATTTTCATGGTCATGGTATGCGGAGGTGGAATCCTTCCGGCGTTCCAGGGATGGGTGGCCGATGTAACCTCTTATCTGACCAGCTATTGGGTAGTTTTCGCAGGATTGCTTTACATCCTTTTCTACGCCTTTGCAGGTTCGAAAAATGTAAATAAAGATATCCCGACAGAATAATTTATAAAAGAAAAACATACTATCATGGAAAAACAATATGTCGTAGGAGTGGATGTGGGAGGCCAGACCACCAAAATAGGAATAGTAGACCGCAGAGGGAACATCATTACCCAAACCGTTATCAATTCCAAATACGGCCCGGAAGAAGCGCCTCTTTTTATGCAATCCTTATGCGATACGATCCGGGATCTTGCGAACCCGACAGGATTGGATACTATCAATGGAATCGGAATCGGCGCTCCCAACGGAAATTATTATAAAGGAACCATCGAAGACGCCGCCAATCTTGAATGGGGCAAAGGGAAAATAATCCCCCTGGCAGATACCGTTTCCGATTGTCTGGGAGGCATTCCGGTAACCGTTACCAACGATGCCAATGCTGCGGCCGTAGGAGAAATGACCTACGGAGCGGCCAGAGGAATGCGCAATTTCATCATGATAACCTTGGGAACGGGCGTAGGCAGCGGAATCGTCATCAACGGAGAGATCGTGTACGGACACGACGGGTTCGCCGGAGAGCTGGGTCATACCTGCTCAGTGCGGGATAACGGACGTCCGTGCGGATGCGGCAAAAAAGGATGCCTGGAAACTTACGCGTCCGCTATCGGAGTGGCGCGTACCGCCCGGGAATGGTTGGAATTATCCGATGAAGCCAGCCTGCTGCGTCAAAAATCCGAAATCACATCCAAAGATGTTTACGAAGCGGCCCTTTTAGGCGACAAATTAGCCATCCGGATTTTCGAATATACGGGCCGGAAATTAGGAGAAGCGTTTGCAGATTTCGTGGCGTTCAGCGCTCCCGAAGCGATCGTTCTGTTCGGCGGACTGGCCCGGGCGGGAGACTTTATCTTGAAGCCCGTCAAGGAAGCCATGGAAGCAAATTTGCTCTCTATCTGGAAAGGCAAGGTGCGGATCATACCTTCCGCCCTGAAAGAATCGGACGCCGCCATTTTGGGGGCAAGCGCCTTAGCCTGGTGATGACGGCGCACCGCCACCTATTTTACGATTTCACCCCTGCCGGAATTCATTCGACAGGGGTGATTTTCAATTTCACAGGACTTGTCAAACAGTCCTCATTGTAAGTGACCCCGACAGGATTCAAACCTGTAACCTTTTGATCCGTAGTCAAATGCTCTATTCAGTTGAGCTACGGGGCCTAAACAGAAGATGCAAACCCGGATTCTATTCTTCTTTATCGGAAGCCGGTTTTGCAATATAGGTTCTCTCTTTAATACGGGCTTTCTTACCGGTAAGATTTCTCAGATAGAAAATCCTGGCTCTGCGTACCTTACCTTTCTTGTTCACTTCGATATCCCCGATAAAAGGCGAATAAAGCGGAAATATTCTTTCTACACCCACTCCGCCGGATATTTTCCGTACGGTAAAAGTCTGGGTAGAACCCGTGCCGCGTCTTTGAATCACTACGCCGCGGAATTTCTGCAATCTCTCTTTGTTTTCCTCCTTGATTTTATAAGTAACCGTAATGGTGTCGCCGGCTATAAAATCGGGGAAAACTTTCGCTTCGCCTGCAAATGCCTGTTCTGCAACTTTTATTAAATCCATCTAATTTCTATTTTAAATGCAACGTTACCGATTCGTAATATTCGTAAGAGGTTGCCATATCGTTTTGGGATTGCAAAAGTAGAAATTTTTTTTTATTCGACAAACTATTTTTACAAAATTTATTTTACGCCCCCGGCTTTATACAATGCTCCGCCGATACAATCATACCGCGCCCCCGTCACCGAACTCATGCAATTGGGACGATCCGTAATATACAGGACTCCCAAAAAAGCGAAAATCAGCGCTTCCTTAAAACAAACGGTCTGCCTGTCGGGAATATGATACACGCACTGCGGCGCTTTCGCCTGCATCCTTTCCACCAGATATTTGTTCAAGGCGCCTCCGCCCGTAAGCAGCACCCGTCCCCCGCAGATATGGCGTGAAATCTGGATCGCAACATGTTCGCAAAAGGTAGCCAGCTTATCTTCCACAGACAATCCGTACTTTTGTTCGGCGGCGTCCATCAGAGGAATAATTTCCTCCTCCACCCATTCCCGTCCCAGCGATTTGGGACCATTCAGGGCATAAAACGGGAGATCGTTCAACTGCCGGAGCAATTCCGGACAGATTTTTCCGGACCGGGCCATTTCCCCGTCCTTATCATATTCCTTCCCGACAGTGCGGGTATAATAATTCAACACGTAATTCACCGGAGAAATATCGTAAGCCGTGCGGGTAGCGATGCGGGAACCGTCGGGAGCCGTTACATAAGACTCGGACGAAATATTCGAAAACCCGCCCAGATTCAGACAATAATCGAAATCGGGGAACAAATGCCGGTCCCCGACAGGCACTAAGGGAGCCCCCTGCCCGTATAAAGCCACGTCCGTCGTCCGGAAATCGCATACGCAATCCACTCCCGTTTCCGCCGCTATGCCCGCACCGGAACCGATCTGGGCCGTAAACCTCCTGCCGGGCTGATGGAAAACCGTCTGGCCGTGAGAAGCGATCAGATGAACTCTGGCGCCGTTCCTGTCCATAAACGCCTTTACCCGCCGGCCTAAATAAAGGCCATAATCGGAATGCAACAACGCATATTCGGCCGCGCTCATGGATTGTGCGGTAGCCAGCCGTGCCTTAAGATCCTCGGGATACGGCTCGTCCTCCGCCCGCAATATTTTATATTTCCATTCGGATCCTTCATATCTAAATTCCGCCAAACAGATATCTAAACCGTCTAAGGAAGTTCCCGACATAAGCCCTATTACCTGTATCCCTTTGGAGAGGTCCGGTTTTTCCCCGGTTGAAATGCAGTCAGTCATAACAAGTTATACATTAATATCGTTCCCAGGCGGCATCACCAGATAAAAGTCCGTTTCAGAACGGAAACGTTATCCTTATTATCCCGGACAGTCACTTTCAGCTGGTGCCTGATTCCTTTTTTAATCCGGGCCTCTTCCAACGGAACGCTCAGACGGCTGCTCTTGGCATCGAATTCCGCCAATACCCAGTGTCCGTCCATTTCTACCCGGTAATTTCCTAATCCCGACAGCCGATCCCGGATAATAAACGTAATTACATTCTTTTTCACCGTCTCGTTGTTCCGGACCCCCGAAACAATCGTCGGAGGTTCGGTATCGACCGTCACGGTATAATCTCCGAAAGACCCGATGCTGCCGCTTACGGCTCCGTTTTCATATTTTCCGCCGGCCGATGACAGTCTTCCTCTCCAGCCCACCTTTGCCAAAAGCGCCTTGGATGCCAGGCTGTCGGGAACAGATGCTTTCAAAGACAGGGCCGCCGGCTTATGGAGCGGCACTTTTTCCGAATGGATTCTCCATACCGGAGCATAAGGAGTAATCCTCTCCGGCAACGTATCCGCCTGGAAATAAATGGGACGGTAAAGAGACAGCGGAGGAATCACTATCTCCAGCCCTCCCGCCGAATAGATATTGACCAGATGCCAATCCATATACGGTCCTGCCGGCAGCGAATCCGGGACGGCCGCCGCAAAAAGCGAATCCGTGCGCCGGACGGTAAAAGAGCGGACGGATTTGTTTTTCCCGATATCCAGCACCTCTATCTTTACCCGATGGGGCAGCGTATCATTCAAGACGATCAGCCCATCGTTGCGGGAGCGGATATGGTCGCTTAAATCATTTCCGGGTTCCACATAACTTTTTATCAGCGATTTGCCCGATTTCACCTTTTGAGAATATTCGATCAGGCTGTTTATATAACGCCCCTTGTCAAAAGGCACCTCCCCTATTTCCAACGCAAAAACCAAGGATGTATCCAAATACACTTTATATTCGTTTACGGCTAACTTGGCATACGTTTCCTCCTGTTTGTCCACCGCATCGACCGCCACATAGGAACAGGCCGGCAATTCCACGATGTCCGTCTTTGAAGAAAACCCCATAGGCTTGTAGGCAGCCGTCTCGGATTGCTCGCCGATCAGATAGGTAAACGGCACGCCCCACTTCTCTTCAAAACCGTAAAAGGCCACTTTGTTGAATACCGGAGAAGTTTTATCCGGAATGGTCAGGAATTCCCTGCCGAATACATTCAGAGGCAGTCCGGACTCCGTTTCCCGAACCTCGAAATGCAGATGGGGACCGCCGGAAGATCCCGTATTGCCGGCATTGCCTATCTGCTCCCCTTTTTTTACCGGAAAGACCTCCGGCCCCAATTCCTCATCCAGCGCGAAAGCCTCGTTTTCATATTGCCTGTCCCGGACATATTTCCGGATCCGGTCCGCAAACCGGAGCATGTGGCCATATACGGTGGTATGCCCGTCGGGATGCGTAATATACAAGGCATTCCCGTATCCGGTAGGCGAAACCGAAATCCTGGAAACATAGCCGTCAGCCGCCGCAAAAATGGGGGCGCCCACCACGCCGCCTACCCGGAAATCGATTCCGCTGTGAAAATGATTGCTTCTCAATTCCCCGTAATTTCCCGACAGATTCATCGTTACATCTAACGGATACCGGAAATTCCCTTTGTCCGCTTCCGTCTGGGCGAGCGTATCCGAAATTTCCGCAAGCCGGGCAGCGGAAACTGTCTGCGCATAAAAAAAGAACAGGGCTGCCCATGCAATCGACATCAGCGCCCTGCTTTTATAAGTTACCGACATATAAGTCATTTTTACAACTCCTCCTTTATCAGCCCTTTATCATGTTCCCTCTCGTGTTATGTTTTAAAGGAAATCAACCATCAGCTGAACATCTGCTTGATCCGGTCGAAGAAATTCCGATCCTCCCTGGTCGGCTGCGGAGCGAATCCGGACGAGCCGCGCAACTTCTCGATTTCCGCTTTTTCCGAAGCGGAAAGATGTTTGGGAATCCATACCTGGACATACACCAACAGGTCTCCCGTTCCGTAACCGTTGATATCGGGGATCCCTTTGCCCCTGAGCCGCAAGACCTTTCCCGACTGCGTACCCGGCTCTATCTTGATCCGCAGCTTTCCATCTACGGCCGGTATTTCCGCGCTGGTTCCTAAAATCGCATCCGGAACGCTGATAAACAAAGAATAAATCAGATCATTGCCGTCTCTTTGCAATTCCTTGTCCGGTTCTTCCTCTACGACCACCAGCAAATCCCCGTTGATTCCGCCGCTTTTGGCCGCATTACCTTTCCCCTGCACCGTCAACTGCATGCCTTGAGCCACACCCGCCGGAATCTTAAAGGATATTTCTTCCGATTCTTTTACCAAACCCTGACCTCCGCAGCGAGGACACGGCTTGACAATGATTTTTCCTTCGCCGTTGCATTTAGGACACACTCCCTGGCTCTGCATCTGCCCGAACATGGTCTGGACTACTTTTGAAACGACCCCTGTACCGTGGCAAGTATCGCAGGTAACCACATCCGCATCCGAAACGGCGCCCTTTCCACTGCATTGGGGGCATTGCACGAGTTTATTGATTTTAACCTTCTTTTCCACCCCGTGCATCACCTCTTTCAGAGAAAATTTTACCCGAATCCGGATATCGCTGCCTTTTTGCACCCGTGCGCCTCTGCCCTGACGACCGCCGCCGAAACCGCCGAACGCACTGCCGAAATGTCCTCCGAAAATATCGCCGAACTGGCTGAATATATCCTCCATGGAGAATCCTCCGGCGCTGAAGCCTCCCGGCCCGCCAGCCGCACCGCCCACTCCGGCATGGCCGAACTGATCGTAACGCTGCCTCTTCTCCGGATTGCTCAATACGTCGTACGCTTCCGCAGCCTCCTTAAATTTCTCTTCGGCATCTTTATCCCCCGGATTCTTATCCGGATGATACTTGATCGCCATTTTCCTGTAAGCCTTTTTTATTTCATCGGGCGTGGCAGACTTACCGACCCCCAGCACCTCGTAGTAATCTCTCTTTGCCATCTCTTCTTTCCAAATGAATCGCAATTAAACTCCTACCACTACTTTTGCATAGCGTATCACTTTCCCGTTCAATGTATAACCTTGCTGAACCACGTCGATGATCCGGCCTTTCCGGTCCTCTTCTTCCACCGGAAACTGGGCCACCGCTTCGTGGAAATCGGTATCGAGTTCTTTGCCTTTCGCCTGGATGGACTCAAGGCCCTTAGATTTAAGGAAAGTCATCAATTTATTGTAAATCAATCCGGTCCCCTCTTTGGCTGCCTCGGTGTCATTGGATTTTTTCAAAACTTCCAATGCCCTTTCGCAATCGTCCAGCACCGGCAGCAGACCTTTGATTACATCTTCGGAAGCCGTACCCATCAATTCCAGGCGTTCTTTCGCCGCTCTTCTGCGATAATTGTCGAACTCTGCGGCCAACCGGAGATATTTGTCATTGGACTCCGCCAGCTTTGTCTCCAACTCCTGTTCCCGGGAAGGTTCCGGCTCTTTTTCCCCGGCGCTATCGGTATGTTTTCCATGGCCGTTCTTTGTATGGCGCTCCTGTTCCGGAACGGCTTCCTTCCCGTTTCCATGAACCTGAGCCGATTCCGTCTCCTTTCCGGCATCGCCTTTTCCCGCACCGCCTCCCTTGCGGCCGCAGGACTGTTCTCCACCGTGTCCGCCGGCATTTCCGTTATCTACCTTTTTTTGAGTATCGTCCATAGTCTTCTCCACATTTTTTTTATTTTTCATTTTAAAAACGCTAAAATCCATTTTAATTCACAGCTCCCGACAGAAAGCTGCAAAGATAAAAACAAAATGTTTGCCAAAGGAAGCGATTGGACAAAATGACAGAAAAATATTATACATTTGCATATTTTTTACAACGGTCCTGAACCGTATTACCCTTTTATGGAAAATTTAATCGAATATCTGCATACGGCCCCTTTGTCCAGCCCCGGCATTCTGTCCATTATCATATTTACGGGGTTTTTAGTGGGATTCGTCAATACGGTAGCGGGAATGGCGACCGCCATCTCCTACGCCCTGTTCATGGCGATGGGAATGCCTATCAACGTAGCCAACGGTACCACCCGTTTCGGCGTTTTGTCCCAATTCGTAGTAAATTCGTTCATATTCAAGAAGAAAGGTTATCTGAACCTGCAAACCGGAACCAAAGTGGGCATCCCGGTAGCCATCGGCGCGCTGCTTGGAGCCGAGCTGGCCGCTGTCCTGCGCCCCCACATCATAGAGGTGATCATGGGCATCCTGCTGCCGGTGATGGCGGTATTGCTTTTCATCGATACTAAAAAAATAACCGGAAGCCGTAAAAAAACTTCCGGCACTGCCGCCGATACCGGCGGCCAAGCGGAAAATACCAAGCCTTTTACCGGCTGGAAAGCCGCCGCCTTCGTACTTATCGGGATTTACGGAGGATTTACCCATGCCGGCGTCGGATTGCTGATTATGTTCGGATCTTTCTTTATGTTGGGATTGGATATGCTCCGCTCCAACGCCATCAAGCAATTCGCCGTAGTGATCTATACGCCCATCGCCTTAGCGGTTTTCATCTGGTACGGACAAATCAACTGGCCCGTGGCGATGATTTACGCTGTCGGGAATATCGCCGGAGGGGTGGCCGGCTCCTACGCTTCCATAAAAGGAGGAGCCAAATTCATTAAAATCTGCGTGGCCGCAGCCATTTTCGCAATGTCTTTCTGGCTGATATACAAGCAATTTTCCTCTTGATTCTTCAAGACAACCGAAAAATACGACTGGGGCAGCCGGGGAATACAGCCGGGAAAATGCAACCGGAGCGAAGAGTATCATCTGGTCTATCAGATACGGAAATACACCGACTATACGCCGCTGGCAGCCCAGAGTCAAAAGCATCACCGCAATAACATCGGCAAGCTGACCCGTTACGAGCATTTCCAGCACGAGGTGATGCACCCAGGCGGGACAAAAAGAAACCGTCGGGACCCTGCTTTATACCGGATTCCCGACGGATATTTCCCAACGGCTCTATTCCGTTATTTAGTCCCTTCGCAGCCGCAGTCCGCTTTATCGTTGCTGCCCAGAACGTTTACGATTTTATGCATATAAAGTTCCTTGAGCTTGTCACGGGCCGGTCCCAGATATTTGCGCGGGTCGAATTCTTCCGGATGTTCGGTAAACACCCGCCGGATAGCGGCCGTCATGGCTAACCGTCCGTCGCTGTCGATATTGATTTTACATACGGCTGACTTGGCGGCTTCCCTCAATTGGTTTTCCGGAATCCCGATAGAATCCTTGAGCCTGCCACCATAATGATTGATCTCCGCCACGATATCCTGCGGAACGCTGGAAGAACCGTGCAGGACGATCGGGAATCCCGGGATCCTCTTTTCTATTTCATGCAGGATGTCTAAGCGTATTTCAGGTTTCTGCCCCGGTTTGAATTTGAAAGCCCCGTGGGAAGTCCCGATAGAAATAGCCAAGGAGTCCACTCCGGTTTTCTTCACGAAATCTTCTACCTCTTCCGGTTGAGTATAGGTATGATGCTCCGCCTTTACATCGTCTTCCACTCCGGCCAGTACGCCGAGTTCTCCCTCCACGGTTACATCGTACTTATGGGCATACTCCACCACTTTACGGGTCAGCGCCACGTTTTCGTCATAAGGCAGATGGGACCCGTCAATCATGACGGAAGAAAATCCCATATCGACACAGGACTTGCAAAGCTCGAAGGAATCGCCGTGGTCCAAATGGAGAACTATCGGGATATTGCATCCCAGTTCCTTTGCATATTCTACCGCTCCTTGCGCCATGTATCTCAACAATGTCTGATTGGCATATTTTCTGGCTCCGCTGGAAACCTGGAGAATCACGGGAGATTTGGTAGCCACGCAAGCCTGCAGGATCGCCTGCATTTGTTCCATATTGTTAAAATTGAAAGCCGGGATAGCGTATCCGCCCTTGACCGCTTTAGCGAACATCTCTTTGGTATTCACTAAGCCTAATTCTTTGTAAGAAATCATTCCTTTAATTTTTATATCGTAAATAAATAATACTGACAACTATTCTCCGGAAAGTGCGAACCGTATTCCCGGTTTTCCTCCCATGAGTTGTATTTGACTTCAAAAATTATGCAAAAGTAATCGTTTTTTTATTTATTATTTTGATTAATTTTGGCCAGTTTAAAAATATCATCTATGAATCCATATTATCTGCAAGAAACCAACTGGAAAGAAACAAAAGACCGCAAATACGATACAGCCGTCCTTCCGTGGGGCTGTACGGAAGCGCACAATTTGCATCTGCCTTACGGGACAGACACATTCCTGGCTTCCGAGGTCGCTCTAAAATCGGCCGGACTCGCCTGGGAAAAAGGAGCCCGCTGCATTGTACTTCCCACCATTCCGTTTGGGGGAAATTCCGGACAGATGGATGTCAAATTGTGCATGAATCTGCATCCTTCCACCCAGAAAATCATCTTGCACGATGTCATTCAGGTACTTATAAAGGACGGCATCCACAAGCTCGTTATCCTCAATGCACACGGAGGAAATAATTTCCAGCCCGCGATCCGGGAACTTTCGGTGGAATTTCCCGGCATGATCATGTGTACGATAAACTGGTGGCAGGTATGCGACGGAGACCGGTATTTCTGCCAGCAGGGCGACCATGCGGGAGAGCTGGAAACCTCTGCCATGATGGCCCTCCATCCGGAGTTAGTGTTGCCGCTTTCAGAAGCGGGCGACGGAGCGGAAAACAAAATGAAAATCCGGGGATTCAAAGAAAAATGGGCTTGGACGCCCCGCCGGTGGATCTATACGACCCGGGATACGGGAGTGGGCGATCCCAAGGAAGCCTCAGCGGAAAAAGGAGAACGGTTTATGAAAGACTGCATCGAAAAAATCGCAGACTTCCTGACGGATTTCTCCAAAATAGAAAATGAAAAAGAGTTATATGGATAGAAAGGTGATCATATTTTCCGCTCCGTCGGGAGCCGGAAAAAGCACTATCGTAGGACATTTGCTGCAAAAATTCCCTTTTTTGGAATTTTCCGTCTCGGCCACCTCGCGCAGTCCCAGAGGCCGGGAGCAAAACGGTAAGGAGTATTATTTTTATACGAAAGAGGAATTCGAGGACAAAATCCGCCGCGGAGAGTTCGTCGAATATGAACAGGTGTACGAAGGCATGTATTATGGAACGCTCCGCAGCGAAGTGGAGAGAATCTGGAACAAGGGAAATGTAATCGTATTCGATATAGATGTCAAGGGAGGCGTAAACTTAAAGCGATTGTACGGAGACCATGCCCTCTCCCTGTTTATCCAGCCGCCGTCCGTGGAAGTATTGCGAGAACGGTTGATATGCCGGGGTACCGACCTGCCGGAAGCAATCGAAAAAAGATGCCTCAAGGCGGTGGAAGAATTGACCTATGCCGATAAATTCGACCGGATCATCGTAAATGACGATCTGGAAAAAGCGTTCTGCGATGCCGAAAAAGCGATCCTGCAATTTTGCGGGCCGCAGGCTGCAACCGGTTTGTCAGTATCTTTATAATCATTTATTTTTACCCGGATGCGCTGCGCCCTTTATTTCGGTTCGTTCAATCCTTTGCATAAAGGACATATTGCCATCGCCCGGTACGTACTGGAAAATTGCGATGTGGATTGCGTGCGTCTGATTCTGAGTCCGCACAACCCGTTGAAAAAAGGAGATGAGCTTCAGGATGCCCGCCAACGGCTGCTGGCGCTGCGAAAATCGGTAGAAAAATTCAACCGCGCCTGGCGGAAAGAAAAATGCGGCACGGATGAAGAATCCTCTAAAAGATTGGAAGCAAGCGATATAGAATTCCATTTACCGGAACCCCTGTACACCTACAATACGCTGAAATATTTACGGGAGCGGGAACCGGAGACCGAGTTCGTGCTGGTAATCGGAGCGGACAACTTGGCTATTATAGAAAACTGGTATCGCGGGACGGATCTGCTCCGGGAATTTCCCGTATGGGTATATCCGCGAAAAGGGTTCGATACGACACTCCTGTGCCAAAAATACGGGGTTACCTGCCTCGATGCGCCGCTTAAAGATATCTCCTCCACCATGATCCGAGAGGGAATCGCCGCCGGCCGGAACATGGATGAATACTTATATTAAAAGGGTATTTCCATCTCTTCCTGTTTCCCGCATTTTTTGATTTTTGCTAAAAATATGCCCTATAGCTGCGTGAAGGGCTGATTTGAGTTCCGATTTAGGTGTCCCGCGGACGCAACTGTGACCGAACCTCTGCGTATATCGCAACAGGATGGCCACGTTGCCGGTCTTTGGCATTTCGTTGTAGGAATAGGCCGTGCCGTCGTAGTAACAGGCGGGCTTGTAGTTGAGCAGGTTCCGGGCGTCGAGGTTCAACGTGCCGCCGAAGCGTCACGCGTGATCTCACCCTCCCAAAGCGCCTTGAAAAAGTCGGTCACATAG
>CANRID010000008.1 GCA_947630665.1 uncultured Bacteroidales bacterium | reverse complement strand
CAAAATCCTGGGCAACATTTTGTTGCCCAGGAACTTATAAAAATAATTATCAATCATGTTGCGGAATTAAGGTAATAAGTAAAATAAGGGACCGATGGAAAAAAAGAATATTCTCGTAGCCGGCGTGATAGCGGTAGGTTTGATTCTTATTCTCCAACTATTCAATTTGCAGATTCTGAACAAAGAATATAAAATTACCGCCAGCAACAACGCCTATAAATACGAAATACGCTATCCTGTCCGGGGATTGATTCTGGACCGGAATAACAATATCCTCGTAGGGAATAAAACCACTTACGACATTATGGTTACTCCGCTGGAGGTAAAGCCTTTCGATACGGCCGATTTCTGCAATATCTTTTCCTTGGACAGGGAAGCCGTAAGGAAACAATTGAAAGAATACAGGAAAAACCGCCGGAAATACGGATACCAGTCGCTTACCTTCGTCAAACAGGTTTCGGAGATCGAGTACAGCATCTTTTCAGAAAAAGCCTATAAATTTCCCGGATTCAGCGCTCTTACCCGTACGGCCCGGAGCTATCCCTTCAATGCGGGAGCCAACCTTTTCGGATATATTTCGGAAGCCGATACCGCCTATTTAAGGAAACATCCGGAATACAAACGGGGAGATTATGTGGGACAAACCGGACTCGAGCAATCCTACGAAGAGGTTTTAAAAGGGGAGAAAGGATACAATATTTTCCTGCGCGATGTACACAACCGGATCCAATCCAGCTTCGCCGACGGAAAATACGATAAGGATGCAGTGCCCGGAAAAGATATCGTATCCACCATAGACGGCCCTCTGCAACAGTACGGAGAGCAACTGATGAAAAATAAAATAGGCAGTTTAGTGGCGATAGAACCATCCACCGGCGAAATTCTGGCGCTGATATCCAGTCCGGGGATAGATATAGACAAATTGGCCCATATAAATAAATATTACGGAGAGATAGTCTCGGATCCACTCAAGCCCATGTTCAACCGGGCCGTAATGTCGGCGTACCCTCCGGGATCGGTATTCAAATTAGTAAACGGGCTTATAGGATTGCAGGACGAGGTTATCAGTATGGACTCCCGCTTCCCGTGCCATCAGGGATATTATTATGGAACGTCTTCCCGATTGGGTTGCCACGTCCATCCTTCGCCTTTGGATTTCACCCATGCCATCATGATGTCCTGCAACGCTTATTTTTGTTATGTCTTCCGCGCCATTCTGGAAAACCGGAATTATAAAAATACGGCGGAAGCTTTCAGCCACTGGCGGGAAATGGTCATGAGTTTCGGATTCGGACAGAAATTAGGAAGCGATTTTCCTGCGGAATCGGCAGGGACCCTTCCTTCCGTGGAAACGTATGACAAGATACACGGAAAAGGCAGATGGAAAGCCCTTTCGATCATTTCCCTTTCTATCGGACAAGGAGAAATAGGCACTACGCCCCTCCATCTGGCCAATTTAGCCGCCACATTGGCGAACCGGGGATTTTATTATATCCCCCATCTGGTAAAAGATTCGCCCAGTATCTCCATCCACCCCAAATACAAAGAGAAACACTATACTTTAGTAGATACCAATCATTTTAAGAAAGTAATCGAAGGAATGTACTTAGCGGTAAATTCCAATCCGGGCGAAGGCGGAACGGGGCGCAGAGCCAGAGTAGAAGGGCTGGATATTTGCGGGAAAACCGGAACGGCGCAAAATCCGCACGGAGAAGATCATTCGGTTTTCATTTGTTTCGCTCCGAGAAATAATCCTAAAATCGCCATAGCCGCCTATATAGAAAATGCGGGATTCGGAGGAACCTGGGCCGCTCCGATAGCCTCTTTGCTGGCAGAAAAATATCTGAAGGGGGAAACGGAAAGAAAAGAACTGGAAACCTATATTATGGATGCCGATCTGCGGCCGAAGACCGCCGGAAATTGATGAATCGGGAAGACTTAAATACGAATTCGGAATATGTTTTTTAACAAAGGATTGAAATATGGGAAAATAGATTGGTATCTGACAGGATGCTATCTGCTTTTGGTACTTATCGGGTGGCTGAATATTTTCGCCGCGCTTTATTCGGATGACAGCCATTCCATATTGGATTTTTCCCAACGGTACGGCATGCAGTTCATCTGGATAGTCACTTCGCTGCTTATAGCCGGAGTCATATTGTTTATCATCGATGCCAAGGCCTACAGCGTTTTGTCCCCCCTGTTCTATCTGATCATATTGGGGCTTCTTGTTCTGGTCATTTTTATGGGAAAAGAGATCAACGGTTCCAAATCATGGTTCGTACTGGGGCCTGTCAGTTTTCAACCGGCCGAGATTTCGAAAATCAGCACGTCCCTTTTTCTGTCCTATATAATGAGCAAATACGGGTTCCGGCTCGGTCGGCTGAAAGACGCTATGGTCGTAGCCGTCATTCTCCTGCTGCCCATGCTCTTGATTATTATGGAAAAAGAGACAGGCTCCGCATTGGTTTATGCAGGATTTATTTTCGTTTTATACCGCGAAGGACTGTCGGGATGGGTCATTATATTCGGATTGCTCGCCATTTTTCTGTTCGTAGTCACGCTCGCCTTCTCCCCTTTGACGGCCATTATCTGCCTGACGGTTATTTTGGGGATAGCCAACGGCCTGATGTGTCGGAAATTATTCCGTCATTTGCTGTTTCTTGTCCCCTTGATTGCTTTGCTGATTTTCCTGCCGCACCTGACGGAATGGGAACCGGTGAAAAAAGCGAATCTTCCCGACCCGGAATATCTGGCTCTTATACTGCTGCTTCCGGTGGCCGTAACGATGGCCGTCAAAGGCTTTACAAAAAAATATCCGCATACCAAATATTTGATATTAAGCCTAATATGCTCCATTCTGCTGATTTTTTCGGTAGATTTCATTTTCGAAAATATTATGCAGGAACACCAAAGGGCCCGGATAGAAAACCTGCTGGGCCTGAAAGAGGATCTCAAAGGTGCCGGATATAACGTTCACCAGTCCAAAATCGCCATCGGATCGGGCGGCCTGACGGGAAAAGGGTTTTTACAGGGGACCCAGACCAAATATAATTTCGTACCGGAACAAAGCACGGATTTTATTTTCTGCACTATCGGGGAAGAATGGGGATTCGTGGGTTCGGCCCTCACGGTAATTATCTACGTGTTTCTGATCGGGCGGATATTGAACCTTGCGGAAAAACAGAAAGACAGCTTCGCACGTCTGTACGGCTATTGTATCGCAAGTTGTTTTTTCATGCACTTTTTTATCAATATCGGAATGACCATGGGGTTGGTACCCGTCATCGGCATACCGTTGCCGTTTCTCAGTTACGGAGGCTCTTCCTTGTGGACTTTCACCATCCTGCTTTTCATTTTCATCAAGCTGGACTCCGAAAGATGGAATTATTGATTCTACATTCTTTTAAAAACTATACAAGAGTTATGGCCGCCGAATCCGAAAGTATTGTTTACCGCGACCTTTACCTCTCTCTTTTGCGCTTTGTTTAATGTAAGATTCAGATTATAATCTATTTCCGGGTCTGGCACCGAGAAATTTATGGTCGGCGGGACGATCCCGTTCACCATGGCATTGATGCAGGCAATGGACTCGATAGCGCCCGCAGCCCCGAGCAGATGGCCCGTCATGGACTTTGTAGAACTGATATTCAATTTATAGGCATGATCTCCGAATACGGCCTTGATAGCTTTGAGTTCCGCTATATCTCCTAATGGAGTAGAAGTGCCGTGAACATTGATATAATCCACCTCTTCCGGTTTCATTCCGGCTTCTTCCAGGGCGATTTTCATTACCTGGATGGCTCCGTGCCCGTCGGGATGCGGTGCAGTAATATGATGGGCATCCGCCGTCATGCCCGTCCCGACAACTTCCGCATATATTTTGGCTCCCCGAGCTACGGCATGTCCGTATTCCTCAAAAATAAGGATACCGGATCCCTCGCCCATAACGAACCCGTCGCGGGTTTTGTCAAAAGGACGGCAGGCTGTCTTATAATTTTCATTATTGGTGGAAAGCGCCTGAGCGGAATTGAATCCTCCCAGACTCGGAATACTGATCCCGGCTTCCGCGCCGCCCGTTACGATCATATCCGCCTTGCCCAACCGGATAAGGTTGAACGAATCGCACATGGCATGGGATGAAGAGGCGCAGGCCGATACCGTGGCATAATTGGGGCCCAGAAATCCATACCTGATGGAAATCAGGCCCGCGGCCATGTTGGGGATCATTTTGGGAATTAGAAATGGGTTAAAGCGGGGAACTTTGTTGCCTTCGCTAAAACCCATTATTTCTTGAGTAAGTGTTTCTATTCCACCTATTCCCGAACCTATAATCACGCCCACCCTGTCCGGATCTATTTTCTCCAAATCGGCTTCGCAATCTTTAATAGCCTCATCGGCTGCGATAACGGCATATTGGGAATACCGGTCGTATTTTCTGACCTCCTTACGGTCCAGACCGTAATCGGCGGGGTCGTAATTTTTTATCTCACAAGCGAATTTGGTTTTAAAAAGAGAAGTATCGAACCGGGTTATCAGGCATGCGCCGCTGACTCCTTCATTCAAACTGGTAAAATATTCCTGAACATTATGACCCAACGGGTTGATAGTGCCTATTCCTGTTATGACAACTCTTTTTAACTCCATGAATACTTGAAAGATAGATTATTTTTTATTTGCTTCGATGTATGAGATAGCATCTCCTACGGTAGCAATCTTCTCTGCAGCGTCATCCGGAATGGTAATCTCAAAAGCTTTCTCAAACTCCATGATAAGCTCTACGGTGTCAAGAGAGTCGGCACCTAAGTCTTTGGTAAAGCTCGCCTCGGGAGTAACCTCTGAAGCATCTACACCTAATTTGTCTACGATGATTTCCTTAACCTTGGAAGTAATGTCTGCCATGATTTGAATAAATTAGTTAATAATTAAGTTATAAATTTTAGTAACCACTTTCATATTACAGTCCGCAAAGGTAATACTTTTTTTTTAAAATGCAATTTAAGCGTCTTTAAATAAAAACCGCTATCTTTGCCCGGAATTATTTACAACCTATAAATATGAGCAATATCGCAGTTTTTGCCTCGGGCAGCGGCACCAATGCGCAGAATCTGATCCGGTATTTCAATTCTCCCCGGGAAACGGAAAACGGACAGGCAGAAAACCGTTCCGGTGCACGCGTGGAGATTGTCATTTGCAACAAACCGGATGCCTATGTATTGGAAAGAGCCCGGAAAGCCGGAGTAAAATCATACGTCCTTACCAAAGATGAGCTATGCGGCGACCGGATATCCGAACTGACGGAAATTCTCCGACGGCACCGGATCGAATATATCGTGCTGGCCGGCTATCTGCTTAAAATTCCCCGGGCGATTATAGATATGTATCCCGACAGGATCCTTAACATCCACCCGGCACTTCTTCCCGCTTACGGAGGCAAAGGCATGTACGGAATGCACGTACACCGCGCCGTAATCGGAGCCGGAGAAAAACGCTCCGGCATTACCGTCCATATAGTGGATCCGGCGTACGACCACGGGAAAATCCTTTTTCAGGCCCAATGCGAAATAGCGCCCGGCGATACTCCTGAAAAACTGGCCGCCAAAATCCATGAATTGGAGCAGGCGAATTTTCCGGGAGTAGTGGACGAATATCTGACAAAAAGTGCTGCCTCCGCGGAAAATCTATTCCCCCGGTAGTCTCTCGAAGCCTTTATTGCTGCGTTTTCCTATACGCCTCCACTCCTTCGCGGAGGAACTCCACGAAATGATCCGGATTCAGATCATACCCCCTCGGTTCGGCCAGTTTATTCTCCTGTCCGTCCAGCAAAATATAATACGGCTGCGCATTGGCCCCGAATTTTTCCCGCACGAATTCTGAATTGATCTTTCCGAGGGTCTTCAAGACCTTGCCGTTCTCCAAGGTCACCCAATCGCTTTTGTCCAGCGTTTTCTTATCATCCGCATACAAGGCTACTATCACGTAGTCGTTCCGCAGAATATCCAGCACCCGGGAATCGCTCCATACGCGCGCTTCCATTTCCCGACAATTCACACACCCGTGACCCGTGAAATCCACGAACAGAGGCTTGTTTGTTTTCCGGGCGTATTCCAGCGCCTGATTATATTCGAAAAATCCCTGCAATCCGTGAGGCAGGTGCAGAAAATCAGCGTATTTGATCTCCGGCATACCGTCTTCCGCACTCAGAGCTCCATTGTCCCGGGAAGCAGGGAGGTATGCACCTCTTTCTCCGGCCAGATTGAAATCCTGAGTGGCGATAGGAGGCATATATCCCGACAGCGCTTTCAGGGGAGCTCCCCACATGCCCGGAATCATATACGCCACGAATGCGAAAACGATAATCGAAAGTATCAGCCGTTTTACGGAAAGATAATCCTGTGGAGTATCATGGGCGAAGCGGATTTTACCCAGCAGATACAATCCGAGCAACAGGAAGATAACGATCCATAAAGCCAGATACACTTCCCTGTCCAAAATGCCCCAATGATAAGTCTGATCCGCCACGCTTAAAAACTTCAGTCCCAAGGCCAGCTCCAAGAATCCGAGCACCACTTTTACGGAATTAAGCCATCCGCCCGACTTGGGCAGGTCCTTGAGCAGGGACGGGGCGAAAGCGAAGATCGTAAACGGCAATGCAAAAGCCACCGAAAAGGCGAGCATCGTAATGATCGGCTCCCAAATCTCTCCTTGAGTGGATTTTATCAGAATGGTGCCCACGATCGGACCGGTACACGAAAACGAAACCAGTACAAGCGTCAGGGCCATAAAGAACACTCCTATAAGACCTCCCTTATCCGACTTGGAATCGGATTTGTTCACCAACCAACTCGGCATGGTAATCTCGAATGCTCCGAAAAACGATGCGGCGAACACCATGAAAATAATGAAGAATATCACATTCGGCAGCCAATGCGTCGCTAACCAGTTGAATATGTCGGCTGTTACCGCGTCTCCCCCCACCACGTAAGTAATCAGAATGATAACGGCAATCGGAACAGTATATAAAGCTACGATGGAAATTCCGTATAAAGAAGCGAGGAACCTGCCCCGGCCCTTTCCTCCGGAATTCTTCAGGAAAAACGATACGGTCATCGGAACCATCGGGAAAACGCAAGGCGTAAGCAAAGCCACGAATCCCCAGACGATCGCCTCCAGAATCACGCTCCATAAAGACTTGGAACCCGACTGCGGCAGGGAGACCTCTCCCTCCGAAACCGGAGGAACCTCCAATGAATCGGAAGCACTCCCGGCGGAAGCCGCTATGGAAGATACGCCGGAACCGGCCGGTAATTCTATCGGAAAATCTTCATCCGTAGGGGGAAGGCAGTTCCGATCGTCACAAGCCTGCCATTCGATATTCGCAACGGCTGTTACGGGAGAGTCCGATGTCACTTCCACCTTCTGGGCAATGATAACCGTTCCACCCAAGGTCCCTATCTCCATTTTAAACGACTCATCGTATCCTTTCTTTTCCTCACTCAGCAGATAAGGCGTTCCTTCCAGCCGGAATCCCTCTCCCGAAACGGTAAGAGCGGTAGGAGTAGGCCCGTTCTCATACGGTCCCAATCCGTAAATATGCCAGGAAGGATCGTTTATCGTACCGATCACTTGTATTTCATAAACATTGCCGTCTATCCGGTTCAGTTTACTCTTCCAGGTAACGGGCTGGTCGATCATCTGGGCGAAAACGCTTACGGAAAACAATGCCATCCACAGGGTAAAAACGATTTTTCCGAATCTCATATAAAAAGTATTGAATTTAATGTTTCTAAATAAATTTTCTTTATTTTATTTTTAAAAAGCATGCAATTTGTAATGATTGCACACAAAATTATGAAAATTTCTTAAATTGCCATTTATTGTAATGAATTTTCTCCGGTTTCCATTTATCTTTCGCTTGCTGCTCTCCTTCAGGATAACCTATCGGGATAAGGCACAAAGGAATATACGGATCCGGAATTCCCAATACGGAGCGGATGGCTTCCATTCTTTCCTCATACGGATAAGCGGCCGTCCAGACGGCTCCCAGTCCCAAAGCCTCGGCAGCCAGTAAAATATTTTCCGTTGCGGCGCAACAATCTTCCATCCACAGTTTGGAGCTTTCCGTATTTCCCACCACCACTATAGCGGCCGGAGCTTCCTTGAGCATTTTCGCGTACGGCAGTTTGTCCGCCAATACGTCCTTCGCCTGGGCATCCGTAAAAATAACGAACTCCCACGGTTGACGGTTCATACCTGTAGGCGCGGCCATCCCGGCCTTTACCAACAGATCCAACGTATCCTTGGAAACCGTTTTTTTCTGATAATTTCGGACGCTCTTGCGGGCAAAGATATTTTCCAGAACCGCTTCCGATTTTTCATTTTTATCCATACCGGCATTTGCGGTACCGTTTCCGGAAGGACCCGGAGTACATTGCGCCAACAGCATCGCTCCCGCTGCAGCGCCCAGTAAATAACCAACTGACTTTTTCATATATATAAATTTTAGCAAAGATAATAATTTAAAAAGGTTGCCCTATATTCCCGTTTTACAGGCTCCAGTAACGAAGACGGCCGATCTTGCCCCGGTAAATACCTTTCACATCCACCAATACCGCCCCCGGAGATGCCATCGAGCAGAAATAATCTTCACTCAGCTCCATATATTCCCGATGGCAGACAGCCACCACTATCGCATCATAGTCCTGTCCCGGAGTCTCCTTCAGCCGGATGCCGTACTCCTGCCATACCTGATCCCTGTCGGCCCTCGGATCCACCACTTCCACCACACACCCGTATTCCTTCATCTCTTTCACTATATCTACGACCTTAGAGTTCCGGATATCCGAGACATTCTCCTTAAACGTCATCCCCATCACCAATACCCGGGAACCCACGCTCGACTTCCCTGCCGATATGATCTCCTTCACCACACGTTTGGCTATATACCCTCCCATCGTGTCGTTGATAAACCGGCCCGCACTGATAATCTGCGGATGATATTTTTTCTCCGCCGCCTTGTGCACCAGATAATACGGATCCACCCCGATGCAATGGCCGCCTACCAATCCCGGACTGTATCTCTGAAAGTTCCATTTCGTCCCAGCCGCTTCCAAAACCTCGTACGTATTGACCCCTATCCGGCTGAATATTATCGACAACTCGTTCATCAACGCTATATTCACATCCCGTTGCGTGTTCTCTATGATCTTCGCCGCCTCCGCCACTTTTATACTCCCGGTCCGGTGCACTCCTGCCTTCACCACCAGTCCGTAAACCTTCGCTATCGTCTCTAAAGCCGTCCCGTCGCATCCCGATACTATCTTTATCGTATTATCCAATCTATGCAGCTTGTCGCCGGGATTGATACGCTCGGGGGAATATCCGTACTTGAAATCTTCCCCTTCTTTCAGTCCCGACAATCTTTCCAGTATGGGAACACATTCCTCTTCCGTACATCCCGGATAAACCGTAGACTCATACACCACATAATCCCCCTTCTTCAGAACCCGCCCCACCGTCGCGGTCGCCTCCAATAACGGCTTCAGATCCGGATTGTTCGACCGGTCTATCGGGGTGGGAACCGCCACAATATAAAAACCCGCTTCCCCAAGACGTGCCTCCGACGAGGTAAACTCGATATCCGATCCCTCAAAACACTCCGCCTCCACCTCTCCCGACGGATCCTCTCCCCTGCGCAGCTTGGCCAGTTTTCCCTCATCGATATCGAATCCGATCACCGGTACCTCCTTCGCAAAGGCCAATGCTAACGGCAGACCCACATAACCTAAGCCCACCAATGCCAATTTCGCCTTTTTCTGTAACAATCTATCGTATATATCTCCTGTTGCCATATAATCTTCCGTATTAAATTAATATTTCATTATAAACCGCCCGCTATCTAAACAACGGACTCGCATAAGCGATCACGTCCTCTTTGGTAATCACATTATTGCTTAAAATCATCAACCTTTCGATAACATTTCTCAACTCCCGGATATTTCCCGTCCAGGCATGTTTTTTCAGCTCTTCCACAGCCTCCGCCTCTATTTTCCGTACGGACATACCGCTTTCGGCGCTGATCTGCTCCATAAAGAAATTTACCAGCAGCGGAATATCGTCTTTCCTTTCGGCAAGCGCAGGCACATGAATCACGATCACGCTCAACCGGTGATAAAGATCCTCCCGGAAATTCCCCTTCCGTATCTCCTCCAACAGATCCTTATTGGTTGCCGCCACCACCCGCACCTTTACTTCTATGTCCTTGTCGCTCCCCACCCGGGTCAGCTTGTTTTCCTGCAATACGCGCAACACTTTCGCCTGGGCCGCCAGACTCATGTCGCCGATCTCGTCCAAGAACAAGGTTCCTCCGTCCGCCTGTTCGAACTTGCCCTTATGCTGCTTTACGGCAGAGGTAAAAGCCCCTTTCTCATGGCCGAACAATTCGCTCTCGATCAACTCTCCCGGAATCGCCGCACAATTGACCTCCACAAAAGGCATGGAAGAACGGTTGCTCTTTTCATGCAGCCAGCGGGCCACCAGCTCTTTACCCGTTCCGTTGGAACCGGTAATCAACACCCGGGCGTCCGTCGCCGCCACGCGGTCTATCATCTCCTTGATCCGCCTGATAGGAGCCGACTCCCCTATTATCTCGGGAATATGCGCCACCTTTTTCTTCAGGATCCTGGTCTCTTTTACCAAAGAGGTCTTCTCGGTCGCGTTTTTAAGGGTAATCAATATCCTGTTCAAATCCAATGGCTTCTGGATAAAGTCGAAAGCCCCTTTTTTGATACATTCCACCGCGGTATCGATCGTTCCGTGTCCGGAGATCATCACCACAGATGCGTCCACTCCGTTCTCGACAATCTTCTCCAGCACTTCCACACCGTCCATGCCGGGCATTTTTATATCACAAAAAATCACATCGAAATTCGTATTCAGGGCCGCCGCCAGTCCCTCCTTTCCATCGGCCGCCAGGGAAATCTCGTACCCCTCGAATTCCAAAATATCCTTTAATGTATTCCGGATGCTTTTCTCATCATCAATAATAAGTACTTTCATATTTTTGTGTATAAATTATCCAATCGTTATATTCTCATATTCAGTCACCTTCCGTCCTATTTCCATTATCCCGACGGTATTTTCCATATTCTTCCGCCATCGCCCCTTCCTTGAGCGAATAAGCGGACTGATATACCGCCCGCGGGGCCACCCTCCGCAACACCAATTGCGTAAACACGGAAGCCAGTACGATATAATCCACCCGGATGGGCGACATGCCGGGCATCTCCAACCGCTGCTGCGCTGTGGAAGCCACCAACAGATCATTCAAGGCCGACAGCCTCTCCTCCGGCAGCTTCACCGCGACTCGGTCCTTATACCGGCCGCCGTAGAGCAGATCCCTGAAAGTATCGAAAGACCCGGAAGACCCTACGAACAAGGAGGGCGCGTACCGCGCCGTCTGTTTCCACAATTCCTCCAATTCCCGCGTACAGAACTCCCCGAATTCCTGCAAGACGCTTTGCGGCACAGGTTCCTGATAATCGAATTTCTCCCTCATCCGCGCCATCCCGATAGGGAAACTCTTTTTCCAAAGCACGCTTTCCCCATCCGAAATGATGAACTCGTCGCTTCCTCCCCCTATATCCATCATCAAGATATTTTCAGCCGGGGAACTATCTTTTTTACCCGTAATCCCCTCCTCCGCCAAGCTCTCCGCAATTCCTTTAAAAATCAGTTCCGCCTCGCGCTCTCCCGGAATCACCTGCACATCGATTCCGAATTCCGAATTCAGGAACCGTACAAATTCGGGACCGTTTTTCGCCTCCCGGACAGCAGAAGTGGCCAACGCCAGAACCCTGTCCGCACCCCCTGCCTCCCGGAGGGCTCCCAACAGATTCTCCATAGCCAGCCGGGCCGTCTGAAATGCTCCGGGAGAAATTATCCCCGAGGCCAGACCGCCTGCTCCCAAGCGGGCGGGCGATTTCACTTCCTTTATATATTTGCAACCGGCTTCCGAAAAATCGGCCAACAGGAGGTTAAACACATTCGTCCCCAAATCCAAAACAGCTGTCCTCATATTCGATTCCCATTTTCAGCCTTACGCGGCTTATTATTTGGTGCAAAGATAACTTTTTTTGTACTTTTGCAGATATGGGAAATTCTAAAATTATAATTGCCATAGACGGTTATTCCTCCACAGGCAAAAGCAGTTTCGCCAAGCTGATCGCAAGAAAGCTGGATTACATATATATCGATACGGGAGCCTTGTACCGGGCCGTAACCTGTTTCGCCTGCCGGAACGGATGGATCGGGGAACCCTCCGAGGAAAATCCCTGCCCCATCGATACGGATTCCTTGCGGGAAGGCCTTCGGAAAATAAGCGTGACTTTCCGTCCTACGGGTCCCGACGGGAAATCGGAAACCTATCTCAACGGAGAAAACATAGAGACACAAATCCGCTCCATGGAAATATCGGCCAAAGTCAGCTATATCTCCGCCCTTCCTTTCGTAAGGAAGTTCATAGACGGAATCCTGCATGCCTACCGGAAAGAAAGAGGGGTGGTAATGGATGGCCGCGATATCGGAACAGCCGTATTTCCGGATGCCGAACTCAAGATATTCATGACAGCTTCCCCGCATATCCGGGCCGAAAGAAGATATAAAGAATTGCAGGCCGCCGGAAATCCCCAGTCCATAGAACAAGTGCTGAAAAATCTTGAGGAACGGGATTATATGGATACCCATCGGGAAACCGCGCCGCTGATCCGTGCCGAAGATGCCATTCTATTAGACAACAGCCAGATGACCATCCCGGAACAATTGCAGTGGATAGGAGGCATCCTCCGGGAAAGATTCGGGCTTGAAATGAAGGCAGACTAAGAACTGTCGGGATACTGAAGAATATGCAGTTGAAAGTGGAAATAGATCCGGGTTCCGGATTCTGCTACGGAGTAATCCGGGCGGTGGAAAAAGCGGAACTCCGTTTAAAAAGGGAGAAACAGCTTTTTTCCTTAGGAGCCATTGTGCATAACAATTCAGAGCTGGACCGTCTGCGGAAAATCGGGCTGGAAGTCATCGATCTCGAGCGGATGCGGAACCTCAAGGACACCACCGTACTTATCCGTGCGCACGGAGAGCCTCCTGAAATCTACCGGATCGCCCGCCAACGGAATATCGAGCTGATCGACTGTACCTGTCCGGTAGTGCTGAAACTGCAGGAAAAAATCAGGACTACCTACCGGCAATATTGCACCGGAGAGGGCAAAGGTCAGATCGTCATTTTCGGAAAAACCGGCCATGCCGAGGTAAACGGACTGATAGGGCAAGTGAACTCGGATGCGGTAATCGTAGATACCACCGTTCCCGAGAAAGGAGAGAAAGCGGATTTTACCGGTCTGGATGAACTGGACTTCACCCGCCCCATCTATCTGTTCTCGCAAACGACCAAAGACCCTGACGAATACGGACGGATCGGAAATATCATCCAGGAGCGGATACGCCTGCACGGAAGCAATCCGGAAAATCTCGTAATCCACAATACGATCTGCCGGCAGGTCGCCCAGCGGCACGAGAACCTGACGGAATTCGCCAAAAAGCATTCGATCCTTCTGTTTGTCAGCGGCAAGGAAAGCTCCAACGGAAAAGTGCTGTACGAATTATGCAAATCCGTCAACCGGCGTTCCTATCATATCCAGACTACCGCCCAGATCCGCCCGGAGTGGTTCCACGAAGAAGACTTGGTAGGAATCTGCGGAGCCACCTCCACTCCCAAATGGCAGCTCGAAGGAGTTGCGGCTTATTTGGAAACCCTTTCCCGGCAGCCGATTAATTTTCAATAAAGACTTTGAATTATTATATTTGCAACAAAATTATAGAATATATGGCAACGACAGCAGATTTTAAAAACGGACTTTACATCAACTTTAACGGAAAACCGTGTTCGATCGTATATTTTCAGCACGTCAAACCGGGAAAAGGACCGGCTTTCGTGAAAACCAAATTGCGCAATCTCGAAAACGGGAGAATTCTGGAAAACACATTTTCCGCAGGAGAAAGGATAGAAATCATCACCGTAGAGAGAAGACCTTATCAATATCTTTACAGCGATGAAAGCGGATACAACTTCATGCACACGGAAACATTCGAGCAGATCCATTTGGAAAAGGGAATGGTGGAAAACGCCGACCTGATGAAAGAAGGACAGGTAGTGGAGATGATGTTTCTGGCCGATGAGGAAAGGTGCCTCACCTGCGAGCTTCCTCAGTTCGTAGAGCTGGAAGTAACCTATACCGAACCGGCCGTAAAAGGCGATACGGCCTCTACCAACGCCCAGAAAGCGGCGACGTTGGAAACGGGAGCCGAAATCATGGTGCCTCTGTTTATTAATGTAGGAGAAAAAATCCGGGTAAAAACGGAAGACCGGTCTTACGGAGAACGAGTAAAATGAGAAACAAGTCTATGATATTGATGTCCATGCTCCTGTTGTGGGGGTGTGGACAATCGGCTTTTAACGGGAACCCGTTTTCAGAAAAAAGCCTCGACAAACTGATCGGCGAAGGACAATACGCCGAAGCCGCGAAAATGATCAGAATCGGACTGACGGCCGACACCCTGACCGAGATACAAAGGTACGACCTGAACTCGAAATTAGAGATAATGGACCGGATCCGCAAGGATTTCACCAAAGTCGATACCGCCGTCCTGTCCTATATAAAACAATATCATCCCGAAGTCTCTGCCGAGGAAATCGCGCAATGGGAAGCCTCCGGCGCCTTGGAATGCAAAATCATCGACGGGGAAAAGAGATATTTCAAAAATGCGCCCCGCAATCTTTTCCGGATCAGCAAACAGGCGCAGTCGTATATGGACCAGATCCGGGGGAGACAGTCCGATGATCTGGATACATTCCTGGCCGGATATATCCCGCAGGTCGTAAAGGGAGCCCGGGAACAGGGAAACAGGACCTCTCCTGCAGGAGTTCCTTACAGCCATTTAGTGCAGCCGGTCAAAATGAAAATCCGTTATACCCTCACCGTCAATCCCAATGAAGTTCCCGACGGGGAAATCATCCGTGTCTGGCTGCCGTATCCGCGCAGCAGTTCCCGGCATTCCGACATCCGGTTGCTCGCTACATCCCAGGATGAATACATCATTTCTCCTGAAAGCTATCCGCACCGGAGCATTTATATGGAACGTCCCGCCGAAAAGGACAAACCCGCCGTATTCTCGTATGAACTGAGCTATACTTCCAGCAACCAGTGGTTCGATTTCAAACCGGAAGACATACGCCCTTACGATACCCAGAGCGAATTATATAAAAAATACACCTCCGAGCGGAAGACGCACGTGATATTTACCCCTCGGATCAAAGAGCTCACCGACAGCATAGTGGGAGACGAACAGAATCCCTATCTGAAAGCCAAAAAGATTTTCAGCTATATCGCGGATAATTATCCGTGGGCCAGCGCACGCGAATATTCTACCTTGGAAAACATTCCGCAATACGTACTCGAGAACAAACACGGGGACTGCGGTCAGGTAAGCCTGCTGTTCATCACCATGGCACGCTATGCCGGCATTCCCGCCAAATGGCAGAGCGGCTGGATGATGCATCCGGGAGAGGTGAACCTTCATGACTGGGCGGAGGTATATTATGAAGGGATCGGATGGGTTCCCGTAGACCAGTCTTTCGGCTACGTGCAAAGCGATGATCCCGATACGCACTATTTCTATACCAAAGGACTCGATGCTTACCGTTACATCGTCAACGATGATTTTTCCGGGAACTTCTATCCTGCAAAGATCTATCCGCGGAGCGAAACGGTAGATTTCCAACGGGGAGAGGTGGAATGGAAAACCGGAAATCTGTATTTCGACCGATGGGATTATAACATGGAGGTGGAATACGAATAACGGCCCGCATCCCTACGGGTCTATTCTGACGGAAATTTTTTACGGATCATATTCAATCCGTCGCGCAGGGGAAGGATTACGTTTTCCACCCGCGGGTCGTTTCTTACCCGCTCGTTGAATTCCATGATACCGCGGGTCTGCGCATCTGCGGGCGCATGCTCCGAAAAAACTTTTCCGTTCCACAGCACATTATCCGCCAGAATATATCCGCCCGGACGGACTTTATCCCATACCAGATCATAATACCGGGTATATTCCCGCTTGTTGGCATCTATAAAAACCAGATCGTACGCTTCCGGATCCAATCCGGGAATGATCTCTTTTGCATCTCCTATATAAAGCCGGATACGATCTTCCAAATCCGCCCGGCGATAGGCTTCCCGTATCAGATCTTCCAATTCGTCATTCAATTCCAAAGCATCCAGCATGCCGCCCTCTTTCAATCCCCGGGCCAGACAAATGGAGGAATAGCCGGTAAAGACGCCTATTTCCAAGATCCGCCGGGGAGAAATCATTCCGGAAATCATTTCCAGCAATTTTCCCTCTACCGGACCGCATAACATCCGGGCATGGTTGGTCCTCAGGTGAGTCTGTTTTTCTATCCATGCCAGCACCCGGTCCTGCGGCTGCGAATAAGCGGCGATATAGTCTTCCATCATATTTACGCTACTATTTATAGACCAATTTCGACAAGCGATCCCACTGCAATACCCGGGATGCCGTCTCCTGCAACCCGGCAGCGGTAACCGCCTCTATCTGGCCGCGCATTTTCTCAAACGTATCGATTCTGTTATAGACCATCAGCGACTTGCCCATGGAAAGGCATTGCGCCTCAGCATTGTCCCGAGCAATGGAAAGCTGCCCTAAAAGCTGTTTTTTCGCATTCCCGAGCGCCCTGTCCGACAGACTGACATTCACCATCTTGTCTATTTCCCGATGCACGAGTTCCAGGCATTTGGGCAAATCGGATTTATCGCATCCGAAATAAATGGTAAAAATACCCGTATCGGAATAGGAGGTATAACCGGCTTCCACATTATATACCAGTGCGTTTTTCTCTCTCAGAACCATATTCAGGCGCGACCCGGAGGCCGGTCCTCCCAAGATATTGCACAATATGGCAAGCGGCACTCTTTCCGGATCATACAGCGAATAAGCGGAACATCCCAGAATACAATGCACCTGATGATTTTTTCGATGGACCTCGAGATCGAATTTTTTCCCCACCTCCAGCGACCGGCGCGAATCCGTTTTCCGTGCCGCCTCCGGAATCTGCCCGTCGTCTTCCCGACAGATTTCCAGCCCTATCTCCTCCTTTCCTTTATAATATCTTTTCAGGCTTTTTTCCACCATCCCCGCCGCTTTTTTCTCTTCCATTGCGGCGGCTACCGTAAAAGCCATTTTCTCCGGGACAAAAGAGGAGGAAAGATATTCCCGGAGCGTGCGGGAAGAAATTTTCTTCAGCGTCTTCTTTCGTCCCAGGATGGGCAGGCTCAAAGGATGCCCTTCGAAAAGCAATTCTTCGAAATGATCGTAAATGGCATCCGCCGGAGAATCTTCATACGATACGATTTCATCGTAAACGACATCCAGTTCTTTTTCCAGTTCCCTGTCGGGAAACACAGAAGTAAAAGCCAGTTCCGCAAGCAGATCCACCGCTTTGGACAAATCCTCCCGAAGGACCGTCGCATGCAGTACGATCTCTTCTTTGGTGGTATAGGCATTCAGTTCGCCCCCTACCCTTTCCAGGACATTATTAATGCTGGCCGCTCCCCTGCGTTCCGTTCCTTTGAACAACATGTGTTCAGTCAAGTGGGCCAGACCGTTATAAGCGGGATTTTCATCCCGGGTTCCGGTCCTGACGCTCAAAGCGCAATATGCAACCGGAGAATTTATATGCCGGAACGCAAACCGGACATTTTTAAAACCGTTCATTCGGGAAAAGACATCGCTATTTTCGTTGAAAAACCCATGCAAAGGACCCTGAATCTATTCATAAAACCGTATTTAAAATGAATTCAAAATCTCTGCAAAATTAGAAAATATTCTTACTTTTGTAATGTCATGGAAAAATTCATCGTATCCGCACGTAAATACAGGCCGAATAATTTTGTATCGCTCGTAGGTCAGGAAAGCATCGCCGTCACCCTTAAAAATTCCATAAAAAGAGGACAACTGGCCCATGCTTATCTGTTTTGCGGCCCCCGGGGCGTGGGGAAAACCAGTACCGCCAGAATATTCGCCAAAACCATAAACTGTCTCAATCCCTCCGCCGACCTGGAGCCCTGCGGAGAATGCGAATCCTGCCGCTCGTTCGCCGAAGGAAGATCCTATTGCATCCATGAGTTAGACGCGGCTTCCAACAATTCGGTAGACGACATCCGCCTGCTGACGGAAAAGGTAAGAATCCCCCCGCAGATCGGAAAATACAGCGTCTATATCATAGACGAAGTGCACATGCTCTCCTCGGCGGCTTTCAATGCGTTCCTCAAAACATTGGAAGAGCCTCCCGCACACGCCATTTTTATCTTGGCTACCACGGAAAAGCATAAAATCCTTCCCACCGTTCTTTCCAGATGCCAGACATACGACTTCAACCGGATATCGGTAGAAGACATCGTAAAGAATCTCGCCGACATCGCCCGGAAAGAGGGAATCTCCATCGATTCGGATGCGCTGCACGTGATCGCGCAAAAAGCGGACGGAGCCATGCGGGACGCCCTGACGCTATTCGACCAGACGGTGGCCTTTTGCGGTACGAAGGTGGAATACGCTTCGGTAATCAAGAATCTGAACGTATTGGATTACGATTACTATTTCAACCTGACCGAATGCTCTCTCAGAGGCGATTTTCCGCGCTCTCTTTTGCTGTTCGACGAAATCCTCTCCAAGGGATTCAATGCCTTATATTTCATCTCGGGGCTAAGCGGACATTTACGGAATCTTTTAGTGTGCAAGGACGCTTCCACATTGAAGCTGCTCGAAATGGCCCCTTCGCTGGCGGAAAAATACCGGGAACAGAGCGGCCGTTGTTCCGTAAAATTCCTGTTCGATGCCCTGGCGCTGACCACCCGCTGCGAATCGGAATACCGGAACAGCAACAACCAGCGGCTGCTGGCGGAATTTCTGCTTATCCGGTTAGCCTCGCTGCAACAACAGACGGCTCCGGCATCGGGCCGTAGTGCCGGCGAACCTGCAGGAGTTCCCGACAATACTACGGGCGGAACCGTCGGGAATATGCCGCATACGGCTTCGCAACCGGATGGAATGACGGCAACACCCATTACCCCGCATTCGACGCCCGTGCAAAAACAGCCGGAAGTTCCTGTACGGGATGTTACGGGGCAGGATGAGCCGGACAATAAAGGCGGGGAGCAAAAGGCTTCCGGACCGGCCTCCAGAATACAGGGTCTTTCCATAAAGAAAATCATTAAAAACGCCCGGGAAAACGGAGGATCTTCTGTTGCGGACGAGACGCCTGCGGCAAATGAGGAAATTACGCCGGAAAAGCTGAAAGCCGCATGGATTAAAATGGGAGACGCCGAAACCCGATATCCGCGTCTGGGATCCGCCATCAAGCAAACGGAGCCTCAGATAGAAGCGGACGGGCAAACGGTTCTGTTCCATGTGAGCAACAGCGCACAACAGATATGGATCGAAAAGAACTCCCTGACACGGCTCACCCGTTTCCTGCAGGACGAGTTGGGGAACAATACCCTGAAACTGATTATAAAAGTAAAGGATGCGGCCCAACAGGAGAAGAAATTGTATATGCCGCATGAGAAGGCGGAGTTTTTGCTGAAAAACAACAGCGAATTGCAGGAACTGAAAAAAGAGCTGGACCTGGATATCAGATAAAATATATATCGTCCGGAGAAACGGATACAAAAGTAAATTAAAAGGAAACATGCGTTTATATTGCACGAATCTGGTAAAAAAATACGGCATCCGTACCGTAGTGAAAGGAGTTTCCATACAGGTAGATCAGGGAGAGATCGTGGGTCTGCTGGGCCCCAACGGAGCCGGCAAGACCACCAGTTTCTATATGATTACCGGTCTGATAAAGCCCAATGGAGGGAAGATATACTTAGATGATGAGGATATTACGGAATTGCCCATGTATAAAAGGGCCCAGAAAGGATTGGGATATCTGGCGCAGGAGGCTTCCGTATTCCGGAAACTAAGCGTGGAAGACAATATCCTCTCCGTAATGGAACTGTCGGATATGAGCAAGGAACAGCGGATGGACAAGCTGGAAAATCTTATCCAGGAATTCGGTTTGCAAAAAGTGAGGAAAAGTTACGGAATCCAGCTATCGGGAGGCGAGCGCAGAAGATGCGAAATCGCCCGGGCGCTGGCCATCGATCCCAAATTCATTCTTTTGGACGAACCGTTCGCAGGAGTCGATCCGATTGCCGTGGAAGATATCCAGCATATTATCGCCAAATTGAAAACCAAAAACATAGGCATCATCATCACGGATCATAACGTACACGAAACACTCGCCATCACAGACAGGGCCTATCTGCTTTACGAAGGCAGTATCCTCGAAAGCGGCACGGCGGAGATGCTGGCCAATAATCCGGAAGTAAGGAAGAAATATCTGGGACAGAATTTCGAGTTACGAAAAGCCGTGCTGCATAAAAGAGACGAAGACGGAGAGGAAGTATCCGCAGAAAAGCCGGCTTCCGGAGAAAGGGAACATCCGTCATCCGAAAGGAAGGAATACCCGTACCCGGCTTCCGACAAACAGGGGAACGCTCAGAGCGTGGCAGAGGATACCGGAGAGACTGCAAATACCCCGGCGGAAGAATATGCCTCCCGGGCGGAGGAAAAGGAAAAAGGAGTCTGAATCTTTTCGGGAAGAACAGGTGTAAGGGTCTTTACATCAGATTTTCAAGCAGACGGTCTACATATTTGACGGAAATCAGGCTGTCCAAATAATTTTTATATACCTCCATCGTATCCCGGAAAGCCGCCAGATTTTCTTTGGAAACCGGTTCCGAGGCAGGGCTTTCCATAGTCAGAGGATTGACAGGCGTACCGTTTTTCCATACCCTGAAATCCAGATGCGGACCGGTGGACATACCCGTACTGCCCACATAACCGATCACCTCTCCCTGCTTGACCCGTTGACCCACCTTCAATCCTTTCGCATATCGGCTCAAATGCAGATAAGCGGTGGTGTATATCGAATTATGCCGGATCTTGACGGTATTTCCGCCTCCCCCGCCCCAACCTTTCGAAATCACCACGCCGTCCCCGATGCTCCATACCGGAGTGCCTTTGGGAGCGGCATAATCCACCCCGGTGTGGGGACGCACCACGCGGGTAATGGGATGCTTCCGGGCATAAGTGAATTTGGAGCTGATGCGCGTAAAACTCAGCGGCGCCTTCAGGAAGGCTTTTTTGAGACTCTCCCCTTTCTCATTCCAGAAATGGGAACCCCGGTCCCCGTCGTGAAAATGATAAGCTTCATACATCTTGGATTGATGCGTAAACTGGACATAGGCCACATTGGCGATTCCGACAGGCTCTCCCTTATGAGACATCTCATCGTAAAGCACCCGAAAAGAGTCCCCTTTCTGCAACCCGAAGAAATCGATAGTCCAGGCATAAATATCCGCAATTTCGAGCGCCAGTACGGGAGAAACGCCCGCCGCCTGCACATCGTTCCACAGGGAGGTGTTCACCGTCACCTCGGCATATTTTCTCTCAAGACCCATTTCCTTTTCCGCAATGCGCACATACAGGGAATCTTCCAATCCGAAAACCACATAAGAACTCCGGTCCCGTTCATATATGAAATAAGCCAGCCGCGATGAATCCCCTCCGGTATAAAATACTTCGTAGGAATTGCCTATCTTTATTTTCGTAACATCGAATACATCTTTCCCCAAATCCGTCAATTTCTGAATCTGATTATTGTCGGCCCCTAACCGGAGCAGCAACGTGCCGAAAAAATCGCCCTTTTCTATTTCGCCGCTCTTTACCACATAATCCCCCACGGGAATGCCGTATTCTGTCTGTGTTACCTCCTCTATTTCTGCACTTTCCAACGATTCATCATTTCCTGTACGGGCGCATCCCAAACCGACCGCCAAAATAAATACATACAAATAAGTTTTCATCTGAGAAATTTTAAGCACTTAAAGATAGTGTTAAAATTTTTATTGTTCATAAAAAAAGTGGAAAAAAGTGGAAGAAGATGTAAAAAAATGGAAAAAGTTTATATAAATTTGCAACACTCGGTAAACTATAAAAGAGAGAAAGGGAAATGGCTAAATTCATTGGCGAATATTGTGTAAAACTCGATGACAAGGGCAGACTGATATTTCCGGCCGCCTTTAAGTCCGTTTTCGCTTCCGAAGAGAAGCCCTCTTTCGTAGTGAAAAAAGATCTTTTCGAGAATTGCTTGGAAATGTACACCTATCAGGAGTGGGAAAAGGAGTCCGAACAGGTAAAGGCCCGGTTGAATTTCTTTAACAGAGAGCATGCGAAATTCTGGAGGGAATACATGCGGGACAGGGCGGTAGTGGAGCCGGACGGCAAGTTGGGGCGGATCTCCATTCCCAAAAAGATCCTTTCCTCGATAGGAGCGGATAAGGAAATCGTATTCGCGGGGAACGACCATAAAATCGAAATATGGGCGAAAGAAGCCTATGAAGCGATAAAAATCAAGCAGCCGGATTTTGTTTCGCTGGCTGAAAAAATTCTGGGTTGATTATGTCTGCATATCATGTTCCCGTCTTGTTAAATGAAAGCATATCCGCTTTGGATATACGCGAAGACGGTATCTATGTAGATGCAACCTTGGGGGGCGGGGGCCATGCCCGGGAAATCCTGGCGCGTCTGGGGAAAAAGGGAAGACTGCTCGCATTCGACCAGGATTCGGACGCTCTGGAAAACGCTCCGCAGGATGAACGCCTGATTCCGGTGCATAATAATTTCCGGTTCGTGGGAAATTTCGTGCATTACTACGGGCTGGAGCCGATAGACGGCATATTGGCGGATTTGGGAGTATCCTCCCATCAGTTCGATACGGGGGAAAGAGGGTTTTCCTTCCGTTTCGACGCCCCGTTAGATATGCGTATGAACCGGATGGGCGGGAAAAGCGCCGCCGACATAGTAAACGAATATCCGCAGGAGGAACTGGCCCGGATATTCCACCGTTACGGAGAGTTGGACAAACCGGGAAAAGCAGCGGAGCTGATATGCTTATCCCGACAGACGGCTCCTATCAGAACGACGGGAGATCTGAGCAAAGCGGTGGAGAAATTATATACGGACTTTACCGGACATAAATTTCTGGCGAAATTATTCCAGGCGCTGCGGATAGAGGTAAACCGTGAAATGCAGGCATTGGAAGATTTTCTGACGGGCTCCTTAAAGAGTCTCCGGCCCGGAGGAAGACTGTCCGTTATCACTTACCATTCTTTGGAAGACAGAATGGTGAAGAATTTCATGAAGACCGGCAATACGGAAGGGGTTCTGCAAAAAGATTTTTACGGAAAAGCGGCCGTGCCGTTTGAAATCCTGACCCGCAAACCGGTAGTGCCTGCGGAAGAGGAGATCAGGCGCAACACCCGCAGCCGGAGCGCCAAGCTCAGGGTAGCAGCCAAACGGGAACAAAAAAGATAAATATAAATTACATGGACCCGGAAAGAAAAGACAACAGGGAAAATGATAGGGCCGCCGACAATAATCTCATCGGAGATATTTTCGGGGGAGCCTGGCTGAAGAAGAAAATGGCCAGCCAATGGCCTTTTATCCTCTACGTATTCTTTCTGGCGATAGTTTACATTTCCATTAATTTGGGAGTGGAAAAGACGCAGGTAACCCAAAGAAGGAACCAGCGGGAACTGAAAAACCTGAAAGCCGATTACACCAGCAAAGCCGCCAGTCTTCAGAATCAAAGCAAGCGGGGGGAGGTAGAAGCAAAACTGATACGCTTGGGTTCTCCGCTCCATAAACCGAGCAGGCCGGCCAGACGGATAAAGGCGCAATAAAAATAAAATATCCATGAACGGTATTTTCAAAAGAATTGCATTCCTCTATAAATGGTTCGTCCTGATAGCCCTTGCGGTTATCGGGAAGATCATTTATTTGCAATTCATCAACCCTACCGAAACTACCGATGCGGATATTTCCTTCCGGGAGGAAGTCATAGAGGCGAACCGGGGAAACATACTGGCGCGGGACGGCAGACCGCTGGCCACATCGGTTCCGTATTACCGGATCCGCATGGACTGTACGGTTTCCCATCCGGATACCTTCAATAAATACATAGACGCGCTCAGCGGCAAGCTGGCTGCATTTTTTAAAGACAAGCCGGCAAGGGCCTATAAACAGGAAATTGAAAAAGCCCGCAAAGAGGGAAAAAGATATAAGGCCTTGGGAAACCGGTTAGTAGATTATGCGGAACTGGAAACCATCAAGAAGTTTCCCCTCTTCCGGCTCGGGTCTAACAAAGGGGGGATTCTGTCGGAGCAAAAATACAAAAGGAACAATCCCTACGGAAGACTTGCATACAGGACCATCGGATTCATAAACACCGAAGGCGTAGGAGTAGGCATCGAAGGCAGCTGCGACTATTATCTCAAAGGCACTCCGGGCCGCCAGACCATCCAGCGAATGCTCGGGGGAGAATGGCGTCCTGTAAACAGCGAGGAGAGCGTTCCGCCTAAAGACGGTTACGACATCCAGACGACTATCGACATCGACATTCAGGAAGCGGCAGAAAATGCGTTGAAAGAGCAGTTGTCCAAATCGGATAATATAGAAGGGGCTACCGCCTTGGTGATGGAGGTAAGTACGGGGGCCATCCGGGCGATCGCCAATATGAAGAAAGACGGGAAAGGGGGATTCGACGAATCTTACAATTACGCTATCGGAGAAGCGACGGAACCGGGCTCGACCTTCAAGTTAGTTACCTTGGTCGCGCTCATCGAAGACGGATACGTAACGCTCAACACACCGATAGATGCCGGAAACGGCCGATGGAACTATGCGGGATATACCTATACGGATACCCATCCCAACGGATTGCTCACTGTGCAAAAGGCATTCGAAAAATCGTCCAATATCTCCTTTGCGAAACTGGCGGTCGAATATTACGGATCGGATGAGAAAAAATTCGTGGACCGGGTTCAGAGCATGAAATTGGGAGAACGTTTCAACCTGGATATCCAGGGCGAGGCAAGAGCCAGCATTTATGCCCCGGGAGATGCCATGTGGTCCCGTTCCAGTCTCTCCTCCATGGCCATAGGATATGCCACCCTGCTCACTCCCCTGCATACGCTCACTTTTTACAATGCCATTGCGAATGGAGGGAAAATGATGAAACCCTATTTCATCGAAAATTACCAACAGGACGGAGAGATTATAAAGCAATTCGAACCTCAGGAAATCAGCGGGGCGATCTGTTCCAAAAGAACCGTGGAAACGGTCAAGAAAGCCTTGCGGGGAGTAGTGACGGACGGTACGGGCAGAACACTCAACAACAACCGCTACCAGATATCGGGCAAGTCCGGGACTGCGCGCATGTCCTACGGGAAATACGGGTACGAAAAGAACGGATACAGAAAATACCAGGCCTCCTTCGCGGGTTTCTTCCCTTCCGAGGATCCCAAATATTCGGCCATCGTCATTTTATATTCGGGCGATACCCGGGGCAATTTTTACGGAGCGACCTGGGCGGGACCGGTTTTCAAACAGATAGCGGATCATATTTATACCTCAAGTACCGACTGGCAGCCGGTATTGGAAGGAAAACAAATGAAAACGAATACATTGCCGGACATATCCGCAGGAAAATCGGAAGCGGAAAAAACGATGCTGGCCGAATTGCCGATAAAGGGAGCCGCCGAGATATCGCGCCGGTTGGATAAACGGGGCTGGGTACGTTTTGCAAAAGATTCCTCCGGAATTACGGTCCAGAATTTATTCACGGACGGCGATTCTTTGGCCAATGTAGTGGACATGGGATTGAAAGACGCACTTTATTTATTGGAGAATCAAGGATATAAAGTAAAATTTTCAGGCTGGGGAAGAGTAATCCGGCAGGATCCCCCCGCAGGAAGCAAACCGGATAAAAACACAGTAATCAATCTTCAACTGACAGAAAATGGAACTAACTAAACTCTTGAGCGGCGTGGAGGTCGAGCGGATCATCCACAATCCCCACAAGCAGATCGACCGCATCTGCGCCGATTCCCGGAAATGCACTCCGGGCAGCTTGTTCATCGCCGTAAAAGGAGCGGATTCGGACGGCCACGATTATATAGAAGCGGCTATAAAAAACGGGGCCGGAACCATCGTATGCAGCCATGCGGAAAAGACAGAGGCGGAATGCACATACGTAATCGTAAAAGACGACCGGAAAGCCCTGGCACAGATCGCAGGGAATTTTTACGATCATCCCTCCCGAAAACTGAATCTTGTGGGAGTAACCGGGACCAACGGCAAAACTTCCATCGCCACCCTGCTGTACCGTCTTTTTACCAAATCTGGATATAATTGCGGACTGATCTCCACCATCGCCAATTTTGTGGGAGACAAAAGATACGAAACCATCAATACTACTCCGGGACCGATAGAACTGAATGCCCTGATAGCCCAGATGGCCCGGGAAGGATGCGAATATTGTTTTATGGAAGTAAGCTCGCACGCATTAGATCAGGGACGTACGGACGGTCTTCGTTTCAAGGGGGGAATTTTCACGAATCTCACCCACGACCATTTGGATTACCATAAGACTTTCGCCGCCTATCTGCAATGCAAAAAAAGATTTTTCGACACTCTGCCTCCGGAAGCATTCGCCCTGACCAATCTCGACGACAGGAACGGCCGGGTAATGGTCCAGAACACCCCGGCGCACATCTATACTTATTCCGGCAGGGAGCAGGCGGACTTCAAATGCAAGATCATCGAGAAAACGATAGAAGGAATGCTCCTGAACATCAACGGGACGGAAGTATGGTGCCGCTTCATAGGAGTCTATAATGCCGCCAATCTGACGGCGGTATATGGTACGGCCATGCTATTGGGAGCCTCGCAGGAAGAAACCGTCCGTCTGATGAGCGAACTGACCTCGGTGGCCGGAAGATTGGAATATTTCAAAGGGAAAAACGAGGTGATTGCGGCCGTGGATTACGCCCATACTCCGGACGCGCTGGAAAACGTATTAAAGACCCTCAAGGATCTGGAACCCCAGGGAGATCTGATCTGCGTATTCGGATGCGGAGGAAACCGGGACAAGACCAAACGGCCGGAAATGGGAGCCATAGCGGGGAAATACGCCTCCCGTATCATCGTAACTTCCGACAATCCGAGATTCGAAGATCCCTTGGAGATCATCAACGACATCAAGGCGGGAATGGACCTGAAAACCAGGGCGCGGTCTCTTTTTATTCCCGACAGGACCGAGGCGATCCGTACGGCTATCCTGACCGCACAGCCGGGATCATTCATTTTGGTGGCCGGAAAAGGGCATGAAGATTATCAAATCATTAACGGGATAAAACATCATCTGAACGACAAGGAAATTATCATAGATACGTTCGCGATGCAGGAAAAAGAGTAAAAGCGTACAGGATCATGTTATACCATTTATTTGAATATTTACAGCAACACACCGATTTCCCGGGAATCGGACTGATGAAATACATCTCCTTCCGCTCCCTGATAGCGGCCATGACCGCGCTGCTGATCGGCTTGTACGCCGGCAGGAAACTGATATTCAAACTTCAGAAAAAACAGATCGGGGAAGAGATCCGGGATTTGGGACTCGAAGGGCAGATGGCTAAAAAAGGCACTCCTACCATGGGGGGAATCATTATTTTATTATCCCTGCTGATCCCTGTGCTGCTGTTCGGGAACCTCTCCAATATCTATGTCATTCTTTTGATCATTACCACCGTAGGTCTCGGGATGATCGGATTTTTAGACGATTCCATCAAGGTTTTCAGGCGAAACAAGGAGGGGCTGAAAGGCCAATTCAAGATCTTCGGGCAAATAGCCATCGGATTGATCGTAGGAATCACCTTATGTCTGAGCGATGAGGCGGTTATCCGGGAGAAAACGACTTCCACGGCAGAAAATTCCCATCCGGAAATCATTACGGAGAACGATCACGTTTCCGTCAATTATTTCCAGGATATAAAAAGCACCAAAACGACCATTCCCTTCATCAAGCATAATGAATTCGATTATTCCTGGCTGTCGCCCTTCAAGGGAAAGGCAGGCGAAACCGCCAGCTGGATCATTTATATACTGATCGTGATTTTCATCGTAACGGCCGTTTCCAACGGCACCAACCTCACCGACGGCATGGACGGCCTGGCTACGGGAATTTCCGCTATCGTGGGAACGACACTGGGTATTCTGGCCTATCTGTCGGGAAACTCCATATATGCGTCCTACCTGAATATCATGTATATCCCCGATACCGGCGAAGTAGTGATCTTCATGGCGGCCTTTATCGGAGCATTGATCGGGTTTTTATGGTACAACGCCTATCCGGCGCAGGTTTTTATGGGAGATACGGGAAGCCTTTCCATAGGAGGCATCATAGCCGTAACCGCCATCATCATCCGGAAAGAGCTGCTTATTCCCGTTTTATGCGGAATCTTTTTCGTGGAATCCTTATCCGTAATCATCCAGCGGGGGTATTTCAAATATACGAAAAAGAAATACGGACAAGGACGGAGGGTATTTAAAATGAGTCCGCTCCACCATCATTTTCAGAAAGAAGGGATTCCGGCGCTCATCAAGCTGCCGCGCCGGGCGATCCCGGAAGCCAAGATAACAGTAAGGTTCTGGATCATAGCGATTCTCTTATGCGCCTTTACGATCATAACACTTAAAATCAGATAGTCATGCAAAGAATTGTTGTATTGGGAGGAGGCGAAAGCGGTGTAGGGTCCGCCGTTCTTGCAAAGATAAAAGGGTACGATGTGTTCCTGTCGGATAACGGAACGATCAAACCGGAAGCACGGAAAACGCTGGAAAAATACGAGATCCCGTATGAAGAGGGAGGCCATACGCAGGAAAAGATTCTCAACGCCTGGCAAATCGTCAAAAGCCCCGGCATTCCGGAAAACGCTCCGCTGATCGTACAGGCCCGGGAAAAAGGGATACCCGTAATTTCCGAGATAGAATTTGCAGGCCGGTACGACAAAGCGAAGAAAATCTGCATCACGGGCAGCAACGGAAAGACCACCACCACTTCCCTGATCTATTTCATGCTGAAAAATGCAGGATTGAACGTAGGATTGGCGGGGAATATCGGACAAAGCTACGCATTCCAGGTGGCTACGGAGAATTATGACTATTATGTGCTGGAACTTAGCAGTTTTCAGTTAGACGGCATGTACGACTTCAAGGCCGATATCGCCATTTTACTCAATATCACTCCGGATCATCTGGACCGGTATGATTTCAACATGCAGAATTATGTAAATGCCAAGTTCCGGATCACCCGGAACATGGACAAGGAGGATTGCTTTATTTTCTGCGCCGATGACCCGATCACTACAGAGGAGTTGGAAAAAATAGTACTCAAAGTGAAAATGCTGCCTATCAGCCAGGAAAAGAAAGTGAAGGAGGGAGCCTGCATACAGGAGGACCAGTTATGCGTCCGCTATCGGGAAGATGAGTATTTCATGTATCTGAAAGAGCTTTCGCTCGCCGGAAAACACAATATTTACAACTCCATGGCAGCGGCCATTGCCGGGAAAGTCCTCAAAATAGAAAACCGCTTTATCCGCGACAGCCTGATGACTTTCAAAGGGGTGGAGCACCGGATGGAGGAAGTCATGAGTATTAAAAACGTTCTGTATATAAATGATTCCAAGGCGACGAATGTCAACTCGTCATGGTATGCCTTGGAAAGCGTAAAGACTCCGGTCGTATGGATTGCGGGCGGGAAAGACAAGGGGAACGATTATGAGCCTCTTTACGAGTTGGTGAAAGAGAAAGTCAGAGCCATGATATGCCTTGGAGTACATAATGAAAAACTGCATGAATGTTTCGGAGACAAGGTGGAAACGATAGTGGATGTGCTCTCGGCAAAAGACGCGGTGCAGAAAGCTTCTGAACTGGCCCGTCCGGGAGATACGGTATTATTGTCGCCGGCCTGCGCCAGCTTCGATCTTTTCAAGAGCTACGAAGACCGGGGACGGCAATTCAAGGCGGCGGTCCGCGAACTGCAGATCTCCGATTCGGGCATTTTGTGAATATCTTATCGAGAAACAGAATGAAAGGAGGCCTGAACATAGAAGCTAAAGAATGGATCAACAAGATTCCCGGTGACCACGTTATCCGTGCCATCGTGGTAATCCTATTGCTGTCTTCCATCCTGCTGGTATATTCGGCCAGCAGTTCTTTGGCATTCAAGGAACATACGACCAATTTCGCTTATCTGCTTAAACAAGGGCAGTTCGTGGCTCTGGGATTAGCGGCTTTGATGATCTGCTATCTGATTCCCTTGGGATGGTACCGTCTGCTGGCCTATCCGGTGTTTATAATCAGCATCCTTTTATTGATTCTGCTGCCAATTATGGGGGAATATATAAACGGAGCACGCAGGTGGCTCAATATCTGCGGTATCCGGTTCCAACCTACGGAGATAGCCAAGATAGCCGTTATTCTTTACTTGGCACGGGTGCTGGAGATCAACAAGCTGGATACTTTCAAGGAATTTCTTATAAAGATAGTGGTTCCGGTAGGAATCGTCTTTATACTGATTATGATAGGAAGCGTATCTACCGCCCTTTTCATTGCGCTGCTGAGTTTCATGATCTTATTCATCGCAGGAGTCAAGTGGAACTATCTGTTCAAAACCATGGGTATAGGAGCTGCCGGACTGACGGTGCTGGTATTGCTCCATTTATCTTTCGGTCTGTTTCCGCGTATGGATACGGCAACCAGCCGGCTGAAGAAATTCTTTGTAAAAACGGAAATCAGCCAGGAGCTTTCCGCGGAGGAAAAACAGAAAATCGCGGATAAAACGTACCAGGAGGATATGGCCAAAATAGCCATTTCTTCTGTCGGGATATTGGGAAAAGGCCCGGGAAAAAGCACCCAGCGGTATGTATTGCCGCATCCTTACTCGGATTACATATACACGATTATCATAGAGGAATACGGCCTGATAGGCGGAATTTTCATCTTGATGCTTTATCTGTGGTTCCTATTCCGATGTATCATATTGGTAAAAAGCTGTACCAAGATATTTACGGCCATTACGGTGGGCGGTCTGGGACTGCTGATTACCATCCAGGCCATCCTTCACATATTGGTAAACGTGGGGTATCTGCCGGTTACCGGTCATACACTGCCTTTACTGAGTTTAGGAGGCACCTCGCTGGTGATTTTAAGTTGCGCTTTCGGCATTATCCTCTCCGTGAGCCGGACCATAGACATCAGCGCCGCCAAACGGAAGGAGGCGCAGCGGAAAGAGACGGAAAAGGCGCAGGAGGCGGAGGAAAAAGCGGATGAGGAAAATAATGACCCGGAAGAGGCGGGCGTAGCGGAAATATGAGTAAAATATAATAAATGAACAATGATTTAAAAGTTATTATCAGCGGCGGGGGGACAGGAGGACATATTTTTCCTGCCCTTTCCATTGCCGGCGCCATCCGGGAGATACGGCCCGGAGCCAGGATTCTTTTTGTGGGGGCGCTCGGGAAAATGGAAATGGAAAAGGTCCCGGCAGCCGGGTATGAAATAAAAGGCATACCCGCCAAAGGACTCAAACGTCCGCTGTACAGCCCCGGCAACATCCGGGTGATGCTGGATTATCTGAAGTGCAAAAAAGAAGCGAAAAAAATAATAAAGGACTTTGCCCCGGATATAGTAGTGGGAGTGGGAGGCTTCGCCAGTGCGGCTACAGTCGGTACGGCGGCGGAAATGGGTATCCCCGTACTCATTCAGGAGCAGAATTCGTATGCGGGAGTGGTAAACAGGAAAAATGCGAAAAGGGCGGATCGGATATGCGTGGCGTATGAAGGGATGGAACGTTTCTTTCCAAAGGAAAAAATCATCCTTACGGGCAATCCCATCCGGAAAGATATTGTAAAAAGCACTCCCGACCTCAAAGCCCGGGGATACGAATATTACCGTCTGGACCCGTCCTTGAAAACGGTGTTTGTAGTAGGAGGAAGCTTGGGATGCGGCACGCTCAACCGGTGTATGAAAAACGAAATCGATTCCGGAGATCTTTTCTCGCCGGGTCCCGACGGCAAGCCGAGCTGTCAGGTCATCTGGCAATGCGGAAAATATTATAAGGAAGAGATAGACCGCTTTATGCAGCAAAGGCACGCTCCCCATATCATCTATACTGATTTTATACAGCGGATGGATCTGGCGTACGCAGCAGCGGACGTAGTGGTCAGCCGGGCCGGGGCAGGTACGATTTCCGAATTATGCGCAGCGGGAAAATGCACGGTCTTCGTGCCTTCACCCAACGTAGCCGAAGATCACCAGACCCATAATGCCATGGCGTTGGTGAAAAAAGAGGCGGCCCTGATCATAAAGGACGCGCAGGCGGATGGGGAACTGATGCCGCTGGTAAAAGAACTGCTAAAGGACGATACCCGTCGGGAAGTGCTGGAGGCCAACATTTCCGCCTTGGCCCGCACGGATGCCGCCGGCGAGATTGCTGCGGAATGTATCAGATTGGCGGAGGAGAAAACACGGAACAAGACCCGGACAAAATAAAAAAAACGGATAAGCAAACGGCCATGAACTGGAAAAACATATACTTTATCGGAATAGGAGGAATAGGGATGAGCGCTCTCGCCCGCTATTACCTCCATGCAGGATGCCGCGTAAGCGGATACGACCGGACTCCCGGAAAAATCACCCGGGCGCTGGAGGAGGAAGGGGCCTCCGTACATTATACGGAAGATACGGACTGCATTCCCCGGGACAGGGAACACACGTTGGTAATATACACGCCCGCCGTTCCGGAAGATATGAAAGAACTGGCGTATGTAAAGGAAAACGGCTATACCCTGATAAAACGTTCCCGCGCCTTGGGAGAAATCGCCATGCACCAGACTTGTCTGGCGGTAGCGGGTACTCACGGAAAAACTACTGTCAGCACTTTGCTGGCGCATATATATACGGCCTCCGGTGTCGGATGTTCCGCATTTCTGGGCGGGATATCCAAAAACTATCGCAGCAATTTGCTGTTAAGTAAAAATCCCGTATTGGTGGCGGAAGCCGACGAATTCGACCGGTCGTTCCTGCAACTGTATCCGGATGCGGCCGTGATTACCTCCATGGATGCCGACCATTTGGATATTTACCACGATCACCAGACTTTGCGCAGCGCGTTCTCCCAGTTCGCTTCCCAGATAAAACCGTCGGGAAATCTGATTATGAAAAAAGGGCTGCCTTTAGATACGGGGCGGGTAAAGGCGAAAATATATACCTATTCCTTCCGGGAGGAAGCGGATTTTTATGCCGGAGGAATCGAGCTGCAGGAGGGCGGATATTTTAAATTCGATCTGCATTATCCCGACGGAATCCTCGAAAACTGTACGGTGGGGATACCCGGATGGGTGAATGTGGAGAATGCGGTAGCAGCCTCGGCGGTCGCTATTCTGCAAGGTATCGACAAAGAGAAAATACGGGAAGCGCTCGCCACGTTCGCCGGAGTGGAGAGAAGGTTCGACATACATATCAATACGCCGCAGATCGCCTATATAGACGATTATGCCCATCATCCGCGGGAGATAGCTTCCGCCATAAGTTCTATCCGGAATATTTTCCCGGACAGAAAACTTTGCGGAATATTCCAGCCGCATCTTTATACCCGGACGAGGGATTTTGCGGAAGATTTCGCCGAAAGTCTCGGCAAATTAGACGAACTGATCTTGCTGGATATCTACCCTGCACGGGAATTACCCATACCGGGAGTCTCGTCACGGCTGATATTCGACCGGGTCGCCCTGAAAGAGAAAGTATTGATTTCCAAAGAGGAGTTGCTGGATTATCTGAAGAATAAAGAAACGGATATTCTCGTTACTCTCGGAGCGGGGGATATCGACCGGTTAGTGGGACCGATAGAGGAACTGCTTGAAATACGCATAAGTACGCGCATAAATAAAAAATAAAGAGATTGTAAAATGTTCCGCAGGATTCTTACATATACCGGATGGACGCTTCTGTTGGGAGTGCTGATATCCTATTTTTATTTTGCAGAGATTCTGCAACGTAAAAACCGGGACAAGGAAATATGCAGGAGCATCACCGTTACATTATTGGACAGCGCCCGGAACCGGTTCGTCACCGCGGAAGAAGTAAAGAAAATCATCACCGATTTTTCAGGAGAAATGATCGGGAAGAAAAACCGGGATATCGATATCCGGAATATAGAGGAACTGCTCAATCAGCGAAGCGCCATACGGGAAGCCCAGGTCAGCCTGAGCCGGGCCGGGGACATGCGGATAGATATAACCCAACGCAGGCCCGTTCTGCGCATAGAAACGGAAAACGGAGGATTTTATATAGACGAGACCGCCTATATTTTCCCGTGGGTGGAAACATTTACCTCCTACGTACCCGTCGTTACGGGCCATATTCCGCTGATAATAAACTCCGGACACAGAGGCCGCGCATTGGAAGACGAGACAAACTGGGTGGAAAAGATTTTGGAATTCGGGAAATTCGTGGAAGACAATCCGTTCTGGAGCGCACAGATCGAGCAGATATACATAGATAATAACGGCGATATCCTCCTGTCCCCCAGAACAGGCAGCCAGAAAATCATTTTCGGCGACCTGAACGACATCCGGGAAAAATTCCGGAAACTGTACGCTTTTTATAAAGACGTCGTACCCGAAATGGGCTGGGACAAATACGGCACCGTAAACCTGAAATATAAGAACCAGATAGTTTGTAAACTCAACGGCAAGCCATGAGCAAAAAGCAACTGAAAAGAAAATTGGAATTGTAAAATAAACTGCAAGCTGAGAGCAGAAGGCAAATAAAAATTTGGATTATGCCGAGGCGCAGCGTGATTGTAATGAAATTAAAATATAATAAATAAAGTGAAAAAAACTCTTCAGTCATGAGAAACCTAATTGCAGCCATCGACTTAGGAACCACCAAGGTAGTCTGCCTGGTAGGAGAAAAAACCATATACGGGATAAAAATCATAGCGTACAGCCAGGCCCCCTCGAAAGGAGTTTTAAGGGGAGAAGTTGTCAATATCCAACATGTCCTGGATTCCATGATTCCGGTCGTGCGGAACGTGGAAAATGCTATCGGGGAAAAAATAAATGAAGTTTTCGTGGGAATCGCCGGACAGAATATCCGCTGCTGCTCCAGCGCCAGTGAAACCACCCGGAAAAATCCGGAAGAACTCATCACCAAAGAGGAGATAGACAATATTACAAAAGACAAATACGGCACTTTCGTCCAAAGCGGAGAAAAAGTGCTTCACGTAATACCCCAGTCTTACAACATCGATGATTTTATGGGTGTGACGGAGCCCGTAGGCATGATCGGGAAACAGATCTGCGCCAATTTCAAACTGTTCGTCGGCAGAAGCAATTCCGCCCAATTCAGCCAGAATGTCATTTCCCGGGCCGGTCTGAAACTCAACGAACTGATTCTGGAGCCTTTGGCTTCCGCGCAGGCAGTGCTTTCCGAGGAAGAGATGGAAGTGGGCGTGGTGATGGTGGACATCGGAGGAGGCACCACGGATCTGCTGATCGTGCAGGATAACGTCATACGCCATACGGCCGTAATTCCGTTCGGAGGGAATTCCATCACGGAAGATATCCGGGTGGGCTGCGGAATCTCCTCCAAACATGCGGAACAACTTAAAATCCAGCATGGGTCATGTTACAGCGAATATGCTCCCGCCAATAAGACCATTATCATTCCGGGCTTAGGAGGACGGGAAAGCCGGGAAATTTCTTTCAAGGTGCTGGCCGGAATCATAGAAGCCCGGGTAGCCGAGATTTTCGAAGCGGTGGATTACGAGATAGAGAAATCCGGATATAAAAACCAGCTCAAAGGAGGCATCGTACTTACGGGAGGAAGCGCCCAACTGCAAAATATCACCCAGTTATCCAACTTAGTTACCGGTCTGGATACCCGGGTGGCATTCCCGGAAAACAGCATTACGGCCGACTCGGTAGAGGAAGTGTTCAAGCCGGGAATGTCTACCGCCGTAGGGTTGGTGCTGAAAGGATTCCAGAAAATGGAAAATGAAGGGATTTCCATCGAATCGACCCTTCCATTGAAGCACGCTTCCGAAAAAGAAGAGGAACCGGCAGAAGAGGCGCCCGTAGCCGAGGAGGTGGCGCCGCAGCCCGAAGAAACAAAAAAGAAAAAAAAGGGGTTCTCCTTCAAAAACCTTATAAACACCTTCAACTCAGAAAACATGTTTAAACAAGATAATGATGCTTAACGATATGGAAGATATATTTTTAGTACCTACCAACTGGAATACCAGCCAATCCATCATCAAAGTGATTGGAGTAGGCGGAGGCGGTTGCAACGCCGTCAACGAAATGTTCCGGCAAGGGATCAAAGACGTGGACTTCATGATTTGCAACACGGATATCCAATCCCTCAGTTACAGCAATGTTCCGGAAAAATTACAGTTGGGCAACGCCCTTACGCGCGGATTAGGCGCCGGCTGCGATCCCGAACAGGGGAGAAAGGCCGCCACCGAGTCCATAGAAGACATTAAAAAATCTTTAGGAGGCAATACGGAAATGGTGTTCATTACGGCCGGCATGGGCGGCGGCACCGGCACCGGAGCGGCTCCGGTCATTGCGGAAGTGGCCAAAGGATTAGGAAAACTGACCGTAGGGGTGGTTACCCTCCCTTTCCGCGATGAAGGGAAAGAATTTATCAAAAGAGCGATAAAAGGCATCAAGGAATTCGAAAAACACGTGGACAGCCTTCTTATCATAGACAATCAGAAACTGTATAAAATATTCGGAGACCTTACTATTTTCGACGCTTTTCCTAAAGCCGACTCCGTATTGAGCACGGCTGTCAAAAGCATTGCGGAAATCATTACCCGTCCCGGCTTTATCAACGTGGACTTCGCCGACGTAAGAATGATCATGAGAAACAGCGGCATGGCGATTATGGGTATGGGTACTGCGGAAGGTCCCGACAGGGCCATCATGGCGGTGGAAAGAGCCTTCGAATCTCCCCTGCTGAACGATTGCGATCTGAAAACCGCAAAAAACGTTCTGGTAAACATCACTTCCAGCAAAGAAAACGGGGGGCTGACCATGGTGGAATTATCCCAGATTATGGAATACGTGAACAACTATACCGGTTCGGCCAGCAAATTCAAACGGGGCGTGGTCTTCGATCCCACGGTGGGGACTTCCATCAGCGTCACCATCGTAGCCACCGGATTCAATATGAATTCGCTTCCGCAGATCGATCTGGAAGATGAAAACTCGGGCGACCGCATCGTACTGTCAGAGAGCGATGATCCGGGGGTATATCAAAGCAATGCCGCCGATGGTTCCCAGCCGGCCGGCTACCAGTCCTTCCAGTCCGCCTACCAATTTCCCGACTACGATTATCAGCATCCGGGACGGGGGACCATCGTTATCAACACGCTCCCTCCAGAGACTTCCGGCCGCACCGGAGAAAAAATCCAACAGGAACAAGCGTCTCAGGAGCAAGCACCCGAAGAGGGTTCTTTCATAAGAGATGCTTCCGGCGCCCTCAAATATGTCAAACGGGAAGGCAAACCCGCCCTGATCTTGGAACCCGGCGACAATATCGTAGCCTTGGAAACCCAGCCGGCATATCTGCGCAGGAAAAAAAGAGTACAGCCCCGCCAGGCGGACAATGCCGCCGTTTCCCCGGGAGAAACCTGCCGCGTAGATGAGATAAACGGCAAGCAACAACTCAATACGGATAACTCCTATCTCCACCGGACGCAGGATTAAGAAAAACGCCGGATAAAAAACGCTTAGACAAGACGGTAAAAACCATTTCAAGTTGAATGTAAAGAAACAATACAGAATAATATGAATCCCGACAGAAAAACAAGAGTGCGTTTCGCTCCCAGTCCGACCGGCCCCCTGCACATGGGCGGGGTAAGGACCGCCCTATATAACTATCTGTACGCCAAAAAGGCCGGCGGCGACTTCATCTTGCGTATCGAGGATACGGACTCCCAGCGTTTCGTGCCGGGAGCGGAAAAATATATCATCGACTCGCTCCGCTGGTGCGGCATTTATCCGGATGAAGGGGTGGATGCCTTAGGCAATGTAGTGGAAACCCCTTCCGAAAGGCATCCCCACGCTCCCTACCGGCAATCCCAGCGAAAACCCATTTACCGGCAATATGCGGAGCAATTGGTGCGCGACGGATACGCCTATTACGCTTTCGATTCGCCGCAGGAGTTGGAAGCCCGGCGCAAGGAAGCGGAAAAGGCCAAATCCACTTTCACTTACAATCATATCACCCGTCGGGAATTGAAAAATTCCCTCACCCTGCCGCAGGAGGAGGTAAAAAGATTGATAGAGACCACCCGCACCTGGACCATCCGGTTCAAGAATCCGGAAAACGAAACCGTAAAAATGGACGATCTGATCCGCGGGCATATAGAGGTAAACTCCGACACCTTGGACGACAAGGTTTTATGGAAAGCTGCCGATGAGCTTCCCACTTATCATTTAGCCAATATCGTGGACGATCATCTGATGGAAATTACGGAAGTGATCCGGGGAGAGGAATGGCTTCCTTCCCTTCCGCTCCATTATCTGCTGTACAAGGCATTCGGATGGGAGGATACCCGGCCCCGTTTCGCGCATCTTTCCCTTCTTCTGAAACCCGACGGAAAGGGCAAATTAAGCAAGAGGGACGGAGACCGGCTCGGATTCCCGGTATTCCCCCTGCAATGGACCAATCCCGAAGGGGAAATATCGCGGGGCTATCGGGAAGACGGATATTATCCGGAAGCCTTCGTAAACATGCTGGCTCTTTTAGGGTGGAATCCAGGTACCGAACAGGAGTTGTTCACGATGGAAGAACTCATCGAGGCCTTCTCTCTGGACCGCGTCATCCGGTCGGGCGCCCGCTTCAATCCGGAGAAAGCCAGATGGTTCAATCAGGAATACCTGCGCAAACAAACGGACGAACAGTTAGCCCGGCAATTCATTCCCCTGCTCACAGAAAAAGGAATCGTTGTTACGGACGATCCGTCCTTTACCGTTCCCCGGCACTCCGGTCCGGAAAATCGGTCTGAGGGCGCGAAAGTGGAAACGACTTTCGGTTTCATAAAAGCCGTATGCGCCCTGATTAAGGAGAGGGCCCATTTCGTATCCGATTTTTGGGAGATCTGCCATTATTTCTTCATCGCTCCGGATTCATGGAACGAAGCGGATGTAAAGAAATTCTGGAATCCGGAAACCGGAAAAATGATCGAAAAAATGTATGAAATAATCTCCGGCATCCCGACAGCGGAAGGCTCCCAGGAGGAACACATCCGGCTGATCGAAGAGACGCTTACGGATTATATCAAATCGAACGAATGGAAAATGGGAACGGTAATGAATACCCTGCGCCTGTTTTTCGTCGGCCAGTCCAAAGGGTTAGGCATCGCCGATATCATTTATTTTATCGGGAAAGAAGAAGCCCTCAGGCGTATCCGCTACGCCATGCACAGCCTCCCGGTCTAACCCCCGGAAGCATTCGTTCAGCAGCAGTTCTGCTGCCACCTCCAGGCGGATCTGAGAACGTCCTCTATAGGAGTTTCCGCCTTCCATCCCAATATTTCATTGGCTTTGGAAGGATTGGCCCATACCTGTTCCACATCTCCGGCACGCCTGCCTACGATTTTATAAGGCAAATCCCGTCCCGTAGCCTTTATAAAGGCATGGATGAGTTCCAGTACGGACAGCCCTTTGCCCGTACCGAGATTGAACACTTCGAATCGTTCCCCCTTTTCCAACAGACGGTCCACGGCCTTCACATGCGCCCGGGCCAGATCGCACACATAAATATAATCCCGGATACAGGAGCCGTCGGGAGTATTATAGTCATCGCCGAACACATTCAGGCATTCCCGGATGCCCGCCGCCGTTTGGGTAATATAAGGGACCAGATTTTGCGGAACGCCGTTAGGCAATTCCCCGATAAGAGCGGTCGGATGCGCACCTATGGGATTGAAATATCTCAAAGAAGTCACGTTTACATTCCCGTAGGCATGCACGCTGTCCCTGAGAATATCCTCGCACATCTGTTTCGTTTTACCGTAAGGGGAATGGGCCGGCTGAATGGGAGCCTGCTCGGTCAAAGGCAGATGTTCGGGCCCGGGTTGTCCGTAAACCGTACAGGAAGAAGAAAAAACGATATTTGCGCCCGCCGCCTTAGTTCTCATCAGCTCTATCAGGTTTATCAATGACCCTAAGTTATTGCGATAATACAACAAGGGCTTTTCTACGCTCTCCCCCACCGCCTTGCTGGCTGCAAAATGAATAGCCGCCCCGATATCCGGATATTTTTCGAAAACCTTTGCAAAATTTTCATAATCGGTACAATCCGTCTCCACAAAATCTATCTCTTTCCCGACAATTTTTGCAATTCCTTCCAAAACCGCGGGAGAAGAATTGGAAAAATTATCCACCCCCGTCACTTCATATCCGGCCTTTATCAATTCTACTATCGTGTGCGAACCGATATATCCGGTCGCGCCGGTAATTAAAACCCGTTTACTCATAATCAATTTTCAATTAAATTCTATTTATCAGACTGTTTTTTCAGATGTATATATTTAATTTCCTGAATCATTCGCAATAAATTTACTGGGCTATAAAACGATAGACGATTTCCCCTGCCTGACGGTCGGGAGCCGAGGCGGAAGCGTTGAAACGGGAGCGTTTAGCCGCTTCCACAGCATACCGGTGCAGACACTCATCGGCGGATGAAACGTCTTCTATCACCTTTGCCGCCACTACATAACCCTTGCGATTAACTATAATCTGGACGCTTACATCCCCTCCGCCGTAACATTTATATACCGGTACGGGCAAGTAAAGCGCCTTGCGTCCATCTAATGAATATGAAATAACGGACGGCCCCTTATAGGTCTGCGATTCCTGCTTGTTTTCATTTCCGGAATTTCCGGGGACTTCATCTGTTCCCTGTTCGGCCAGCGCCTCGCGGCGGGAAGCGTCCAGTTTTTTTTGCAGTTCACGCGCCTCGTCATATACCTGATTCGGATTTTTAAAGCGATCGTCTTTCAGATTACGGGTATTGCGGTCCACCGCTACGTTGCGATACTGTACGGTCTGCCGTCCCGCCAACAGATCTTCGATCTCCCTGCTTGCCTGCTCTTTAATTTCATTCCGGCGGATTTCCTCCTCCAAACGTTCCTGTCCGGTAAAATCCAGGACGAAAGCGGTCTCCTCGCTCACCACTCCTCCGATGGTAGTAATCAAAAGCACGATTATCAATACCAAATGAAAGATAATAGTGGAATATAAACCGATCTTCGTCTCCTTCTTCTCAAATATGGAACGCCAATCCATCATTCACGATTCTATAAACAAATTTTTTTTTCAGAGACTCATTTCCCTTTCTCTTTTTCAAGAGCTTTTTCGATGGCCGCCATCAGGATATCGACAGCCACCCGGTTATGTCCTCCCTGGGGAACAATTATATCCGCATACCGTTTACTGGGTTCTATAAATTGCAGATGCATAGGCTTTACGGTCTTTTCATACCGGGACAGCACCTTTTCCACGCTTTTCCCCCTCTCCACGATATCGCGCGAAATGACCCGGGAAAGACGGTCATCGGCATCGGCATCTACGAATACCCTAATATCCAGCATGTTTCGCAATTCCGGACAAGTGAATATCAAAATTCCCTCCACAATGATTATATGTGCCGGGTCCACATGCACCGTTTCCGTTCTGGAACGGGAACAGGTAATATAGGAATAAACCGGCTGCTCTATGGAACGCCCTTGTTTCAATTCGGTCAAATGCCGGATCAGCAAATCGAAATCCACCGAATCGGGATGGTCGAAATTCTGTTCCTGCCTCTCTTCCATGGAAAGATGGCTATTATCCTTATAATAAGAATCCTGGGGGATAACCACCACTTCCTCTTTTTTCAGCAGGCCCGTAATCTTTTGCACCACCGTCGTTTTACCCGAGCCGGTGCCGCCGGCAATCCCGATTATCAGCATATCCTGTCTTTTAAGAGGTCCCTTTAAAATTCAGCGGATTTAGGAGTCCTCGGGAACGGAATCACATCCCGGATATTCGCCATCCCCGTTACGAACAACAAGAGCCTTTCAAATCCGAGTCCGAAACCGCTATGCGGCGCCGTACCGAAACGGCGCGTATCCAGATACCACCATAAGCCTTTAGTATCCATTCCCAATTCCGCTATACGGGCCTGCAATTTATCCAGATTCTCTTCCCGCTGCGAACCGCCGATGATTTCGCCGATTTTAGGGAAAAGCACGTCCATGGCCCTGACGGTTTTTCCATCTTCGTTCTGCTTCATATAAAAGGCCTTGATATCTTTCGGATAATCCGTCAGAATCACCGGTCTGCCAAAATGCTTTTCTACCAGATATCTTTCATGCTCGCTTTGAAGATCCGCTCCCCAATATACCGGATACTCGAATTTCTGTCCGGACTTGGACAGGATATCCACTCCTTCCGTATAGGAAAGCCGTACGAATTCGGTATCCGCCACTCCTTCCAGCCGGGAGATCAGTTCTTTGTCGAACATATTGTTAAGGAATTGCAGATCGTCCATGCAATGCTCCAGCGCATATCTGACTAAGTATTTTATAAAATCCTCCGCAAGATCCATATTTTCGACAATATCGCAGAAAGCGACTTCCGGCTCCACCATCCAGAATTCCGCCAGATGCCGGGGCGTATTGGAATTCTCAGCCCGGAATGTCGGACCAAAGGTATAAATCTGTCCCAACGCCATCGCGCCCAATTCCCCTTCGAGTTGTCCGCTCACGGTCAGAGAGGTCTGACGTCCGAAGAAATCCTGGGAAAAATCCGTTTTCCCGTCGGGACCTTTTGGAACATCGTTCAGATCCAGGGTGGTTACCTGGAACATGGCGCCGGCCCCTTCGCAGTCGGATGCGGTGATCAGGGGAGTATGCAGATAATAAAAGCCTCTGTCGTTAAAATACTTATGGATAGCATAAGCCATTGCATGCCGGATTCTGAATACGCAGCCGAAAGTATTGGTACGGGGCCGAAGATGGGCGATTTCCCGAAGGAATTCCATACTGTGTCCCTTTTTCTGCAAAGGATACTTCTCCGGATCGGCCGTACCGTATATTTCGATTTCCGAGGCCTGGATTTCCACTTTCTGCCCTTTTCCCACGGACTCCGCCAACCGGCCTTTTACGGCTATACATGCGCCTGTCGTTACGGATTTTAAAAGTTCTTCCGGGAAATTACCGGCATCGCAAACCACTTGTATGTTATTTACGGTGGATCCGTCATTCAAGGCAATGAAAACCACATTTTTGTTTCCTCTTTTCGTCCTCACCCAGCCTTTTGCCAACACATCCTCTCCCGGCTGCCCGTCAAGCAGTTCAGAAATCTTCTTTCTTTTGATTCCGCTCATTTTCGTAACTTTTAAATTTATCTCACATATTTTTTAATCCGCTTTACCCAAATCCCGTATCCGGGAGAGGTCAGATGCAGACCGTCCCGGGTGAGATCGCTCCTGAGATCCATTCCGTCTTTCGTTTCCAGAAAATACGGATACAGATCGATGCAGGTAATCCGGTATTGCTTTGCCAGCTTTTTGATCCCTTCGTTTACTTGCAGCACTACCGGTGATTTTCCCTCCAGCCTTTTGTACCGCTTGAAGCTTTCGTTAAACGGGAGCAGCGTTTGAATATACAATTTTGTATCGGGAGATTCGACACGTATCCTCTCCACCACGCGGCCGATCATAAAAACGATGCTGTCCGCAGTCAGATCATGGCTTATATCGTTTACTCCGACCAACAGAAATATCTTACGGGGCTTGCCCGGCAAGATCTGATACAGCCGGTCATAAATTCCCATCGCCACATCTCCGATAATCCCCCTATTGCGTATATGCCCTCCCTTGCGGGCTAATTTCGACTCCGTAGCGGGGAACCATTCGCTCCAACTTCCTCCTTCGGTCAGGCTGTTCCCCAAAAAAACGATATCCCGGGAAGTAACGGGCGGCTGCCCGGCAAATTCCGCCACCCGTTTATAATAATAATCCGTATATTTTTCTTGCCCGTTTGGATTCGCGGTATTTTTTTCTATCGCCTGCGCCGCGACATTTTCCACGTTTACCTGCGCTTGTGCCCCGAAAACGGTCAGAAAGCACAAAAGGGCCGACATATATATTTTCTTCATAACTGCAATCTAACGGTTTAACCGTATGTTTTAATTTTCAATACCAAATAATCCGGGATGCCCGGCTTTCGTTCCAGCACCGGTCGATCACCGTTACCACGTACTTGCAGCCCGCACCGTGTTCTTTATTTTCGGCAACGACATTATAGGAGGTGTCCTGCGTAATTTTCAGAAGATACCGGGAATCATCGATATTTACGGGCACTCCGTCCGGAAAACAATATACGGCATAAAACAGCGCTTTCTGCATGGGATCCCGGGCATTCGACTTCCGCTGTTCCCATTCGATCAGGCGGCCGTTCTTATGGATATCGTGCACGGGAGAAGGCGCCTTGTCATCGAGAAACGAGTAGGCCGGAATCAGAGCCGGATATCTCTGATAATTGTTTTTCAGATTATCGAAGATATTGCAGACATTCCTGCAGAAAGACCATCCGGGCCACCAGACATTTCCCCGGACATTAGGCAGGGTACGGGTCAGTTCAATCTTACGTTCCGTCTGATCTTTCCGGGGGTCTTGCAGATCTTTTTCCTTAAAAGTGGAAATATTCTGTCCTATATACAAATGGGCGTTCTCGTTCTGCACGGTTTTATCCCACCAATGAATCAGGATATCATAATCGGCCTTAGGATTCCCTATTTTCCAGTACAACTGGGGAACGCAATAATCGATATAGCCTTTTTCCGCCCATCCGGGTACATCCGCATACAACTCGTCATAATTGGACAAGCCGTCGGTCAGGCTTCCGCTGCCGTCGGGAGTATCCTTTTTATTCCGGTGGATACCGAAAGGGCTGATGCCGAAGCGCACCCAAGGCTTGATTGTTTTTATGGTATCGTTGATCTCCTGAATCAGAAGTTCCACATTATGTCTTCTCCAATCAGCCTTCTGATCCTCGGAAAATCCCTGTGCGGCGGCATAACGGGAAAAAGCGTCCTGGTCATCGAACTCGACGCCGGAAATCGGATACGGATAAAAATAATCATCGAAATGAATGGCCTGGATATCGTACCTCCTTACTATGTCGGCAATTACCCGCACGGTATAAGACCGTGCCAGCGGTTCCGCAGGGTTCAGATATAATTGTTTCCCGTGCTTGACGAACAATTCCGGATGGCTGAAATACAAATGATCCTTACAGAGCTGGTCCGATTCTTCCAAAGTTACCCGATAAGGATTGCACCAGGCATGCAGTTCCATGCCCCGTTTATGGCTTTCCCGGACCATAAATTCCAGCGGATCCCAGAAAGGCTCCGGAGCCTTTCCCTGCTCGCCGGTAAGATAACGGCTCCACGGCTCGATTTCAGAATAATAGAAAGCATCCGCCGTAGGCCTTACCTGAAAAATAACGGCGTTGCATCCCGCTTCCTGCAAAGAATCCAAGGCGTTCAGAAACATTTGCTTTACCTGGTCCGCAGAGAGGGTCGCGATCGTTTTATTTCCCACAATATGCAGCCACGCACCCCTGAACTCCCTCTTTGGAATTTCCTTCTCCTGGGCATCTGCGGGAATTATTGCAAAAACGCTACCGGCCGACAACAATACTGCCGATAGCGCGATTCTAAACATTCGGGCAAAACATCCTTTCATATAAACAAACGGATATTAATAGGCCACACCCATGGCGGCGCATATTTTTTTAGGAATATCGGTATTGTCCATCCGTCCGGCAAACGCTTCGCTTCCCGCTCCTACCGCAAACACCGGCACGGCGCCTCCGGTATGGGAAATAGTGGTCCATCCGATCATGGCTTTTTCAGAATCGGCATCAAGCGTTTTCTGATCCATATAATTCTGCACATTGGTACCGGCGGATTGCCTCAAGGCGGCAATGGAATCGACTCCGCTCAAATCGAAAACATACCCTTTGTTCCTTCCCAAAGCCACTCCACCCGTTTCATGGTCGGCCGTTACGACGATCAACGTCTCGTCCGGATGTTTTTCATAAAACCGGTAAGCGACTTCGATAGCGTCCGACATGTCGAGGGTTTCGAAAATCGTGTTAGCTATATCGTTGGAATGAGCGGCCCAGTCTATTTTTCCGCCTTCGGCCATAACGAAGAATCCATTCCCTTTATCCAAGAATTCGATGGCTGCTTCCACTACCTGTTTCAGGCTCAGATCGTTTTCTTTTCTCTCGATTGCATAAGGCAAGATATTGTCTTCTTTTCCCTTTTCCTGGAACAATACCATTTTTTCTGCGGAAGCTTTCTTGGAGGCATAATCTTCCATGCCGTATGCTACGGTATATCCGTCTTCCTCCAACATACCGTAAACGGAAGGTTGATCTTTCTCTTTACCGGTCGGAGAAACGAATCCGCCGCCACCGAAGAATTCGAAATTCGTTTTAGGAAGCTGGACTGCGATCTCATAATAATCGTTGCGGTTTGCGGAACGCGCATAAAAAGCGCCCGGAGTCGCATGATCTATGGTTACCGTGGTCATGATCCCGACAGGGTAGCCGGCCTCATGGATCTTATAGGAAATACTGGTCAGATCGCTGGTATCCGGAGTCACGCCCAACATACCGTTATTGGTTTTATACCCCGTGGATAAAGCGGTTCCCGCAGCGGAGGAACAGGTAATATAGTTGCTGTTGGAATAAGTGGTCGCCATTCCCATAACCGGGAATTGCGAAAAGCAAACCGGATTGCTTCCGATTTTTCCTTCCCGCGTCGCCAGATAAGCTTCCGTGAGTGCGATGTGGGAAAAACCCATGCCGTCCCCGATAAAATAAAATACATATTTGGCCTTCTGCGGCTGGCCGGCTTGCGGGGTCTCCGTGCATGAGCAGATAAGGGAAACCGCCACCAATGTCAAAGCGATCAATTTCAAATTAACATTTTTCATATATCGTCAGAATTAAATTACTCTCTTATCGGAGTGTCAAAGTTACGATATCTTTTTCAGAAAACCATCGGCAAGATGTGAAAAAAGGCGCCTGTAGAAGCGCCTTTTTTCATATCTGTCCGTATCGGATCATTTAACTTTTCCGCTTCTGGCAGAATACATGATCTTCAATGCGGAACAACGACGAAGCTCCTGTTTGACATCGGTAATGATACCCATCCGCACATTCTCGTCGGCTTTAATGGAAACGGTCATGAAATTCCTGTCCGCCTCGCTTTTATTTTCCCTTTCGGCCGCGATAAAGTCCCGGATATCGTCTACAGTCTTGAACGAATCGTTCAGCTGTATACGGGCGTCGGTACCGTATTCGCCTTGCTTGCTGAGAATAGGAGTACCTATATTGATATAGGATGACAAGTCCTTCCTCTCCAGTTTCACGATTTCGGTAGCTTCCGGTAATTTCACCATCACCAATTTCTCCGTATCACGCAATGTTGTGGTCACCATAAAGAAGAACAGCAACATGAAAATGATATCGGGAAGCGAAGAGGTATTTAATGAAGGCATCCCGCCTTTCCCTTTTCTTACGAATTTTGCCATATTTTAAGTCCTCCTTTATTTACGCTTTCCAACATCTTTAGGTTCGGCTTCCGATATACTCTGCGGGATAGCGTCGCGCACGATCTTCTGCTGCGTCTCGTCCAGCATCGCATATTTTTTATTGAATTTCGACATTGCAAAATCATCGCGGATCTCGTTAAACGCACGTACGATCTCATTCTGTACCTTGATATAGGAATCATAACTGGTACCGCGGTCATTCTGTAATGAAACTAAACCTTTAGAAACGGGATATTGGCCAAAACCTTCAATGTCTTTCATTTCCTTTTCAGGAAGCTTTTCATCATTGGTTGGGTTTGTAATGAACTCGATAATCTTATCCTTGAGCTGACTGACATCGAGCGCCTCGCCACCGGCCATAAGCCGGTCGTTGGCATTGATCTTCACCACGATAATATTTCGTTGGTTGATCTTTATGTCAGTCTGATTCTCTGTTTCCGGCATAGGCGGCAAACGGCGCTGAAGCCCTTTGTCCACATCCATGGTGGTTGTAGTCAACCAGAAAATCAGCAACAGGAAAGCGATATCGGCCATTGACCCAGCATTAATCTCTTGAATGCCTCTTTTTGCCATATCTTTTTTTTCTAACGATTTTTAATAATATTGATAACACTTCCGGATAAGATTGCCAACACTGCGCCCACAAACAGGATGCAGGTAAGGATCAGTCCGGTATCGGTCCATTTAAGTTCTGCAAAAGTAGGCGCCGGATTCACATTGGCTTCTACAGGCGCACCGGAAGCCAGCAAATAAGAGATTCCGAACAGCACTACGATAACGGCTACTTTTATCAGGGTGTTCTTGATGCCTTTACCCGTGCTGAAGAAGAACGGCATGATCACCGCGCATATTGCGCAAACGACCAGCAGTATAATGGCCCAATTCAGCACTACCGACAGCATCGTACTGGCACCGCTCTCTATTTCCGCCTGAGTCATAGACCCGATCTGTACATAGAATATCACTATGAAGATCGCGGAAATAACCAACAATGCGTATGATATATATTTAATTATTTTAGACATACTGATTCGTATTATTTTTTATAGTTTACCAACATATCGATAAGTGAAATGGAAGCATCCTCCATGGATACGACGATAGAGTCGATCTTTGACACGATGTAGTTATAGAACAACTGAAGGATAATAGCCACGATCAAACCGCCGACAGTCGTAATCAACGCCACTTTCATACCACCGGCAACAACGTTAGGGGAAATATCACCGGCAGCCTCGATAGCATCGAATGCGGAGATCATACCGATAACCGTTCCGAGGAATCCCAACATAGGGGCGATGGCGATGAACAGCTGAATCCAGGTAAGACCTTTTTCCAGAAGGCTCATCTGTACGGAACCATAAGATACGACTGATTTTTCAACGACTTCGATACCTTCGTCCATACGGCTCAGTCCCTGATAGAAAATACTTGCTACCGGACCGCGGGTAGTACGGCAAACTTCTTTAGCAGCTTCAACACCGCCGTTCTTAAGGGCTTCGTCAACACTGGCAAGCAGTTTGGAAGTATTGGTGCTGGCCAAGTTTAAATAAATAATTCTCTCTATAGCTAAGGCCAGACCGAAGATAAGACAGAGTAAAACAGTACCCATGAACCCTGCGCCGCCCTCGATGAACTTCGCTTTGATTTGTTGGTACACAGGAACATCTGATTGAACTGATAAGTCATTTACTGACAGCTCAGGAGTTTGTGCAATTGCATACTGTGCAGCGAGAGCGATAAGGCCGAACACTGCCAAAAACATGAAAAATTTTTTCATAAATTTTTGAGTAATTAAAATATTAAACAATGTATTTAAATAGTTATAGTTTTTCATTCTTTAAAATATTGTGCAATTTATGCAAAATATTTTAATATAGTACTATGATATTGATATTTCCCCACGTAAATTTTTTTCCAATAAAGATTTAACGCACAGATTATCAGTATTTTGTCCTAATAAAAAAAATAATTTGGTCAAAGCGGCCTCCGTGGTGCTGTCGTAACCGCTTACCACTCCCTCTTCCTTCAAGGCTTTTCCCGTAGCATAGGCGTCCATATCCACGCTTCCCGCATGACATTGGGTAATATTCAAAACAATAATCCCTTTCCCGACAGCCCTTTTTATCGTACCGGTAAACCATTCCCCCGTAGGGGCGTTGCCCGAACCGAAAGTTTCCAGCACGATCGCCCTCAATCCCGGAATATCCACTACGGCATCCATCATTTCCTTTTTCAGCCCCGGAAATATCTTCAAGATCACCACATCCGTATTCAACTCCGTATGTATTTTCAGCGGCCGGCCCCAGCTATGCGGATAATTTATCAGCGAGGTATTATATTTTATGTGGATTCCCACATCCGCCAGAACAGGATAATTGGCGGATTTGAACGCCCTGAAATTTTCCGCGCTATACTTGGTCGTGCGATTGCCCCTGTACAGCTGGCTTTCAAAATAAATGCACACCTCGGGCACCATAGGCCTCCCCCGGCTGTCTTTCGCCGCGGCAATCTCGATGGATGAAATCAGATTTTCCTTTCCGTCCGTACGGAGCATCCCGATAGGAAGCTGGCTTCCGGTCAGCACCACCGGCTTTTCCAGATCTTCCAGCATAAAACTCAGTGCGGACGCGGTGAATGACATCGTATCCGTACCGTGCAGGATGACAAAACCGTCGTACGCCTGGTAATGTTCCTTCAGCAACCTTACCAAATCCACCCAGAAACGGGGCTCGATATCAGAGGAATCGATCACCGGATCAAAAGAATAGGAATCTATTTTATAACCGAATTTCTTCAATTCCGGCACCTCGTCCAGAATATGTTTAAAATTAAAAGGCTTGAGGGCAGAAGTCTCGGGATCCTGCTTCATGCCGATCGTTCCTCCCGTATAAATCAGTAAAATAGATCTATTCATGATTTAGTTTAAATAGTTTTTCAGCATTTTCCGTAGTGATCCGCGCCACTTCCTCCACCGGACAATTTTTTATTTCCGCTATTTTGCCCGCTATAATTTCCAAATACGAACTTTCGTTCCTCTTTCCGCGGAACGGAACGGGAGGCAGATAAGGAGCATCCGTCTCTAACAATACGGACTCCAACGGGATTTTTTCCAACACTCCGGCGATGCCCGCATTTTTATACGTTACGATTCCCCCTATTCCCACTTTGAAATCTCCGTATCTGCCGATCCGGCAGAATGTTTCCCAGCTTCCGGAAAAAGCATGGAAGACCCCCCGCAACGGAATCCCTTTCAAGCTCTCCAGCACTTTGAAAATTTCTTCCGTCGCTTCGCGTGCATGGATGATCACCGGCAAATCCCATCGGGAAGCCAATAAAAGCTGCTCTCTGAAAACTTCCATCTGCTGGGAAAGAAACTCCTTGCTCCAATATCCGTCCAGTCCTATTTCTCCTACGGCGACATATTCTCCCCATGCTCCGGGGTCTTGCCCCCCTGTTTTCTTTGTCCCGTTTCGTTCTTCCAGCCGCTCCCGCACCCAATCCAATTCGCTCTCCCATTCCTCTCCCACCGAAGTAGGATGCAGTCCGGCCGCCTCAAAAACATATCCGGGATATTTTGCCGCACAGTCGCGCTGGCGTTCATAATAAGAACGGTCGATAGCCGGCAATATGCACTTGATTACGCCGGCGCCCTTCATCCGTTCCAGCACATAGGGCAGATCGGGATCGAATGCCTCATCGTATAAATGTACATGCGTATCTATGTAACGGTTCATCTTCTCAAACAATAACTGTTCCCCCGTACGGGTACGATCCGTCCTTCCAGCTCGAGCTCCAATAATATGACCGCCACCGTCTCCAAAGGCAGTCCGGTCTTACTGCAGATCGCATCTACATCCGTTCCGGAATTATCACTTAAAGATAATAATATTTTTTCTTTTTCCTTTTCCTGAGACGAAAATAATTCGCGTTGGCCTTTTATTTCAACGAATTCCTCCGTCTGCCAGTTCAAGGCCTCCGGTATTACGGAGGGGTGATTGCAGATTCGAGCGATATTTTTAGATATCAGGTAATTACATCCATAAGAATTTACATCTCCCATCCGCCCCGGCACGGCAAAGACATCCCTTCCGTATCCGCACGCGAATTCCACGGTACTCATAGCCCCTCCCTTGATCCTGGATTCCACTACGACAAGCCCTTGCGTCAGTCCCGCGATAATTCTGTTTCTCTTGATAAAATTGATTTTCAAAGGCGGCGTACCCCGCGGAAATTCGGTTATGATTCCTCCCGAGGCCGTCATCCGCACAGCCGTATCCCGGTGCAAGGCAGGATAAATCCGGTCAATCCCGCACGGAAGCACTCCTACCGTCTCCATACCGAATTCCAAAGCCGACCGATGCACGTTTATATCGATGCCATACGCCAGTCCGCTTACTATCATGGGACGATAACCGTTTTTCGCGAAATAATCCGCCAGATTCCGGCAAGACTCTTTTCCGTAACAGGATGCCAGCCGGGTTCCCACCATGGATATGCTGCGTGAAGGATTCAATTCCGCTTTTCCAATGTAATACAACACAGGAGGCGCATCCGGACATTCTTTCAACAGACGGGGATACCGCTCGTTCGTTATTTCCAAGACAGATACTTCCTTACCGCGCATCCACTTGAGATCCGCCGCCGTCTGCTCCAACAATGCCGGATCCCTGATTTTTTCCGCCGCTTCCTTGTCTTCGCAAAACAGCTCCCGGAGCAATGTATCCGGCCCCTCGAAAATATCATTCAGCAATCCGGCCGTCAGGATGCCGTTTACAAGAGAAGGCTTAAATAAAAATATGCGGCTCAGGGCACACAAGTATGTCAGTTCCTTTTCTTCCATCTCTCCGTCGGACATAAAACATAAAACCGGCGCCAAGATATGGAATCCTGCGCCGGCGCTATGACAAAAAATATATTTACGCTATACGGAAAGGGGAAAAATTCAAAAATCCTTTTACAAATTTAAAAATCAGATAATCAACATCGCATCCCCGTAGGTGCCGAACGAATACCCCTCTTTCAGAGCCGTCTTATAAGCATTCATCACATGATCGAACCCTCCGAAAGCCGCTACGGACATGAGCATCGTCGAGGACGGAAGATGAAAATTCGTCACCAGCGCATCCGGAATAGAAAAAGCGTAGGGAGGAAATATGAATTTATTGGTCCATCCGTTAAACGGCTTTACTTCCGCTTTCGTAGTAACCGGAGTTTCCAAAGCCCTTACTACAGTAATCCCCACGGCAAATACCTTATGCCCGGAGGCTTTGACGGAATTGATCTTATCTGCGGTTTCCTCCGAGATGACCATTTGCTCCGAGTCCATTTTATGCTTGGACAAGTCTTCCACATCCACCGTCCGGAAATGCCCTAAACCCATGTGCAAAGTCAGGAAAGCGGTATCCACTCCCTTTATCTCCATCCTTTTGAAAAGCTCCCGGCTGAAATGCAGTCCCGCAGCAGGCGTAGCCACCGCACCCTCGTTCCGGGCATAGATCGTATGGAATCTCTCCTGATCGATCTCCTCCGGCTTGGTGCGTATCCATTTCGGGACAGGAATATCTCCTACGCTGAACAACGTATTCCTAAATTCCTCGTAACTGCCGTCGTACAAAAACCGGAGAGTCCTGCCGCGCGAAGTGGTATTGTCGATCACCTCCGCCACTAACGAATCATCCGCCCCGAAATAAAGCTTGTTCCCGATTCTGATTTTCCGGGCCGGATCTACCAGCACATCCCACAGCCGTTGTTCCTTATTCAGTTCCCGTAATAAAAAAACCTCTATTTCCGCTCCGGTTTTCTCTTTGTTCCCGCTCAGACGTGCAGGAAACACCTTTGTATCGTTAAACACGAAAATATCGCCTTCGTCGGCATAATTGATAATATCCTTAAACACTTTATGCTCTATATCCCCGGTCTTTTTATGAAGTACCATCAGCCGGGACTCATCCCGGTATTTTGCAGGATATTTCGCAATCTGATCGTGTGTGAGCGGAAAATTGAATTGAGATAATTTCATACAACAAAAAAATTAAAAGTAATAGTTATACGAAAAAAATATAGAAAAGTTTCACTTTTTCCGATTTTTTAATTTTCATTCGGCTCTCCCGAATATCCGGAGCACTTCATCCATCGAAACGGCATTCTCCAATAAAAATCCTCCGGAAGCTTTCCGGACCAATCCCGACAGATATCCTCCGCTGCCCAGCGCCTCTCCAAGGTCTCTCGCAAAGGCGCGGACATAGGTACCTTTACTGCATTTCATCCTTATTACCGCCACCGGAAGCCGGAAATCCAGCAACTCCAATTCGTAAATATTGATGGGAGAAGGATTAAGCGCTACCTCCTGGCCGGCCCGCGCCTTTTCATACGCCCGGGTACCCTCTACCAGCTTCGCCGAAAAGACCGGAGGCAACTGCTCCTGAGACCCGATAAAACCCGCCAGGACCTTCTCCATCCGCTCCCGGGTAATATGCCGGTACGGATATACGCGGTCCACCTCTTTCTCCATATCATAAGAGGGAGTGGTAGCCCCTAACGTAACGGTAGCGACATATTCTTTCGGCTGCGCCTGCAACGCTTCGGCCTGCTTGGTCGCCTTCCCCATACATATAAGCAAGATCCCCGTAGCCAGCGGATCCAGCGTGCCGGCATGTCCCACTTTAATATTTTTCGTCCGGAAATATTTCTGCGCCATGAATTTGATCTTCCGCACCGCATCCGCGGAAGTCCATTTATAAGGCTTGTCCAAAGGGATGACAATCCCGTCGGGATACTCGGAAAAATTCTCCGGAAGAGATGTTTTCCCGGTACGGTCAAGAATAAAGAATCCGCCCATTTACCTGCCGGTTATTTGCCCGTTACGACCGGAATCTTCTCGATTCTCCTTTGATGGCGCCCCCCTTCGAAATCGGAAGACAAATACGTTCTTACGATTTCCCGGGCCGTTTCAAAAGTAATGAACCGGGCCGGCAGAGACAATATATTGGCATTATTATGCTGCCGGGCCAAAGCCGCTAAGGCGGGCGTCCAGCATAAGGCGGCCCGGATGCCCTGATGCTTGTTGACCGTCATGCTGATACCGTTACCCGAACCGCAGATGGCGATTCCGCAGCTTACCTCCCCGTTTTCAACCGCACAGGCAAGCGGATGGGCTACGTCCGGATAGTCCATACTTTCGCTCGAATGGGTTCCGAAATCTTTGACATCATATCCCAGTTCTTTCAGCAGGGGTTTCAGATTTTCTTTCAGTTCATAGCCGGCATGATCGGCGGCCATTCCTATTATCTTATTCATATTCATTTTTTATATAACTTGCAGTCGGATTGGATGCCTCGCTCTCCTCCCCGTTCTCCTCCCCGTTCTCATCCCCGCTCCGGGTCAGGTCCTCCACTTTCTCTATCACATTGTCGATACGCAGCATATAAGGATAAAATCCGTTGTCATCCAGCACGGAATACCGTCCGAACAGACCTTTTATCTGCGTCAGGACGATATCCCGGGACTCCTTCCACTGGCCGGGTCCGGGCGTCACATTATTTTGCCGTGCATACTCGAGGAACTCGGTTTCCAAATCGATGCTCTCCACGAGCCTTTCCAGGTCTGCAAAGGATTTCACGGCCCGCAACCGCGCCCGGTACCGGTCCGCCAATTCGTTGCTGAATTTTACCTGGAGGCTCTTGCGGTTAACGGCGATAAGGAAATCGGTTACCCCTGTGGTATCGAGAGGCACGAAAACATCCGGAATGATTCCGCCGCCTCCGTACACCGCCTTTCCCTTGGGCGTAACAAAGCGCAACGAATCGTTTTTCTTGATACTGTCGGCGACAATCATTTCGCCATGTTTGTATCTCTCCCATATATCATACTGATAGTCATCTGAATATGGTTTTTGAATACATCTGCCGGTAGGCGTGTAAAAACGGGCCACCGTCAACCGGATGCCGGATTTGTCGGTGAAATAAATAGGCTCCTGAACCAGCCCCTTGCCGAAAGAACGTCTTCCCACGATCGTACCCCGGTCATTGTCCTGGATCGCTCCCGCAAAAATCTCGCTGGAAGAAGCCGAATTTTCATTAATCAGGACATATAACGGAATATCCTGCAGGACGCCCCGCCCGTCGGCGAAGAAATCCTGCCGTTTCCGATGGTTTCCTTCCATATATACGATCAGTTCCCCTTCGGATAAGAATTCATTGGACAGAAGCAGCGCCTGATCGAGATATCCTCCGGTATTATCCCTAAGGTCGAAAATCAGTTCCTCGAGTCCCTGCGACTTCAGGTCCTCGACGGCTTTGACGAATTCCTGGTAACTGGTCCGGGTGAATTTGGATAACTTCATATATCCCAAAGAATCGTTTATCATAAACGCCACATCCAAGCTTTTGACCGGAATCTTGTCACGGGTGATCGTAAAAGGCACCAACTCGTCCAATTCATTCCTTTTAACATCTATCTTCACTTTCGTACCCTGAGGGCCTTTCAACATTTTCACCAACGAATCCTGATTCACCTTTACGCCGGCCACCGTTTTACCGTTCACCTTTACGATACGGTCTCCCGACAAGATTCCGACCCGTTCGGAAGGGCCTCCGGGAATTACGCTGATAATGATTGCCGTATCGTTCGGCACATTGAACTGCACGCCTATTCCGCTGAAATTGCCTTCCAGCGACTCCTCCGCCACCTCCAACTCCTGCGGCGGCAAATAGACGGAATGGGGATCGAGATTCTCCATCACCATAGGCAGCGTCTTTTCTACGATTTCTTTATAATTGATGGAATCCACATAATTTTTTTCTATCTGATTCAGCACGAGCAGCAACTTATCCCATTTATGGGTATTTACCGCATATTCTTTCCTCTGATCCGAGCAACCGTTTACCCATCTTCCGACAATCAGCACCAACAAAATGCCCCATATCAAAAAATTCCAGTTGAAATTTTTAAATCTGTTCATTTCTATTCCGATATTCATTTATTTTATCTTCATCAATCCGGACCACCTCCACTCCGGCCCGCTCGAGTAAATCCGTTCCGTCCGTCGACCGGTACGAATCCCGGTACACGACCCGGACAATACCCGACTGTATGATCAGCTTGGAACATTCCAAACACGGAGCGGCCGTAACATACAAGGTCGCCCCTTCGCTGCTATTATTCGATTTGGCCACTTTCGTAATCGCATTGGCCTCTGCATGAAGCACGTATGGCTTCGTACATCCGTTTTCATCTTCGCACACGTTCTCAAAACCGCACGGAGTACCGTTATACCCGTCGGAGATGATCATCCGCTCCTTTACTATCAGCGCTCCCACCTGTCGGCGACGGCAATAAGAATTTTTCGCCCAGATTCCCGCCATTTCCAGGTAACTGACATCGAATTTCAATTGTTTATCCATTTTCGGCCGTTTTACAAAGTCTCCTGTTAATTGATCTGGTATAAATACCTCTTGATACTCCTCTTGGGAGTCTTTTCAAATTCTTCCGGAAATATCCGGTATCCCGACAGTTTACAATAATTGGGCAAATCCTGATTTACCGCCGATATATTTTCCTCCATTTTGGCCTCTATCGCTCCGTTATCTAAATGATCCGCCCCGGCCATCTCCATATCGGGATATATCAGGGCGATCAGCTGCCCTCCTTCCTCCACCACCAACGATTCCACCACATAAGGCATGTTGTTAATGATGCTTTCTATCTCCTCCGGATAAATATTCTGTCCCGACGGGCCCAAAATCATGCTTTTGCTCCTTCCCTTGATATAAAGATATCCGTCTGCATCCATCACCCCCATATCTCCGGTGCGGAACCATCCGTCATCGGTAAAGGCCTCCCGGGTAGCTTCCTCTTTCTTATAATATCCCAGCATTACATTCGCGCCTCTGACCAGAATTTCTCCGGGAACCCTTTCCGGGTCCGCGGAATCTATCTTTATCTCCATCCGGGGCGCCGCCTTTCCGCAGGAAAACAGCCGGGCCTCTTCCCAGGATGCGTAGGATATGATAGGGGCGCATTCGGTCATTCCATACCCGACAGTATAAGGGAAACCGATCCTTTTGAAAAACTCATCGGCTTCCTTATTGAAGGCCGCCCCTCCGATAATCACCTCTTTGAATTCCCCTCCGAAAGTCTTTATCAATTCCTCGCGGATTTTCTTCTGCACTTTCTGATCGATTACAGGCACCCTGAGCAACATCCGTATGCCGGTTTTATTCAACACAGGCTGCAATTTCTTCTTATAGATTTTCTCTATAATCAGCGGCACCGCTATAATGATATTCGGTTTGATTTCCGCAAACGCCTCCATTATGATTTTCGGACTCGGCACCCGGGTCAGGAAATGGACATGCGCCCCTACGGTCATTTCGAACAGAAACTCGAACATCATCCCGTACATGTGCGCCGTAGGAAGCATGGACACCACATTGGAAGTGTTATCGACCTGAGGTTCCACTTCCCGTGCGAACAAGATATTGGAGATCAAAGCCCGGTACGGAATCATCACCCCTTTGGAAAATCCGGAAGTACCGGATGTATAATTAATCATAGCCAGCTCTTCCGGGGAATCTTCAGCCTCATAAGAGATATCGGAAGCCCGGAAATTCTTAGGATATTTCCTTCCGAAAAGCTCGTTCAGATGTTCCCGGGTATCTATGATATCCTGCCGGTTGGCATACAGGATCGTAAAATCATTGATCTGGATCACCGCTTCCAAGGCCGGCATTTCCGATTCCGAAAGTCCCTCCCACATGACATCCCCCACAAACAATATCCGGGAATCGGAATGATTCACGATATGATGTACATTTCCCGGTTTGAACTCGTGCAGAATAGGCACCGGTACCGCTCCGTATGTAAGCGCCGCCAGAAATACCACGCCCCAGTTCACCTGATTCCGGGAACATATCGCTATTTTGTCTCCTTTGCGCAACCCGCAGATTTCAAAAACAATATGCAGTTTTTCTATTCTTCTGGCCACATCCCTGTAATGCAGGGTCACTCCTTTATAATCCGAAAGAGCCGGATGGTCCCAATTGGACTTAAAGCTCTTCTCGAACATTTTATTTAAAGATTTTTCCATAAAATATCACAATAAACAATGCAGCTTCATTTAAAATTTTGCAGCCGGCACAGATGCGAATATACACCCTCCCGGCGCAGCAATTCCTCATGCGTTCCCCTTTCCACAATTTCTCCCGACTGTAAAACCACGATTTCGTCCGCATTCTGAATAGTGGAAAGACGATGGGCGATCACAATGGAAGTCCTGTTCACCATCAGGCGGGTAAGGGCATCCTGAACCAGACGCTCGCTCTCCGTATCCAAAGCGGAAGTCGCCTCGTCCAAGATCAGTAGCGGCGGATTTTTTAAAATCGCCCGGGCGATAGACAGCCGCTGTCTTTGTCCTCCCGACAATTTAGCCCCCCTGTCCCCGATATTGGTATCGTATCCGTGTTCCATCTGCATGATAAAATCATGGGCGTTGGCTATCTTAGCCGCGTTCACGACCTCTTCCTCCGTAACGTTTTCCATCCCGAACACGATATTATTATAGACCGAATCGTTAAACAGAATCGCCTCCTGCGTCACGATTCCCATCTGCGCAATCAGATCATGCAGATTATAATCCTTTATATCGACTCCGTCCATGAGAATCCGGCCCGACTCGATATCGTAAAAGCGCGGAATCAAATCGGCCATAGTCGATTTCCCGCCTCCGGAAGGGCCCACAATGGCAACCGTTTTACCTTTGGGAATCTTCAGGTTTATATGTTTGAGCACCGGCTCATTCCCATAAGAGAAACTCACATCTTCAAATTCCAAGCAATCGCCGAACCGGGATACGGGCAAGGCATCCGGTTTTTCCCGAATGGGATTCTCCTGATCCAATATCTTAAACAGGCGGTTCCCGGAGACCAATCCCCGCTGAATGCTGGCATAGGCGCTCGCAATCGCTTTGGCCGGCTCTAAAACCCTCCAGTAAAACCCGATATAGGTCACAAATTCGGGCATGGACATTCCCAACCGGCCCCGGATCTGGAGCCAGCCTCCGTAAAACAACACCGCGGAAGCCACCGTAATACCCAAAAATTCGGACAAGGGAGAAGCCAGCTCCTGCCGGTTCAACATTGTCTTGCTGCTGCGTTTATGCGCCTCATTAGTGCGCTCGAAACTCTCCTCCACATATTTCTGGGCATTGAACGCCTTGATGATCCGGATGCCCGATATCGCTTCTTCGAAATGACTTACGATACGCCCCATCAACGACTGGGTCTGCACCGCCCCGCTTTTAAGTTTCCGGCTGATTCTTCCTATCAGGACAGCGGAAATGGGTAAGGTAAAAAGTGTAACGACAGTCAGGCGCGGAGACATATAGAATAGCCCTATAAGGAAACCGACTATCAGCAAAGGTTCCCGGAACAATACATGAAAACTGTTGGCTATTCCGTTCTGCACTTCCGTAACATCGTTGGATATGCTGGAAAGGATATCCCCTTTTTTCTGATCGTTAAAATACCCTACATGCAGGCGGATGATTTTTCCGAACAGGTCCCGACGGATGTTCCGCATGATATACGTCCTCATATCCACCAGGATCCGCTGCGACATATACCGTGTCAGATTGGACAGGAAAGAGGCCGCGACCAAAAAGATGCACACGAACAAAAGTCCTCTCAATATGCCGTTTCCGGCAATGATCCGGGTCAGATAATATTGAAAAATATCTTTAAAATAATCGAAAGTGAACGAGAAGGAAGGCATCTCCACCTGCACAGGCAGATTCTGGGGCTCGAACAGAACCGTAAGCAAAGGATTTATCAGCCCGAAGTTAATCACGCCGAAAACGACCGAAACGATCGAAAGCATCAAATATCCGGGCCAGAAACGTCTATAGGGTTTTGCGTAGGCTAAAAGTCTTTTAAATGAATTCATTTCTTCTCAATAAGCTGTTTGTAACTGCCGATGTTCCGCTACTGGTCTTTTTCCATTTCTTTCTGCGGTTCCTCCTCGAAGTCTATATATTCCCCCACATCTTTCTCGATGATTTTTCCGGTATCCTCTATCCGGGAAATCGTTACTTTCCCTTCCTGCTCTTTCTCCCGACGGATCCGCCCGTCTGTCCGGCTCTGCGAACCCTGCCATCGGGAAGCGTCCTGAGAAAACCCTCCGAAGCCGTCCGCCATTTTACCGACCCTCCTTCTCAGCCACCAGGACAATATCCGGGGAAAGAATTTCCCGAACAGCCAGGATAAAATGAAAAAAACAATTAGAAACGTCAATATAAATTCCATACTCTTTTCCTCAATACCGAATCTTACGGTTTTTTGATTTTTCCGTTTTCCAAATCGAGCAGATACTCCTTGCCGTCATCCCCCGTAAAGCGCAGCTGGCCGCCTTCGGCCACCAAAGGACTTTCGCGGGAAATCCTTTTTTTCTTATCCTTCCCCGTTATTTCCCGACCGTTTTCCGAATAAATCCGGGTTTGGGTCACGGTCCGCACTACCCAATAGTTCCGTTCCTCCGTACGGATCAAGTCCGGCAGTTCCTTTACGAATTCTTCCGTCTTTATATCGTTCCAATCCGCCGGCTTCTCTCCGTTCATCCTGTAGCGGGAAATGGAATTATCTTCATTCAGAACCATCAGGGAATAATTGAGATCACCGTCCGGATCAAACAGCCGGGGGCCATAGACGACCTCCTTGGAAAGCGTTACCGGATAGCCTTTCACATATCTTCCCAACCGGTCCAGCGCGTACAATTTCTTTCCGGAAACGAATATCATCTGTAATTTGCCGTTTTTATACAAATCCGCCTGCTCCACTCTTCCGCAGATAGGCGTATCGAACGGAATGGCCCATACGGCCTTCTTCTTCCCATCCATATACCGGATGCGGTTATTGGCCGTCTGTTCCAAATAGCATTTGCCCCCGTTGGTAAAATCCTTCAGTTCGAAAGGACCTTTCGAGATAATGATCGTGCTGTCTATCATAAATGCAGCATCCCGGTCCTTTTCGTCTCCCGGTTCCGGTCGGGGAAGTTCTTCCAAAGGTCCGTTATAATAATCCACCTCCACCCCTATCTTTTCTTCGCGAAGCGCCAGATTCATGGTAACGAATTCGAAATTCGTATTGTCCTGACTGTTTTTCAACCATTTGGCGGGATACGGCTTCCATACCTTCAACAAAGAGTCGCCCCCCTCTTTTAAATTCGCCACCGCTTTTACGGAACCTTCTTTCTTGAGGAAACTGCCGGCGGGCGTCTGCTCCATATAGGATTCCAAGGTGAACCGGTCGGTCTGGCCCCCGGCGAACTGTTCTACGATCCCGGCAGGGCCTATCACTATCCAGTCTCCCTTTTTACAATAGGATTCTTCATTACAGTGAGAGAAAAGCTCCCCGAATAAAGCGGACATATATCCCTTAAAAGGGAACGGCTCTGTCCGGGGCTTCTGCTCCTTTTCCATTACCTTGGACAACAAATTATCCAATCCGGATAAGGATTTTTCCCGGATAAAGGTCAGCCACTCGCATTTTTCTCCGAACCGGCAATAGGCGGCCACTATCTCTTCCACCTTCAGGGAATCGATCCAGGCTTGCGGCGAAAGGGAATTCCCGTTTTTGGCCCTACTCAATCTGTAATCGTAGTCTCCGAGCTTTTTATGTACTTCCAGGAATTTCCGGTAATCCGCTAAATAGGCCTGAACATTTTCCGGAGTCATGCTTACGGCGAATATGGCGCTGGCCGGCAATATTTCGCCCATGCCGGAGTTTCGGGGAGACTGCCCGCAGAAAAGGGTCGAATAGTATTTTTCATCCAAACGGTTCAACAAATATCCCCGGAGTTCCAGCTTCCGCCCCTGAGGTTTATAATGAAACCGGCTCCAGGACGAGAGACGTAAAAAAAAATCGGAGTATCCCAGAAAATCCATCCCGACGGTTCCGGAAAAGAATTTTCCGATCTGGTGATGGTTGATATATAACGCGTCCTCCTTCTTTTCCTGCAATAATTCGGAGAAATCCGGATTGTCCAAGATGGAAGTCCGGTTTTCCAGATGCCGGATAGAACTTTCCAGAACATAGGCAGAGGTACTTCCCAGCAGCCGGCCCTTATAAAAGGTCAAATTCAGTCCGTCGGGAAAAGAATAGATAACCGCATCATTATATTTCCTTTTGGCGGAAGCCGGGTAACGGGCGGTAAAGGCTTCCTCCGGAGATCCGGCATATTCCGCTGCGGAAAGATCCGCCACCATTAAAAAAGAGACGCTGTTTTTGGCAGAATAATGCAGGGAGTACAGAAAAGGACACTCTTGCAATTCTTTATATCCCGACAATTTATTTTGTAAATTCACCAGTCCGTTGGAAGGATCGGTCAGATAATACCCGAAGGAAGATGTGTCGCGGAAAATAGCGGAAAAATCGCCCAACCTTTTAAAATCGCATACCATAACGGCGTCACTGGGTACGGCGCGATAAACAAAATCGGATTTTCCCCCCTCGCCTTCCTCTTCCGGGGAAGAAGAAAACAAACGGGAGAAAAGCGTCACTATTACGACAACAAGGACCAAAGCAGCCGCCGAACCGTAAATCAGCAGCTTTTTATTATTGTTCATCTATCCGTTCGACTTTGTTATAAGGTACAAATATAGGAAGAATTTACGTAAAAAAACGAGATTTAAGGGAATAATGCCTTCGAGACGTTCTGGCAGTGTTCGTGGCTGTGGTAAAGTTACACCAACACCTTCATACGCAACGACAAGCACAACTAATGAATCTATTGTATGGACAGTGCGGATAGCTCCGCCCCCAATCTGTGAATAGCCGATTCAATCTGTTGCAACCGCTCTGCGGACGGCTTTTTGTGTCCGTCGATATACTGCTGGAACAACGTGGTATTCAACCCTGCCATACGCGCCACCTGACGGGCATTGAGTTCCGGATACTCCGCAAATATCCGGCCAATGGCATTCTCCGACTTCGACTGCAGCGCATCATCGAAAAAGCCCTCATACGACAAGTCCTCGTCAATATCTGGCCAATGAATGCCGAAATGGGACAGTGTATAATTTTGACGCTGTGCATCCGTGGCATTATATAGCCGGGGGAACAACCGCACTGGCAAACTCCCCTCGCGGCCGTCATTCGCAAGAATGTATATCCGGCCATTCGCAAACCAAACTTTTTGTGTTTTCATCCTCCAAATCCTATTTGCCGAAATACTCGTTCCAACGTTCGGCGATTACCTCTTTATTCTCCTCAATAGCCATAAGGGCCTGCCGTATTTCACGAGGTTTAAGTCCGGCATTCTCGATTAATTCGATATTCGGCACCACACGGAACTTGGCCTCGGCGTCGCCCGAAGAGACGTGTACATGTATCGGTTCATGGTCATTCGAGAAGAAATAGAATTTCAGTCCCAAATAATAGAATAAAACAGGCATGTTCGTTTTCGTTTTATCACATTGCAAATATAGGTATTATTTTTAATACCAATAAAATGTATTCAAGAAAAATACCATAGCGATTCCCGGCCTCTCCGTCTATCTTGTTCGGACACTATTGCGAGTACCTCTTCCCGCAAAGCTTTGGGCAAAACGTTTTTACGGATAGCTATAAAGTAAGAGTGGGCGCCTTTCGTAAATCGTCAGCCATTGGCTGGCGAAAACAAAACGCTAACTGTGGTTAGCGATTCTAAAACCCTGCAATTGGCATCCTTTTATGTCGTGATATGAATCAGTCGTTTGTGGAGTTTGCTATCCGACCAACCGGCTTATTCTAAGCAAGTTATCTTTTCTTGCAAAAGTTACATAAAATTTCAGTCAATGGTGTATGTTATTTTTTGTAGGAACATTTTTCGTTGTCACAAATTTACCGTATTTTTGTGACAAATATAGGTTGTATGGATAGTGTAACATCAAAAATAAAGCAACAAATTTTGTCGTTGGAGAAAGGAAGCATCTTCTTTCCCGACGATTTTGTTGATTTGGGTACACCCGATGCTGTAAGGCAAACTCTTACAAGGCTCTGCAAAGAAGGCTTGATAATTAGGGTTGCTCAAGGTATATATTGTTATCCCGAAGTTGAAGAAAAATTGGGCTTGGGAATTTTGCAACCATCGTTTGAGCAAATAGCGGAAGCAATGGCGAAACGAGATCACGCCCGAATCGTTCCGACAGGTGCTTATGCACTGAATGTACTAGGACTTTCAACACAAGTACCTATGAACTATGTCTATCTAACTGATGGCTCAAAGAGGCATGTCGAAATTTCCAATGGCAGGGGCATTACATTCAAGAACACAGCTCCCAAAAATCTGGCATTTCAAAGTCGTTTGGCGATGCTCATAACATTTGCTCTTAAATCATTGAAGAAAGAGAATGTTGAAGATTGGCAGATAAAACGAATTGGGGAACTATTACAGAACGAACCTAAAGAGTCTGTTATGGCAGATTTTAAGTTAATGCCTGTATGGATTAGAAACATAATTAAACAAGCGTATGAATAATTACTTTTCACTCACAATAGAGGAACAAAGGCAAGTATTACAAGCGGCTGAAGGACGCATTGGATTACCGGCACAAGCCATTGAAAAAGACTTGTGGATTACAACTATTTTACAGATAGTTTTCACTCTGCCTTTTGCGGATAAACTGATATTCAAAGGCGGAACCTCATTAAGCAAGATTGGGAAACATATCAGCAGATTTTCAGAAGATATAGACCTTGCGATTGACCGTTCACGATTCGGATTAGAGGGAGACCTGACCAAGAAACAGATTAAGAAACTTCGCAAAGAATCATCAATATTTGTTCGCGAAGAGTTTTATAATGCTTTGTCTGATGCTATCAAACAATATGGGTTGGATGCATTATGTACGATTGAAGCAGAACAAGATGGTGAGGGAGATAACACATATCCTGAGCCAAGAAAAATATGGGTAACATACAAGAGTGTCATTCAGGGTGAGTTGGACTACTTGAAGCCTGTTGTTATGTTGGAGATTGGTGCTCGCTCCCTGTCTGAGCCATACGCAATGAATAAGGTCAAGAGCCTTGTAGAAGAGAACTTCCCAGCTATTCAGACTAGCGTTGTTGATTCTGAGATTGCAACAGCAGTTGCAGGGAAAACATTCTTAGAAAAGGTGTTCTTATTGCATGAATTATTCTCTGTTGCAGGACATGGGGCTAATGCAAACAGGAAATCTCGCCATTTGTACGACCTCTATCAGATGATGGATAAGGATTTTGCAATAGCAGCTGTAAAGGATGATGAGTTGTGGGAAACAATCAGACACCATAGAGAGATATTCACTTCGGTTAAAGATATGGACTACACGCCTGATGTTCGCAAAAGAATAGTGCTTATTCCTCGTGAAGATATTATATCCGTATGGGAGAAGGACTATGCAGAAATGTTGGTAAATATGATTTATGGTTCCAACAAGCCGACTTTCAATCAGATTATAGAGAAGATGCAAGTTCTACAAGATCGATTCAGACAATAATCGTTATAAGTATCTAAGAAAGCATCCGGAGAACTTGACAATCTGGAAAAGAAATGGGGAGGAAAATATCCCTATGCCCTCCTTTCATGGAGGAACAATTGGGATGACCTGACTGTCTTCTTCGTAAGCATTCGGAGAAGTACGACTGTTAGTTTGTGTTAGTAGCATGTAACTTTGCGGCTACTAACCCGTTTTTTATATGCTTACACGAGAACAGATCGAAGAGATCCAGAGTGAGAGCCGCGAGAAGGGCGTCTCCCTCAAAC
>CANRID010000007.1 GCA_947630665.1 uncultured Bacteroidales bacterium | reverse complement strand
TAGGGTACGCAAAATTACAAATAATTGTTTATTAACCTATTATGAAATTGCTCAATTTTGAGTGACGAAGTCAGGAATTGTAGGAATCCTCAACAAGAAGGCGGGTTATGGCGGCAGATAGCGCCATGACTATCATACGGGGCGATAACACCCGCATTTACAACAATGCAACCAAGATCTTCAAGCTCTCGGACAGATATCCTGTAGGCTTGATGCTTTTCAACAATCTGGATTTCATGGGAGTTCCGCTCGATATTCTGATCAAACTCTATCGTCAGCAACATGGCGACAAACCGTTCCCGACACTTCAGGGATATGTGGACAACTTCATAGATTTTCTGTCGAAAGAACCCAGGCTTAAAGAGGACAAGATGCAGCACCGCTATCTGATGTCGGAAATGAGAATATACTACGACAAAGTCAATGCCTTAGCATCCGGGTGGATCGATGAAAAAAAGGCCGATGTTCCCGCGTTGCCGGAAAAAGAGATAGATATCCAGGCCCGGAATATGGTCAAAGAGGCGCTCAAGGCCGGGATTGAAGCAATAACGGAACAGGTTACTAAGCAGAATGCTAAAAGCCCCGAGTTCGAAGATTACAAATACCGCGATTTCCTCCGGTATGCAAAAGAGGACATAGACTGGCTTATGGAACTGTGCAAGAAGGAGGAACTTCCGACCGACATGCGGGAGGACTGGGAAAAGGGTATATACGAATACATCTGTTCCAATTTCTTCTACTACGGAACAGGCCTTGTCTTTGTCGGTTATGGTGAAAAGGACTTGTTCCCGTCCCTGATACCGATCTATGTCTCCGGTATTTTCGGCGGAAACCTGCGTTTCTGCTATTTTCCCGACGACAATGAGCAAATCAGTGACGAGAACGAATCCGCCATTGTGCCGTTTGCCCAGGGTGACGTGATGATGACCGTGATGAGAGGAATTTCCCCCGCGCTCCACGAGAAAGTGTCTGAGCTGGCAAAAGAGACGGCTACGCAGACCAAAGACAAGTTGCTTGCGGCAATGAAAGAAGCCGGCATCGATGAGGCCATGATCGCCAAGATACAAGAGACGGGTCTGGAAGACATTACAGAAAAGCACGATGAACAGGTAGAGGAGTTTATCCAGACCGAATACGTCAATGGTCTTGTCGATACCATCGAGGCTTTCGGAGTCGAAGATATGGCGGATATGGCAGAGAGTCTGATATCGATTACCAATCTTCAGCGCCACTTTACTGCATCAGAAGAGAGCGTCGGCGGGCCGGTGGATGTCGCCGTCATTACCAGAGACGAAGGCTTTATCTGGCTGAAGTGTCATGACTGGAGACCAAAGGAGTACAAATAACAAAAAATATACTAATTTTGACAGGTTATGATGAAGTTTTTACACATTGCGATTGTCGCCTTGGCGATGCTTGGCGGAGCGCATAAGATTTCCAGCATCGAGGTCGAACGTGGCTGGGTAAACCTGTACGATGAGACCGGTAAGAAATATAAGTCTTTGAATGCTAACACTGTCGGCGAGATTCAGGGATACAGCTCCACGTTTTTCGTGTCAAGGAACGGCGCGTGGATTCATCTGTATGATGCCGAGGGCAAGAAGTACAAGGATCTCAATGCGAATACTGTCGGGACCGTGCTGAGTGTTGCAGGCGATACCTTTACCTCTCGGAACGGCGCCTGGATTTTTACCTGGGACAAAGAGGGGAAGAAGATAAGCCAACGGGCCGCGCACTCGTTTTAAGGGATTTTTCGATTTTCGCCCAAATAGAAGAAATAAAACGGGGTATTGAAAAATAGCACATTCAAAGTCGGAACAGTCCGGAGTCTTCAGATCTTTTTATCTATTTGGTATTGATTGCGATCCTTGCTGTTGCGGCTGATCAGTTCGGCAATGAAACCTGTCAGGAAAAGCTGGGTCCCGACAATCAACGCCACTAAAGTCAAGTAAAAAAGAGGTTGGGCCGTAACCTCCCTGTATTTAAGGCCCTGGGATTGGGCGATCACTTTATCCCCAATCATCCAGAGGACGATAATAAAGCCGATAAAGAAAATCAGGGAACCTATCACTCCGAAAAAATGCATGGGATTTTTCCCGAATCGGGACAGAAACCACAAGGACATCAGATCCAGATACCCGTTTACGAACCGGTCCATTCCGAATTTGCTTTTCCCGAATTTACGAGGATGATGACGGACGACTTTTTCGCCGATCCGGGTGAATCCCGCGTTTTTAGCAAGATAAGGAATATATCGGTGCATTTCCCCGAATACTTCGATATTTTTTACCACTTCTTTCCGGTACGCTTTCAATCCGCAATTCATATCATGCAGTTTGATGCCTGTAACTCTCCGGGCTGCGGCGTTGTATATTTTCGAAGGTAAATTTTTAGTTAACTTGCTGTCGTACCGTTTCTGTTTCCACCCGCTGACCAGATCGTATCCGTCTTCCCGGATCATCCGGTACAGTTCGGGAAGCTCTTGCGGATCGTCCTGAAGATCGGCGTCCATCGTAATCACGACCTCGCCACCGGCCATTTCGAATCCGCAATACAAGGCTGCCGATTTCCCGTAATTTCTCCGGAAACTGATGCCCCGGATCCGGGCGTCCTCTCGGGCCATTTTTTCGATAAGCTCCCAGGAACCATCGTTACTGCCGTCATTCACCAGTATGATTTCATATTCGATGGATAAAGGTTCCAGCGCCCGGCGGATTCCGCCTGTGAGCTCGGAAAGGGATTCCTTTTCATTGTACAAAGCTATGACTACGGACAGATCCATACGGGAACAATATTATTCGCATTCCGGAAAAGGATTTTCCTTTTTCGTGAAATTGGCCAGGATAGCGGAAACGATCAGGCCGTACAAGGTATAATAGATCAAACTTCCGAAGAGCATGATCTGCGGCAGGTTATTCAGCATGGCCATTGTCTGGCTTTCCTGCTCGGCATCATAGTTCTGGGTCGCCAGCACTCCCTGTACCTGTTCGGTTATCTGTTCAACGGTCTCGGGAAACAGTACCGTAATGCTCAGGAACATAAAGCAGGCGCATATTACGGAAGAGAACAGACATACTAAGAATCCGAAAAAAAACGATTGCTTGTAACTGACGTGATCGAAGTTCTCGGAATATTTCTTCATGAAGTAAAACAGCAGATACAGGCATCCTCCGAATTTCAGCGCCCATAACAAAATGGATACGATCCCCTTGGGGACGAAAACGGATGTGATCAGGGAAAAGATGATCGTGACTAATGATAATAACAGACCGTCAAGTGCGGCGAGACTCCATTGGTTGTTAGTTTCCATATTCATTCTGTAATTTGAAGATCGGGATGCTAAAAATTTATTTACTCTGGTACAAAGATAAAAATAGTTTTATCGAATTAAGTAAAAATTTATACCTTTGTACGATTCCGATTGCGTATTTTTATAAAATAAAGAAGCATAGATGTACCGTCGGGACAGAAAATCGAACCATAAAAATTTATCAGAAAAAGATTCAAAAGACGCGATATGATCAACATTACTTTTCCCGATGCCAGTGTTCGCCCATACGAGAAGGGCGTAACCGGACTGGAAATAGCTCAGAGCATAAGTCCGCGCCTGGCGGAGCGGGTGTTGGCCGCTTCGGTGAACGGACAGGTTTATGACTTGAAAAGACCTATAGAGGAGGACGCCTCCGTTAAATTATATACATGGGATGATCCGGAAGGCAAACATATATTCTGGCACTCTTCTTCCCATCTGATGGCCGAGGCCCTCGAGTCGCTTTATCCGGGAATCAAGTTCGGCATAGGACCCGCCATAGAAACCGGGTTTTACTATGATGTGGATTTGGGAGACCGTACCATCTCTGAAACGGATCTGAAACGGATCGAGGACAAAATGATAGAACTGGCCCGTAGAAAGGAGTCCTTCCAGAGAAGGGAAGTGTCCAAAGAGGAGGCGATGAAAACCTATACCGCCAAAGGAGACCAATACAAATGCGAGCTGATCCGGGACCTTCAGGACGGAACCATTACATTCTATACGAACGGCGGATTCACCGATTTATGCCGCGGCCCGCATCTGGCGGACACTTCCGTGATAAAAGCGGTAAAACTTACCTCTATCGCCGGCGCTTACTGGCGCGGGAACGAACATAATAAAATGCTGACCCGTATTTACGGAGTCACTTTCCCTCAGAAAAAAATGCTGGACGAGTATCTGACGATGCTCGAAGAGGCCAAGAAAAGGGATCACCGCAAGTTGGGAAAGGAACTGGAGCTGTTTGCTTTCTCTTCCCGGGTGGGACAGGGACTTCCGTTGTGGCTTCCGAGGGGAGCCGCCTTGAGGGAGAAACTGGAGAACTTCCTGAGACAGGTACAGAAAGCGTATGGCTATCAGCCGGTCATTACCCCGCATATCGGGCAGAAGGAATTGTATGTGACCTCCGGCCATTATGCCAAATACGGTCAGGATTCCTTCCAGCCTATCCATACGCCGCAGGAAGGGGAAGAATTTTTGCTCAAACCCATGAATTGTCCGCATCATTGCGAAATTTATAAAACAAAGCCCCGCTCTTACAAGGATTTGCCTTTGCGCTTTGCGGAGTTCGGCACCGTTTATCGTTATGAGCAAAGCGGGGAATTGCACGGTTTGACCCGGGTACGGGGATTCACCCAGGACGATGCCCATCTGTTCGTGCGGCCGGATCAATTGAAAGATGAATTCTGCAAGGTAATAGATATCGTGCTGTATATATTCAAGACTTTGAAATTCGATAACTTTACCGCGCAGGTTTCTCTTAGGGACCGGAACAACAAAGAAAAGTATATCGGTTCGGATGAGAATTGGGAGAAAGCGGAGAACGCTATCGTAGAGGCGGCTAAGGAGAAAGGTCTCGATACGGTTGTCGAATACGGCGAAGCGGCTTTTTACGGACCTAAGCTGGACTTTATGGTAAAAGACGCCTTGGGAAGAAAATGGCAGCTGGGTACCATACAGGTGGATTACAATCTGCCCGAGCGGTTCGATCTGGAATATACGGGTGCGGATGATAAAAAATACCGTCCGATCATGATCCATCGGGCTCCTTTCGGGTCTATGGAGCGGTTTGTGGCGGTGCTGTTGGAGCATACGGGCGGTAAGTTCCCGTTGTGGCTGGCTCCGGACCAGACCGTATTGTTGCCGGTAAGCGAAAAATATAACGATTTTGCAAAAAAAGTTTGTAATTTGCTGAATAATTACGATATTCGCGCCTCAATCGATGAGCGTAGCGAAACGATCGGGAAGAAAATCAGGGAAAACGAATTGAAAAGGATTCCTTTCCTGTTAGTGGTGGGAGAAAAGGAGATGGAGGCGGGAACCGTTTCGGTACGGCGTCAGGGCGGAGAAAATCTGGGACAAATGTCCGTGGAAGACTTCGTTACTTTTATAAAGGATGAAATCAAGGCTCAGCTGGCATAAGCCGGCCGGGTTTGTTTTATTGAATATTAATTAAAATTAGGAGGACTGATTATCGCTACACCTTTTAAACCACGTCCGGGGGGCTTTATTAAAAAAACTAATTCGTCATCGTCTGCTTCGCAGGACAGAAGGCAGCCGTATAATAGCCAGAAAAAGAAAGAGAACGGCCCTAAGATCAATGAGGAGATAAGGGCGGCTCAAGTAAGGGTTGTCGGGGAAAATGTTCCTGAACAAAGAATATATCCTTTGCAGGAAGCTCTGAAAATGGCGGCCGATCTGGAATTGGATTTAGTAGAGATCTCTCCCAATGCCGATCCGCCGGTATGTAAAATTATCGATTACCAGAAATTTTTGTACCAGCAGAAGAAGAAGGCTAAAGAAATGAAAGCCAACGCCAGCAAGGTGGTAATTAAAGAGATCAGGTTCGGACCGAATACGGACGAACACGACTTTCAGTTTAAGCTCAAGCATGCCCGGAGTTTTTTGGAGGAAGGTTCCAAGGTAAAGGCGTATGTTTTTTTCAAAGGCCGTTCCATTTTATTTTCCGAGCAGGGCGAGAAATTGCTGTTGAGGTTTGCCGTGGAGTTGGAAGATTACGGAAAAGCGGAGCAAATGCCCAAGTTGGAAGGGAAAAGGATGATCATGATGTTGGCTCCTATCAAGAAAAAGTAAATTTTATTAACTAAAAATATTTAGCAATGCCAAAAATGAAGACCAATTCCGGTGCAAAAAAGCGTTTCCAGCTTACCGGATCGGGTAAAGTGAAAAGAAAGCACGCTTACAAAAGCCACATTTTGACTAAAAAGACGACTAAGCAAAAAAGGAATCTTACCCATACCGGCACTGTTTCCCGCGTGGACGAGCCAAGGGTAAAGAGACTGATTTTAGCTTAAATCATTATTTATTAACCGGATGTCCAGCAGATTAAGATTCTTATGGAGAAGAACGCTGACATTCACAAAACATTAAAAGTATGCCAAGATCGGTAAATTCGGTAGCTTCGAGAGCTCGCCGCAAAAAGATTCTGAAACAAACCAAAGGCAATTTCCTCGCACGGGCCAATGTGTGGACAGTTGCCAAAAACACTTACGAAAAAGGTCTAACGTATGCTTACAGGGACCGCAAGACCAAAAAAAGGAATTTCCGCGCCCTGTGGATCCAAAGGATCAATGCCGCTGCCCGTCAGCATGGAATGAACTATTCTCAGTTCATAGGTAAGTTGGCCAAGAATAATGTAGGGCTGAACAGAAAAGTCCTAGCGGATCTGGCCATGAACAATCCGCAGGCATTCGAAGCGATAATCAATTCGATAAAATAAACCGGCGAAAATATGACGACTGTCCCTTATGCGAATAAGGGATAGTCATTTTTATGATATGGATCTGGGTTTTTTGAGAAACAAATGGTTTAAGTTCTCTTTATGGGGGGGCTTGTATCTTCTATGGGTGATATGGTTAGGAAATTATTGGTGGCTTTTGGGGTTGCCCGTAATTTTCGATATCTATGTCTCCAAGAAAGTCAGGTGGGCCTTCTGGAGGAAAAAAGACGCATCCCGCCGAAAGTCCGGAGGGTGGTTCGAATGGGTGGACGCTATCATTTTCGCTTTGGTGGCGGCTACATTCATCCGCATGTTCTTTTATGAGGCCTATACGATTCCCACATCGTCCATGGAAAAAACATTGCTGGTAGGAGATTATCTGTTTGTAAGCAAGATCGCCTACGGACCAAAAATTCCCGAGACTCCCATATCGTTTCCTTTGGTCCACAATGTAATGCCTATTACCGGTGGAGAGTCATACTCGGAAATCATTAAGAATAAGTACCGCAGACTGAAAGGATTTTCCAAGGTAAAGAGGGACGACATCGTGGTATTCGGATTCCCGCATGGAGATACGGTCTTGAAAAAGGCGCCTATGGCCGATTACTATGCTTACGTGCGGCTGAACGGACGGGATTATACCCAAAAAACGTATGGTCCGGTAATCGTCAGACCGAATGATAAAAAGGATAATTATGTAAAACGGTGTGTAGCCATTGCCGGGGATACTTTATCGATAATCAACGGCCAGGTGATAACAAACGGTATGCTGCAACCCGAATATGAAGGAATTCAGAATACCTATACCGTCTATACGAATGGAACTCCTATAAATCCCAAGATTATAAAAGATATGGGACTGAATCAGGAGGAAGTGTATTACGATCCTAAGCTGCCCGGGTATCCGAATATCGCCCTTACCCAAAACGAACTGAATACAATAGAAAAAATGGGCAACATCGTGAAAGTGTATCCCAATATAGATGTTTATCCGCCTGATTATCCCGATTCGGCCTTGATGCTGTTCCCGTTTACGGAAGATTTCAAATGGACCCGGGACAATTACGGCCCTCTTTGGGTTCCCGCCAAAGGCGCGACGGTGGAACTGACGGAAGAAAACCTTCCGCTCTATTCCCGGATTATTACCGCCTATGAACACAATACGCTGGAAGTGAAAGACGGACAGATCTATATTAACGGCGAAAAAACGGATTCATATACGTTCAAGCAGGATTATTTTTTCATGATGGGGGATAACCGGCATAATTCGCTGGACTCCCGTTACTTTGGCTTCGTCCCGGAAGACCATATCGTAGGGACTCCTTCCGTCATCTGGTTTTCGACCGATAAATACAAATCGTTTCCGTCCAATATCCGTTGGAAGAGGATTTTTAAGTTTCTTTAAAAAATTTGTATATTTAAAAAAAAAGAAGGATATTTGCATCCTCAAATTCGAATAATAATAACGCATATACGAAATGGCAAGAGTTTGTCAAATTACAGGGAAAAGGAGAATGATCGGAAACAACGTTTCCCATTCCAAGCGTCGTACCAAACGTGAATTCGCCCCGAACCTCCGGATAAAGAAATTCTGGAGCGAAGAGGAGAAACGGTTCATTACACTCAAGGTTTCCGCTGCAGGCATCCGGAATATCCAGAAAAACGGCCTGGCTGCCTCTCTAAAGAAAGCTCAGGAGAAAGGTTTAATTAACTTAGTGTAAATTAGGAAGATATGGCAAAGAAAGGCAATAGGGTTCAGGTTATACTCGAGTGTACTGAACAAAGGGAAAGCGGAGTGCCGGGAATGTCCCGGTATGTTACTACCAAAAATAAAAAGAATACAACTCAAAGGTTAGAGCGTAAAAAGTACAATCCTTATTTGAAAAGGGTTACGGTACACCGCGAAATCAAATAACATCTAATTATTTCAGAAAATGGCAAAGAAAGCAGTCGCAACCTTTAGCGGTGACAAATCTCAGTTGAGAAATGTCGTGAAATGTATCCGTATGGTCCGTTCTGACAGATCGGGAGCTTACGTTTTCAACGAGGAGATTGTTCCGGTTGATCAGGTAAAAGAATTTTTCGCCAATAAAAAATAAGTAGTAAGGCGATTTTATATCCAGTATTGGGGCTGTCTGATGAATTTTAGGCAGCTCTTTTTTAGAATAAGGCTTTTAGACTGAATTCCAGTCGGGAAGCCTTTTTTGTGTTTTATATTGATTATTGACTCTGTCCGGACCTTTTTTGTCCTGTGAGGTAAAAAATATCTATATTTGCAAGTTGGAAAAAGAATATAGGAATTATGGCGTTTTTTGGATTATTCGGAAAGAAAACAAAAGAAGAACAGCAATCCCTCGATCAGGGTTTGCAAAAGACCAAGAGCGGGATTTTCGATAAAATATCGCGGGCGATCGTGGGTAAATCGAGAGTGGACGATGATGTTTTGGACGGTATCGAAGAGGCGCTTATCGCATCGGATATCGGGGTGGAGACCACGCTTAAAATTATAGACAGTCTGGAGGAAAGGGTGGCGAGAGATAAATATATGAATACGGAGGAATTAAATTCCATTTTACGGGAAGAAATCGAAAAACTGCTCAATGTAAAGGATTCGGATGGAGAGATTCCGGAACCTTTCGACTTTTCCAAAAAACCGTATGTGATGATGGTGGTAGGGGTAAATGGCGTCGGGAAGACCACTACGATCGGAAAACTGGCGTTGCGCCTGAAAAATGCCGGTAAAAAAGTGGTTCTGGGTGCGGCCGATACATTCCGGGCGGCAGCCGTGGAACAATTGACCATCTGGAGTGAACGTGCGGGGGTGCCGATCGTCAAGCAGGGAATGGGAGCCGATCCGGCTTCCGTGGCTTACGATACGGTTAAATCGGCGGTAGCGCAGGGTGCGGATGTGGTCTTGATAGATACTGCCGGACGTTTGCATAATAAAGTGAATCTGATGAACGAGTTGACTAAAATCCGGAATGTCATGCGGAAAGTGATCCCGGATGCTCCTCATGAGGTATTGTTGGTGCTGGACGGCTCGACGGGACAAAACGCTTACCAGCAGGCGAAGGAATTTACCAAAGCTACGGATGTGACTGCGCTGGCGGTAACGAAATTGGACGGGACGGCCAAGGGCGGTGTGGTGATAGGTATCGCCGACCAATTCAGGATTCCCGTAAAGTTTATCGGCGTGGGAGAGAAAATAGAGGATTTGCAGGTATTCGACAAGAAAGAATTCGTCGGTTCGCTATTCCGGTAACAAACGTTTGAAAATCAAAAAATAATAAAAGACAGACATGAAAATTTCGTATAATTGGCTGAAAGAATATGTCGATTTCGATCTGACTCCCGAACAATTGGAAGTGATATTGAATTCAATAGGGCTGGAAGTAGAAGGCATGGAACAAGTGGAGGAGATTCCCGGCGGTCTGGCCGGAGTAGTGGTGGCGGAGGTGCTGGAATGCAAGGAACATCCGAATTCGGATCATTTGCATGTAACCAAGGTCGATATGGGCAGCGGAGAACCGTTGCAGATCGTTTGCGGCGCCCCCAATGTGGCGGCCGGTCAGAAAGTGATGCTGGCGACGCTGAATACCCGGCTGACTTTCATCAACGGGGAAGAGGTGAAAATAAAAAAATCCAAAATACGGGGTGTGGAATCTTTCGGGATGTTGTGCGCGGAGGATGAATTGGGAATCGGGCATGATCACGAAGGTATTATGGTGTTGGATGCCGGGGCGGTTCCCGGAACTCCCGCAAAGGATTATCTGAATCTGAAGACGGATATCGTTTTTGAGATAGGGCTGACGCCCAACCGTGTAGATGCCGCCTCGCATATAGGAGTGGCCAGGGATCTGAGCGCCTATTTGAAATTGAACGGTTTGGGAGGGGATCTTCATATCCCGGATGTAAGCGCATTTAAAGAGGGAACCGATACGGAAGAATCGATAACGGTAGAAGTGAAGGCGCCGCAGGGAGCGCCGAGGTACTCGGGAGTGACTATCCGGGGCGTGAAAGTGGGGGAGTCTCCGGATTGGTTGAAGGCGAAGTTGCTGTCGGTAGGGCTGCGGCCTATCAATAATTTAGTGGATATTACGAACTTCGTACTGATGGAAATAGGGCAGCCGCTGCACGCTTTTGATGCGGATAAGATTACGGGCGGGAAGGTAGTGGTGGATTTTTGTGCGCCGGGAACCCGTTTTGTAACGCTGGACGGCGTTGAAAGGAAGCTGGATGCACAGGATCTGATGATATGCAATACTCAGGCTCCCATGTGTATTGCGGGAGTATTCGGCGGAGCGGAAAGCGGAATTACCGAAAATACGGTGAATGTTTTTTTAGAAAGCGCTTATTTCAATCCGGTATATGTAAGGAAAACTTCCAAACGGCACGGATTGAAGACCGATGCGTCTTTCCGGTACGAAAGGGGAGCGGATCCTATGATTACGCTGTATGCTCTTAAACGGGCCGCCTTGTTGATTCAGGAGTTGGGCGGCGGCCGTATCACGGGGCCGGTGTATGATATCGTGTCCGGACCTGTCGGGAAAAAAGAGGTGGAGTTGAATTACGGCCGTATGGAACGGCTGATGGGGAAAAAGATCGGCGCGGAAACCATCAAAAAGATTCTGGAATATCTGGATATGGAATTCGTTTCTTCCGATGCGGAAGGTGCGGTAGTCAAGGTTCCTACTTACAGAGAGGATGTTTATCGGGAGTGCGATGTAGTGGAAGACGTATTGCGGATTTACGGATATAATAATGTGGAGTTGCCCCAGAGGATGACTTCTTCCGTAAATACGGTTCCCAAACCGGATAAGGAGAGGATCAGAAGCGTGGCGTCTGATTTTATGGCGGCCAACGGCTTTATGGAGATGATGAACAATTCGCTGACACGGAGCGAATATTACGCCCATCTGAAAACATATCCGGAAAAGAAATGCGTGAAAATCTTGAATCCGCTCAGCTCGGATCTGAATTGTATGCGTCAGACCCTTTTATTCAGCGGATTGGAGGTGATTGCCTATAATATTAACCGGCAGATGCCGGATTTGAAACTGTTCGAATACGGGAATGTATATTCATTTAATCCTGATTATGTCCTTCCCGACGGGGAAACGGGCGATCCCGGAAATTCTTTGGGAGCCTATGATGAAAAGCCCCGATTCTCCATTTTCATTACCGGGAACGGTTATCAAAGCTGGCACAACAAAACGGCCGGAGGAAATTATTTTACGCTGAAAGGGTATTTGGAATTGCTGCTCAAACGCTTCGGTATCGAACTGGCCGATCTGGAATATGCTCCGGCTCCGTCGGATTTATTCTCGGAAGGACTTTCCTATATTGTCGGAGGCAAGGAACTGGCGGTCATGGGGACGGTGGCTGCGGTGCGCCTGAGACAATTCGGCATCAAGCAGCCGGTTTTCGCCGCTGAAATTTCATGGAACATCCTGTGGAAATTGATTCGGAAAAACCGGGTTCAATACAAGGAATTGCCTAAATATCCCGAAGTGAAAAGAGACCTGGCATTGCTGCTGGAAGAAAACATATCTTTCGCCGATATCCGGAAAGCGGCTTTTTCGGCTGAACGCCGGTTGCTTAAAAGCGTAACGCTGTTCGATGTATATCGGGGAGATAAAATTCCGGCCGGCAAAAAACAATATGCGATCAGTTTCGTGCTGCAGGATATGGAAAAAACCCTGACCGATAAGGCGGTGGAAGTTACGATGGAAAAATTGCTGAAAAATTTCCAGGAGAAATTCGGGGCCGTTTTACGTTAGCGGACGGAATAAAATATGCGGGTAGCGAGCTATTTTTCCTTAGTGAAATTCGCGCATACCGTTTTTGCGCTTCCTTTTGCCTGTATCGGATTTACCTTGGGCATATTGCAGCCCGGTATGGAATTTTCCGTGTCCCTGCTGTTGAAAGTGCTGGTCTGCATGGTAACCGCACGGAATGCGGCTATGGGTTTCAACCGGTATCTGGACCGCAGGATCGATGCGATGAATCCCCGTACGGCTTCGCGGGAGATACCGTCGGGAGTCCTAAGCCCCCGGAACGTACTGGTTTTCGTAGCCGTGAATTGCCTGCTGTTCATTGCTGCCTGCTCTTTCATCAATCGCTTATGCCTGATGCTTTCTCCGGTAGTACTGACGGTTTTGTTGGGATACAGTTCGCTGAAAAGATTTACGGCGTTATGCCATTTCGGGTTAGGGCTGTCCCTCTCTTTGGCGCCGGCGGGCGCCTACATGGCCGTAACCGGAGAGTTAGCTCCCGCACCCCTGATCGTCTCTCTGATTGTTCTGCTCTGGTCGGGTTCATTCGACATATTGTATGCTCTGGCGGATGAGGATTTCGATAAACGATATGGAATCCGCTCCATACCGGCCCGCTTAGGAAGGAAAAAAGCCATGATCCTCTCTGGATTTCTGCATGCCTTGGTCGTTCCCCTGACGGGCGTGCTGTATTTTTATATTTTCAAGGATACGGATATGTCTTTTTCTGCATCGGGCAGTGTCCATTGGATATATATTACCGGGGCGCTGCTGTTTTCCGGACTCCTGGCATATCAACACTGTATCATCTCCCCATCCGATCTGAGACGGTTGGATGCGGCTTTTTTTACTACCAACGGACTGGCTTCCGTAATTTTCGCAGTGTTTACGGTCTGGAGCCTGCTGGCCGGTTAGACGGCGCAAGGGACGATATTATATTAATAATAACTGACGGTTTTCTGCTCCAATTCGCTCAGCAGATTGTTTGCCAGACGGCTGGCTCCTATCCTGAAATATCGGGGCGTAAGCCATTCTTTTCCCAGAATGGTGTCTACGATGGCCAGATAGCAGAGAGCGTCTTTGGGAGAAGTCATACCTCCGGCCGGCTTGAAACCGATCTTTTTCCCCGTTTTACGATTATATGCATTGATGCATTCGCACATGACGATGGCGGCCATGGGAGTGGCGGCCGGTTCGAGTTTTCCGGTAGAGGTCTTTATGAAATCGGCGCCCGCTTCCATAGCCAAGAAGGAGGCCGCCGCGATCTTTTCCGGAGTGGCGAGCGCTCCTGTTTCCAGAATGACTTTCAGACAGGCGTTCCCGACAGCTTTTTTGATTTCCCGGATTTCATGGGAGGCTTTTTCGAAATCATTTGCCAAAAATGCGTTCAATGCCAGAACGATATCCACTTCATCCGCGCCTTGCTCCACTGCAGTTCTGCATTCGAGTACTTTTACGTCCAAAAAACTCTGGGAAGTGGGAAAAACTCCGCCTACTACGGTTACATGAACGCCGGGAACCGTCAGATTGTCCTTGACGGTTTTCCCTAAGTTCGGATAGACGCAAATGGATGCGGGAGCGGGATAATTGGGGAAATTGCTTTTGAAATTATTTACTTTCTGGGTCAGGCCGGCTATTTTTTCCGCCGTGTCGGTCGAGTTCAGGGAGGTCAGATCCATATAGCCGATACAAGAGGCCAGATTGTCTTTGGTCGCCCAGTTTTCCAGGTTCGATTGTATTGCCGAGAGTTTTTTGTCGATGTCTTCGATGTCGGGGATGTAATCAAAACCGTTCAGAATCTCTTTCATATATCGTTCTATTTTTTTCGTGTTCTCCAGGGGAGTCTTGCAGCAGGGCTATTCTTTATGTTTGGTATCTATGAGGATCGTAACCGGTCCGTCATTTACGAGGGATACTTGCATTTCCGCTCCGAATTTTCCCGTAGCGATCTTTTTTCCCAGCCCTTCTTCTATGGTGCGGATAAATTCTTCATATACCGGAATTGCCGTTTCCGGACGGGCGGCTTTGATATAGGAAGGCCGGTTCCCTTTGGCTGTCAGCGCATGGAGGGTAAACTGGCTTACCAACAGGATTTCTCCGTCCGTATCCTTGACGGACAGATTCATAACTCCCTCCCGGTCATCGAAAATACGCAGATTGATTATCTTTCTGGCCATCCAGGAAATGTCTTCCGTATTGTCCGCCTCTTCGATTCCCACTAAAATCATAAGTCCCTGACCGATTTTCCCGATAGTTTCCCCTTCCGTTGTCACCTCCGCCCGGGATACCCTTTGTATCACTGTCCGCATCCTTTTAACAATTTTAATTTTCAGGTCGTTTAAAAAATCCGTTACTTTAGTAAAGGATTTTTACGAATTTCCTATTACAAAGATAATCTTCCTTTGAAATATTTTTTCCGGAAAAATTAACTTTTTTTTAACCGTTCCGTTCTCCGGCCGGCCTTTATCCTTTGATTTGGATCCTGTATCCTTCCTGTTTGAGCGGGCGGGCTATTTCTTCCATCTCTTCCACCGTTACCTTGGAAAGATTTTGGGCGGGGGTTTCCCGGTCTATGGTGTACATCATGATTTCGCGGGGTTTGAGTTCCCGCACCAGATCCCGCCATGCGCGGCAATTTTCGGGGTCCGTACTATCTATGCGTTTTCCGTCTGCTTCTCCTCTGAGAAACATGGTCTGGAGAATAAAATCGCCGTCGAACAGTTTTATGTTTTCTATGGTCCGGGCCAAAGAATAGGCGGGAGAGGGACGATCTATGCTTTGTACGTATTCGTTTAGAGGAGAATCGATCTTTAAAATGGGGTTATCCGTTTTTTGCAGGGCCGCCCTTATTTGCGGTTTGTCCAATTGGGAAGCATTGGTGAGAACAGATACCTTTGAGGCGGGATAATACCGGTCACGCAATTCCAGCGTACGGTCGATAATGGCGGGAAAATCGGGATGCAGCGTCGGCTCCCCGTTGCCGGAAAAAGTGATGGTATCGATAGGCGTGCCGTTTTCTTTACATTCTTTGAGCTTGTGGTCGAGGGCAAGGAAAACTTCTTCTTTTGAAGGAAGCTGCCGGTCGTTTTTGCCGTCTTTGTTCCAGCCGCATTCGCAATAGATGCAGTCGAAGCTGCACCATTTGCCGAATTTCGGCAATAAATTTATCCCTAACGAGTTGCCTAAACGTCTGCTTTTAATGGGACCGAAAGCGATATGATTGAAAAGCAAGGTTGCCATGATATTTGTTTTTTCAGATAATTCTTTTCGTAATACTGTCGGGAGTCAGCTTAAAATGTGACCAGTCTATGTGGCTTACTAAAACTATGCCCGGTTTTTTCCCCGGCTCCAAACTTCCCAGTTCATTTTCCTTGCCTAAGGCCTTGGCTCCGTTCAGACAGGCCCATTTGAGAATTTCCGTTAACGGAATCTCGGGGAAATTGATATGCAGGCATTTGATCTCTTCTGCCATGCACAGGCATTTATTGCTGGAAAGGCTGTCGGTTCCTAAACATATATCCAGCCCTTTGGCCCGCATCAGATTCAGGGGAGGCAGGGTCCGATGGATGAAAATATTGGAAAGCGGACAAATTGTCCAGTAAGGTTCCTGCAAAATTTGCAGGGCCGCATCGATGCTTTCTTCCCCGGTAACCGTGTTGTGGACCAGATTTATTTTTCCCGGGACAGTCGGAGTATGTACCCGTGACAGATGATCTAAAAAATAGAGAAGGGAGGGCTTCCCCGTATTTCTTCCCGACAATTCTTCTTCTTCCGGGCTTTCCTGGTTATGACAGGATAGGAATCCGCTTTTTAGCCCTTCCCGGACGGTAGCCTCTAAAAGAGGGACGCTCATGCTGTAACAGGCATGGGGAGCCAAGGAGGCATCTAAACCTTGCGCAGTCGCCCTGCCGGCCTTTTGTACTCCTTGCCGGAGCAGCTCTTCCGCCTTGTCGGGTTCTGAACCGAAAAGTTCTATGAAAGTACGGCTGTACAACGGGCTGCGGGTTTTGATCCCGAATGTTTCCTCGCTGTTGCTTATATCCGCTACGGCGCTTACTCCCTGCCGGTATAAATTTTCCATTTGAATTTCCGCGGCCCGGATGCGTTCCTCCCGGGGCGTGGTTTCCCGTAAGGACTTAATCTGGGAGATGAATCCCCACATTCCGGTCGCTTCCTGGAGGCGGCCCTGCAAATGGGACAATTCGAGATGGCAGTGGGCATTTACGAACCCGGGACAGAGGATGCCGTTATAGAATTCGGTATCTTCCTCTTCGCTTTCCAGCCGGCCGATCCGAAGAATCGTTCCGTCATCCTCCAGCGTTATAACGCCGTTTTTGATCGGTTCGCCCGTTACCGGAAATATATAGTTGGCTGCGATCCGTCTCATTTTGCCGATTCTTTTTCCAGCAAATACTTTTTTAGTAAAACGGGATATTTCAGATTCAGGGAATCCGAGAAAATGTCTACGTTCAGTATCCACCAACGGATGTTTCCGGGGATGTCGGGTTCCTGGGTATCGGTAAATTTCCAGCCGGCGTCCTCGTCGGGAATGGAAAACCATTTTACGGCCCTCAAATAGGGATAGGCCCGGAGTTCATGCAGATTTATTTTCCGGATGGAATCCAATATGGGCCAGTGGACAGGAGTTTTCCCGGTTTTCTGCAGGATCCGTTCGAGTTCATTTTTCCTTTCGGAAAGCATATCGCGGGCCCGGGTATTGATTTTCTCGTAGGAGTTGCCTTTTTGAAGATAGTAAGCTAAAGAATTTCTGTACGTTTCCGTAGTATAGCCGTATTTGCGGAAAATGGACTCGTACAGGGCGGCGGAATCGGCCTGTATCCGGTACTGGGGATTTTCTTCCACGTATTGATCCGCCAAGTACATTTCACCGATGATGCGGGAAAGTTCATTGGCGGGAATGATGCCCCTTTTCGTACAGGAAAACAATAGCAGGCAGGCGAGTATTCCCGGGAAAATGTGAAATATCTTCGATATGTTGCGCATACGGCTTATTAATGAAACACAAAGTTAATTTTTATTATTATTTTTGCCAATTCAAACTTATAAAATGAAATTCAGACCGCCCCGGATTATAAAAAGAATGTTTCCCTCCTTCATCTGGAATTTTCCGGAAGAGGAAGAGGGGGTTTTCCTTACGTTTGACGACGGCCCGCGGCCCGAAGTAACCCCGTGGGTGCTGGATCAATTGGATAAATACAATGCAAAGGCTACTTTTTTCTGTATAGGCAAGAATGTGGAGATGTTTCCGGAGCTTTTCGAAGAGGTGAAGCGCCGGGGGCATGCGGTGGGCAACCATTCTTACAGCCACGTAAAAGGATGGGGAATGGAGACGGGCGATTATGTGCGCGATATCGATATTGCGGGAGATATGATCCGGTCCAATTTATTCCGCCCTCCCTATGCCCGGATCGGTCCCAATCAGGCCCGGGTGCTGAGCGAGAGATACCATACGATCATGTGGAATGTCCTGAGCCGGGATTATAACCGCCGGATTTCCGGAAAAACCTGTGCCAGAAATGTCATACCGTATATAGAGCCGGGGGCCGTTATCGTATTCCACGATTCGGTCAAATGTGCGAAAAATCTTTGGGTGGCCCTCCCTTTGGTGCTGGAGGCGATCGGAAAGAAGAATCTCGTATGCAAAAGAATAGAACTATAAAATAACGGAAATGAATGTATTGGTATTAGGCTCCGGCGGAAGGGAGCATGCGATTGCCTGGAAGATAAGACAAAGTAAAAAATGTACGGCCCTGTTCTGTATGCCGGGAAACCCCGGAACCGCCCGGATAGCCCAAAATATAGAAGGTTCCGTCAAGGACTTCAATGCGATAAAAGAGCAGATCCTGCGGCATGATATAGATATGGTGGTCGTAGGGCCTGAAGACCCGCTGGTAGGAGGGTTGCGCGATTTTATCGAAAGCGACCCGCAATTGAGCCGGGTTCTGTTCATAGGCCCGGGAAAATCCGGCGCCCGGTTGGAGGGAAGCAAAGATTTCGCCAAGGAGTTCATGTCCCGGCACGGTATCCCGACAGCCGCCTATAAGAGTTTCACCTCTGCCGGTCTTGCCGAGGCGGATCGTTTTTTAGAGAGTCTGAATCCTCCTTACGTGTTGAAAGCGGACGGTCTGGCGGCCGGAAAGGGGGTCTTGATCGTGGATAATCTTCCGGAAGCCAAACGGCAATTGCGGGAAATGTTGGGAGGCAAGTTCGGCGAAGCCGGGAATACGGTGGTAATCGAACAATTTCTGGCGGGCATCGAAGTTTCCGTCTTCGTGCTTACCGATGGAAAAGACTATATGATTCTGCCCGAGGCGAAAGATTATAAACGGATAGGCGAGAACGATAAGGGGCTCAATACCGGAGGAATGGGCGCAGTTTCTCCCGTTCCGTTTGCCGACCGGGATTTTATGGCGAAAACGGAGCAAAAAATCATCCGGCCTACCATTGAGGGGCTGAAAAAAGACGGAATCGATTATAAAGGATTCATTTTTATCGGATTGATGAATTGCGCCGGAGAGCCTTACGTGATCGAATACAATGTCCGTATGGGAGATCCGGAAACGGAGGCGGTAATGACCCGGATCGAATCCGACCTACTGGAGCATTTGACGGCTGCGGCGCAAGGCCGGCTGTCGGGAGAAAAGATTTCGGTTTCTCCTGAAGAGGCTTTTACGGTAGTGTGCGTATCCGGCGGCTATCCGGAATCGTATGAAAAAGGATTCGAAATAACGGGAACTCCTTATCTTTTAGAGAATCGTCCCGACAGCCCCGTAAAGATTTTCCATTCCGGAACGGCGGTCCGCGACGGAAAGTTGGTTACCTCCGGAGGGCGGGTGCTGGCGGTGACCGTCAACGGAAAAGGCATTCCTGCTTGTCGGGAGGTTATTTATCGGGAAATGGAAAAGATAGGATTCACCGGCAAATATTATCGGAAAGATATAGGATTGGATTTGCTCGGCCCGAAAGAAAAGTAAACGATACCAACCGTATATGTTGCCTGCCTCCGATACTTATCCCAAGTGGAACCGGCTGATTCTGGCCGTAGTGCTGTTTCTGTTTCTGTCCGCTTTTCTGATACCGGCCGACCGGAGCGGAGATTGGATTCCTCTTGTGAGCGGGTATATAGAGACGGATATCCTGTATGAAAATGTATGGTGGAGCGCCGCTTTGGGGATTTTTTTCATCCTGTTGCTGTTTTTGCCGGTCTATCTTATCAGTCATAAGACCTTGAGCCATTCTTTCAACTGGAACTTCACCTGGCTGTTTTTATCGGCTTTTATATTTTCCGATCCGGCTTCCGTATATTTCAGCGGAATATATCCCGCCGCCGTGTGTTGGGCCTGGGCGCAATACTGTTTTTTGGAGAAACAGAAATTTACCTCCTTTCTGCTGCTGGCATCGGGAACCTTGTTTTATGCGCCTTTATTGTGGTGCATTCCCTGTATTTTTATTCTGGCGCTGATCGGCAGTACGGATGTATTGAGGGATGCGGCCCGTTATGCAGGCGGGGCGGCCGTACCTTTCATCTATCTCTTTTCCTTCCGGTATATAGTATATAATGACTTGGATTATTTCCTTTTACAGTACTTGGATGCCGTTTCCGGATTCGGCGTGCCGTTTTATACTCCGGCTATTACCGTATTGTTCCTGATTTTGTGCATCGCCTTTGTCTTTATCCATGCGGTCATCGGAATTGCGGGAAAAATGAGCCGTTACAGTCCCATTGCCGCATCGATTCTGAGAATGGAATTCATATACGTGTTTTTGTTGTCGGGAATTTTCTTCTTGTTTTCCCGGGCGGGAAATGCTCCCCTGTGCATTCTCCCTGCTCCTTCCTTAGCATTGGTGTTTTCTCATTATTTCGGCAACCGGTTAGAGGGAAATGCCGTACGGATAGAGCTGATTTTGCTTTTATGTGCGCTGGTAATCGCCCGGGCGGCATATTTCGTGAATTGACAGGCCCTTCCCGACAGTGAGCAGATAAACCGGATTCATATTATTCCCGACGGGGATTGTGCAATGAGGCCGGAACATAAATATAGCCGGAAGGTCCGCATGACTTTCCGGCTATTTTCGGTATTCCGTATTTTTTCCTTTATGAAAAAGGTTTTATTTGAGACGTCCCGGATAAACTTTAAGAGCTTCTTCCAAGCATTTCATGGCGGCTTTCAGGTCTTCGATTTTAAGCACGTAGGCGATTCTTACCTGACGGGTTCCTTTTCCCGGGGTGGCATAAAAACCTGCGGCCGGCGCTACCATTACGGTCTGGCCTTCGTACTGGAATTCTTCCAGCAGCCATTGGGCGAATTTGTCCGCATTATCTACCGGAAGCTCGGCAACGGTGTAGAAAGCACCCATCGGGGTAGGAGTCACCACGCCCATTTTCCTCAATGCATCGATCATTACATCCCTTCTGTGGATATATTCGGCTTTGACGGCAGCGAAATATTCTTTAGGAGTCGCCAGAGCGCCTTCTGCAGCGATTTGTCCGTAAGCCGGAGCGCAAAGGCGTGCCTGGGCATATTTCAACACGTATTTCATCAGTTCTTTATTGCGGGATGCGATGCAGCCGATTCTCACTCCGCAAAGACTGTATCTTTTTGAAACGGAATCTAATAATACTACGTTCTGTTCTGCGCCGGGTATCTGCATGCAGGAGAAATGAGGATCATCCGTGTAGCAGAATTCGCGATATACTTCGTCCGAGAACAAAAATATATTATGTTTTTTTACGATTTCCCCTAATTGGAGCAGGGATTCCTTGGAATACAAGGTTCCGGTCGGGTTACCCGGGTTGCAGATAAGGATGGCTTTGGTCTTGGGCGTGATGTGTTTCTCGAATTCCTCGATAGGCGGCAATTTGAATCCTTCTTCTATGGAAGTGGAGATAGGAACCAGTTTGACATCGTTTTGAATGGCGAAAGCATTGTAGTTGGTATAAAAAGGCTCCATTACGATTACCTCATCGCCCGGGTCGCAGGTAACGGAAATGGCGAACTGAACGGCTTCCGTACCGCTGCCGGTTACGATCAGATCGGTATAGTCGATATCGATGCCGATGCCTTGGTAATATTTCGCCAGTCCTTTCCGGTAAGATTCCACTCCGGCGGAGTTGCTGTAAGGCACATATTCCAGCGTATTGTTTTTAACGGCGTCCAACGCTTCTTTCGGGGAAGCGATATCGGGCTGTCCGATATTCAGGTGATATACTTTTACGCCTCTTTTTTTAGCGGCTTCTGCAAAAGGTACTAATTTTCTGATAGGAGAGGCCGGCATTGCCTGGGCCTTTTTTGAAAAAGTTAACATAGTGTATTTTTTAAGTGTTTTTTATATTAATCTATTCGCAGTGGGTAAGCATTTCTAAAAATCCCTCTATTTTGGGTTGTATTTGAGAAGTCCTTGCGGCATAATTATTTACTAAAATGGCGAATCGGATCAGGCCGCTTCCCCCTTCGCATTCTACATATCCGGCATAGCATTTTACATTGGCTAAGGAGCCGCTTTTGGCATGAATCCGGTTTTTTATTTGCACCGGAGCGTTGCGCAGTACGTTTTTCAACGTACCTCCTTCCCCCGGTACGGGCAAGCTCTCAAAAAACGGAACAAAGATATCACTTTCCGCTATTTTAGAATAATAATTGCAGAAAAATGCAGGCGATACGTAATTTTGCCGCGACAGGCCGCTGCCGTCTTCCATAGTGAATCCCGTCAGGGGAACGTTTAATTCTTTCAGCAGCCGGCGTACCGCTACCACGGAAGAGTCGTAGCTTCCCGACCCCGTCATTTTCTTCCCGATGGTTTTAAGGATGGTTTCCGCGTAGAAATTATTGCTGATATGATTGGTTACGTTTACAATCCGGCGCAGTTCGGGAGAATAGGTCTGGGCGATGTAAATCAGGGCTTCATCCTCGTCTTCCCCCACTTGGGAGATGTCCACTATCTGCGGTTTGCTTTCTATCCCGTGGCGCAGAAGGTATTCCCGGAATTCATATCCGCAGCTTAGGTGCGGGAATTTGTTGGAGTTGACCGACAGAATGGAGTCGCGGTCTGCCGGAACGGTTCCGGTAAATCTTCCGGCCTGTACCATGTCCTGCGTATAATATGCGCTGCGGTCGCCGCTTTTCGCTTTGGCGGTTTTCAGTTCATTGACGATTTGGAAATCGGGTAATCCGGGATAGGATATCGATACCGATACGCTGTCTCCGGGCTGTTCTCCGGGGATCAGCTTGAATATCTGATTGTTTTCATAAAAGGAGAGTCCCGACGGGGCGCTCCCGTAATCGGTGCTTATATTGCCCCACGACCAGGAGTCGGGAATGGCTTCCCTCTCGAAAAACCGGTCGTCCACTACGATATTTCCCTCTATTTTTTTGATACCGCAGGCATCCACGGCATTTTTCCAGATGCCGAATATGGAATCGATTTTATAGGCTACCGTATCTTGGGACCCTAAGGTCGGGTCTCCTCCGCCTATAATATGCAGGTTGCCTTGTAAAACGCTGTCTCTGATCTGGCCCGAATAAGCGATCCGGGTACTGAAACGGTAGTCCGGCCCTAAATAATAGAGTCCGAGTCCGGTAGTAACGGTTTTCAAGGTAGATGCTGTTAAAAGCGGCAGATTGGAATTCCATTCGGCGATGGTATTTCCGTTCTGGTCCACCGCTAAAATGCCTACTACCGCATTGCAGAACAACGGATCGGTTTTGAGTTGCGAGTCGATGAACTTTTGCGCATCGCTCTTGGCTTCTGCCGGTTCTGCGGCTAAAAGCGAAAAAAACAATAGCGAGAAAAGGGTAAGTCTCATTTTAATCCGGATTTTGATGGGTTCGATTGGCAAAGGTATAAAAAAAAGGGCAATGCCCTATCGGGAGGAAGATTATTTAAAGTATCTTCAAAGAGGATTTTTATTATTTTTGCATGTAAGATGCGGGTATTTGGAAAAATAAATCGTAACCGCTTTGTAAATTAATAACTTAAAAAATATTGTCATGAAAAAAGTTCTTTTTGTTCTTACCGCCTTTTTAATGGGCATAGGATTCGCGAATGCGCAGCAAAGATCTTTCCATCTTCAATATCAGGGAGAAGCGAGCTTGGGAGTAGGAATCGGGATAGGTACATACGATATGACCCGGATTCCGGTGCGTACGGTTCACGGCGTGCGCCTGAATGAGAATTTCTTTGTCGGTGCCGGATTGGGCGTGGATTTTTATACCTCCGATGGATGCGGGACGATTATCCCCATTTTCTTAAATGCCAAAGCATATTATCCGGTGACCGATAGAATATCCCTGCTGGCTGCCTTGGATCTGGGAGGCGGCGTAGGCGCCGGTGATTTCAGCAGTTTGGGCGGATTTCTCATCGATCCTCAGATCGGATGCAGCATGAATATCCAGAATGGACATGCGTTGGATTTCACGTTCGGATATTATCATCAGTCACTCACCCGTGACGGTTTGAGTGTAAATGCGGGCGCATTGGGATTTAAGGTGGCGTATGTCTGGTAACGATGCTCCGGCGGAAGCATGGCGGGGACTGTCTGAAACTTGTCGGCAGTCCCCGTTTCTTGTCAGCCCCGTCCCCTTGTCTGTTTATTCATTTTCGGCTATGCGGAGATCCTTTTTCGGGGCCGTTGTGTCGCGGATGATTTTCAGATGGATGACTACATATTCGGATTTTGTTCCGATCCGGAATTTTCCGCCCCAGATTCCCAACCCGGAGCTTACGTATATATGCGTATCGCCCTTGCGCAAGTATCCGTGGGATTTTTCGAATATGCGGTCGGTAATCCGCGAAACGGGCCATATTTGTCCGCGGTGGGTGTGACCGGAAATCTGAAGATCCACTCCGTTTTCGGCTGATTGCTCCAGCCCGTAAGGCTGATGGTCCAACAGAATAACGGGCAGGGAGGGATCGGGCTTGCCGAGCAATTCTCCCAAGGGCTTTCTTCTTCTGTTGCTCCTGTCGTCTCTTCCGGCAATATAAAACCGTCCGTCTATCTTCGCTACCGAATCCCTGAGGAATACGATGCCGGCGGATTTTATAAATTCGGCGCTGCCCTCGATTCCGGCAATATATTCATGATTTCCGGGAACGGCGAACACTCCGTACCGGGAGCGGATTTTTCTAAAGGAAGGAGCCATGTTCTGCTCGTATAAAGGCTTCAGATTGTTATCGATAATGTCTCCGGCGATTAATACCGCATCCGGCTCTTCCCGGTTGATAAGGGCGATCCATTGTTCGAGTTCTTTTTTCCCGATAGTGTATCCCAAATGAAGATCGCTGATCGCCACTATTTTTAAGGAATCCGATGTAAGGGTGCCGTATTCCGGAATAGGGTATTGCGGGAGATCGTATTCCGGCGAAACGGCCTCCGGGGAGCGAAGCCCCGGATCTGCAGAGCCGGAAGGGGCGGGATGGGTAACGGAGATATTCAGTTCCACCCGGTCCTTGATCCTGTAACGGATATATCCTCCCGTAAATATAATCAGCAGAATCCCTCCCAATATAAAGGGTGCAGCCCGGTATGCGGTCATGGAAGGCAATATCCGGAGAAGATGCAGCAGATCCCATAACAGGAAAATCATTGCCATATACAGAAAGATAATCAGCCAGGAAGAGCCGGTCCTGTATAGGAATGCCGTAACGGAGGACGGGAAACGGCCGCCTGCGAAAATGCCTATAAAAGGCGCTGCCGTAAGCAGCAGCCACAAAAGAATCAGTAAAATCTTTTCGACCGTACCGGCGGGCATCATATTCCATATACGGGAAAAGACATATATATTGGCTCCTGAAAACAGGAGTATGATCCACAGAAATCGCATTAGAATATTTTTTTGCAAACCATCAGCAAAAATCTTTCCATATCGGAATAATGTTAAGAAAAAACAGTTATCTTTGTCCCCGAAATATAAGAAAAAATGAGAAGATTATCGGCAGATAGATATTGGTGGCGCCGCTTGCACTTTAAAAGTCGTAAGTGAGAGGACCGTATATATCTATAGCTGATTTCTGAACATCATAATATAAAAAGGATATCGAAGGCCTGTCGTACTTACGACGGGCCTTTTTGATTTGCGGCCTTTTCCGGATGCGGTTTTGCACGGACAAAATACGGTAATGGAATTACAATAAACTGAATAAAATGAATAAAATGGAAACGTATCAGGTAAATGAACGCGGGTTTTACGGGGAATTCGGAGGTGCCTATATTCCCGAAATCCTGCACAAATGCGTGACTGATTTGCAGTCGGTTTATCGGGAAATATTGGAAAGCAGGGATTTTAAGCAAGAGTATGACCGGTTGTTGCGCGACTATGTGGGCCGGCCCTCTCCCTTGTATCCCGCCGCCCGCCTGTCGGGAAAATACGGCTGCAAAATTTATTTGAAAAGAGAGGATCTTAATCATACGGGCGCTCACAAGATCAATAATACCGTGGGGCAGATTCTGTTGGCCAGGCGATTGGGGAAAAAACGCATTATCGCCGAAACGGGAGCAGGACAACATGGTGTGGCTACGGCTACGGTCTGCGCTTTGATGAATATGCAATGTGTCGTATATATGGGGGAAACGGATATCCGGCGTCAGAGGACCAATGTGGAGAGAATGAAAATGCTGGGCGCAGAGGTGCGGAGCGTTACTTCCGGCAACATGACCCTGAAAGATGCCACTAACGAGGCGATCCGCGACTGGTGCTGTCATCCTTCGGATACTTATTATATCATAGGTTCTACGGTGGGACCGCATCCTTATCCTGATTTAGTGGCCCGGCTGCAATCGGTCATCAGCGAGGAGATCAAAAAGCAGTTGCTGGAAAAAGAAGGACGGGATTATCCGGATTATCTGATGGCCTGCGTAGGAGGCGGGAGTAATGCTGCCGGGACTATTTATCATTACCTGAATGACGAGCGGGTAAAAATCGTGTTGGCGGAAGCCGGAGGAAAAGGGATAGAGTCGGGCATGTCGGCCGCTACCATTCATTTAGGCAGGACGGGCATCCTGCATGGTTCCAGGACCTTGGTAATGCAGGACGAAGACGGGCAGATCGAAGAGCCGTATTCCGTCTCCGCAGGACTCGATTACCCGGGTATAGGTCCCTTGCATGCTTATTTGTCCCGATGCGGACGGGCCCGGGTGGTGGCCGTAAACGATGATCAGGCGCTGCAAGCGGCGTATGAACTGACCCGTTTGGAAGGAATCATTCCGGCTTTGGAATCGGCCCATATTCTGGGCGCATTGGAAAAAATGAAATTCCGTCCTTCCGATATCGTCGTGCTGACTGTCTCCGGACGGGGAGATAAGGATCTTCCGGTTTATCTGCAATACCGCAAAGAAACCGTTCTTTCCGGAAACGAATAATTATAGGCATAGAAAATAAAGAATGAGAAATAAATAATGAAAATGAAAAAGTTTGAATATGTAACCCGTTATAAGATTCTGCCGGGCGATTTGCATACGCCCGTGGAAACGTATCTGAAAGTACGGGATGTATTTCCTCAAAGCGCTCTGATGGAGAGTTCCGATTATCACGGAGGGGAAAATAACCGTTCTTTTATCGGGCTTTGTCCGGTGGCCAGTATCGGAATCAATCGCGGCAAGGCGACTTACCGGTTTCCCGACGGATCGGAGGAAGAACGGATGCTGGGAGAATCCTGCAGGGTGGAGAACGTCCTGCGTGATTTTCTGGACCGTTTCAGTGTCCGGGGGGAGTACTCCGGTTATTGCGGCCTGTATGGATATACCTCTTTCAATGCCGTGAGGTATATGGAAAATATTCCCGTGAAGGAAAGCCGGTTCCCCAAAAACGATGCGCCCGATATGCTGTATATCTTATATAGATATCTGATCGTCTTCAACGACTATCGGGATGAGATGGTATTGCTGGAAATGTGCGGTCCGCAGGAGGAAAGCGGCCTGGATAGGGTAGAAAAGGCTATATGCAATGGAATTTATTCTACTTACGGGTTCAGGGCGCAGGGACCCGTTACCGGAACGCTTACCGACCGGGAACATATGGAGAATATCCGCAAGGGAATTGCCCATTGCAAAAGAGGGGATGTATTCCAGATCGTTTTATCCCGGAGATATATACAGCATTATACCGGAGATGATTTTAAATTATACCGTGCGCTCAGGAGCATAAATCCCTCTCCGTATTTGTTTTATTTCGACTTCGGTGGATTCCGCATTTTCGGGTCGTCTCCGGAGACTCATTGCCGTATAGAAGGGGGAAGGGCCTATATCGATCCGATTGCCGGTACGACCCGTCGGGGAGGCGATCCCCGTGAAGACGCCTTGCTGGCCGAGGCTCTGCTGGCCGATCCCAAGGAAAATGCGGAGCATGTGATGTTAGTGGATCTGGCCCGCAACGATCTGAGCCGGAATTGTCGGGATGTAAAAGTGGAATTTTTCAAACAGATTCAATATTACAGCCATGTTATTCATTTAGTCAGCCGTGTGAGCGGCCGGTTGGAAGAAAATGCGGATCCGGTTAAGGCGTTTATCGACACTTTCCCGGCCGGGACTTTGTCGGGAGCGCCTAAGGTCAGGGCGATGCAGCTTATCAGCGAATACGAGCCGCACAACAGGGGAGCCTACGGCGGTTGCATCGGATTCATCGGATTGAACGGTTCTCTGAACCAGGCCATAACGATCCGGACATTCGTAAGCCGGAATAATGAGCTTTGGTTTCAGGCAGGCGGAGGCATTGTAGCCGGGAGCGATGCGGAAAAAGAGCTTCAGGAGGTGAATAATAAATTGGGCGCTCTTAAAAGGGCGATAGAGCTGGCGGAAATTCTTTAAATAATATGAACGGAAATGAAAATAGCTATTATCGATAATTACGATTCGTTTACGTATAATCTGCGACATGTGGTCGTAGAGTCCGGCAGACAGGTAGATGTGTTCCGGAACGATGCATTCTCATTGGAAGAGCTGGAGCCTTATGATAAAATAATACTTTCTCCCGGTCCGGGAATTCCGGAGGAAGCGGGTCTGCTGTTGGAGACGATCCGCCGGTATGCGCCCGTGAAACCGATCTTAGGAATATGCTTAGGAGAACAAGCTATCGCCCAGGTATTCGGGGCGCGGCTGGTAAATTTGCCGAAGGTTTTTCACGGGGTGCAGACTCCGGTAACTCTGTCGGGAGACGATTATATTTTCGAGGGGCTGCCTCGGGTCATACAGGCGGGGCGTTATCATTCGTGGGTCGTGGATACCGGGGACTTTCCGGACTCTTTGGAAATAACGGCCGTAAGCGCAGAAGGTCAAATTATGGCTCTCCGGCACCGGAAATACGATGTGCGGGGAATCCAGTTCCATCCGGAGTCCGTTCTGACCCCTTGCGGAAAAACGATTCTTTTTAATTGGTTGTCTCATTCTTTGCCCGCAATATAAAAATACGAACCGATATGAAAATTTTACTTGACAGATTATTCGACCATGAACAGTTGAACCGGGAAGAAGCCCGGGAACTGATGGACTGCATTACGGAAAACCGGATTAACGAAGCCCGGATTGCGGCGCTGCTTACGGTATTCCGGATGCGGGGAATTACCGTAGAGGAAATGATCGGATTCCGGGAGTCGCTGCTCTCCTCCCGGGTGCCGGTGGATTTGACGGATTATCATCCCATAGATATTGTGGGAACGGGAGGCGACGGTAAAAATACTTTCAATATTTCCACTTGCGCATGTTTTGTGGTAGCCGGTGCGGGGTATAAAGTGGCCAAACACGGAAATTACGGAGCTACCTCTATAAGCGGTGCCAGCAATGTGATGGAGATGCACGGCGTAAAATTTACGAACCGTCCGGATGCGCTGCGCCGGTCGATGGAAGAATGCGGAATGGCGTATCTGCATGCGCCGCTTTTCAATCCGGCGATGAAAAATGTGGCTCCGGTGCGAAAAGCCTTGCAGTTCAGGACCGTATTCAATTTGCTCGGCCCCCTGATAAACCCCGCTTTGCCTGACTATCAATTATTGGGAGTGGCCGATTTGGTACAGATGCGTTTATATACGAATGTGTTGCGCGAATTGGGGATCGGGTTTGCCGTAGTCAACAATCTGGACGGTTACGATGAGATATCCCTGACGGATGAATTCAAGGTGATGACCAATCTGTATGAGACTATCTATCAACCTGCGGATTTGGGTTTCGAACTCGCTCCACGGGAAGAACTGTTCGGAGGACGCACTCCGGAAGATGCCGCGTGCATTTTTGACAATGTCTTGGAAAACAGGGGTACGAAAGCGCAAGAAGATTGCGTTCTTATTAACGCTTCTTTTGCTATTCAGGCCATCGAACCCGCACGGCCTATAGAGGAATGCGTAGCGCTGGCCCGGGAATCGCTCGAGAGCGGCAAGGCGCTGGACGTATTGAAAAAATTCATAGCGGTCAACAGTTAGAAAAAATGTATGTAAGAGGATGAAAATTATGGAAAAAGATATTTTGGAAGAGATCGTGGCCGCCAAACGGATCGAGGTGGCCCGGCGGAAGGAGACCGTGGGGATCGGCATGCTGGCATTGCATTGCGAGAAGGAAGAACAGGGCATGGACGGGAGCCGGAACAGAAAAGGCAGAAGCATGCTCCGGAATCTGGAGCGTTCCGAAACCGGAATTATTGCTGAGTTCAAACGGAAGTCGCCGTCGAAGGGATGGATTTGTCGGGATGCTGATATAGAGGATGTTTGCCGGGGATATGAAAAGGCGGGCGCTTCTGCGATATCCGTTTTGACCGATTCTCCCTATTTCGGAGGTTCTTTGGAAGATTTGTCCCGGGGACGTTCCGCAACCGGCTTGCCGATTCTCCGGAAGGATTTTATAATTGATCCTTATCAGTTGTTCGAGGCCCGGGCCGCCGGGGCGGATGCCGTTCTGCTGATTGCCTCCGTACTGGATGCGGCCCGGTGCAGGGATTTGGGAGCCAGGGCCAAGTCCCTCGGATTGGAAGTTTTGCTGGAAATCCATCGGGAAGAAGAGCTGGATCGTATAAACGAGTTCACGGATATGATAGGGGTCAACAACCGGAATTTGGGTACGTTCCATACGGATGTGGAAAATTCTTTCCGTCTGGCGGAAAAATTGCCCCGGGAGAAACTGTGGATTTCGGAAAGCGGCATATCCGGACCCGAAACGGTAAAACTCTTGCGGGAGGCGGGCTACCGGGGATTCCTGATAGGGGAGCGTTTTATGAAAACCGGCCGTCCTGCGGACGCTCTTGAGAGTTTTCTGGCCGGATACGGTTCCCTGTGCGGCGATTGTGTAAAAAGCTTCGAAAATGCAGCCTTTTGAAAATATGATCGTGAAAGTATGCGGTATGAGGGACTCCCGCAATATCCGGGAAACGGAGCGGGCGGGAGCGGATTGGATAGGTTTTATTTTCTATCCGTATTCTTCCCGGTTCGTATCGGCAGTGCCGGAATATTTGCCTGAAAAGGCGGATAGAGTGGGGGTGTTTGTAAACGAACCGGCGGAAAAGATCTTGGATACGGTACGGAAATACGGATTGAATGCGGTTCAGCTGCATGGAGGAGAATCTCCCGGAATCTGTCGGGAACTGAGAGAAAAAGGCTTAAGGGTTATAAAGGCTTTTTCCGTGGAATGTAAGGATGATCTGAAGTTGGCGGCGGACTTCTGCGATAGCTGCGATTATTTTTTGTTCGATACCCGTTGCAGGGGCTACGGCGGTTCCGGGAAGAAATTCGATTGGACGCTGCTTTCGCTGTACGAAGGCTCTGTCCCTTTTTTGCTCAGCGGCGGTTTGGGTCCCGACAGCCTGGCTTCTCTCCGTGAATTCCGGCATCCGGCATGGGCGGGGGTGGATTTAAACAGCGGATTCGAAAAGGCTCCGGCTGTAAAAGATGCGGAATCTATCGGGAAGTTCATAAAGGAATTCCGCCTCCTGCAGGAGGACATGTAAGAAAACAGGATTCCCGACAAGAAATGAAGATTTTGATAATAAATGATTAAGTAATAGGAAAATAAAAATCGCGAATGATGAATAGAATTAATGAATTATTCCGGACGAAAAAGAAAGACGTCCTTTCCGTTTATTTTTGCGCCGGGCATCCTGCCGGATCGGATGCTTCCGGGGTAATAGAGTCGCTCTCCGGTGCGGGTGTGGATATGATAGAAATAGGGATCCCGTTTAGCGATCCGATGGCTGACGGTCCGGTAATCCAGCAGGCGACCCGATGCGCCCTCCAAGGGGGAATGACCTTGAAGAAACTGTTCGGACAATTGGCCGGAATACGCAGCCGGGTGCAGATTCCGCTGCTGATGATGGGATATTTGAATCCTATCATGCAATACGGGTTCGAAAATTTTTGCCACTCCTGCTCGGAATGCGGCGTGGACGGCGCGATCATACCGGATCTGCCACTGGAAAATTATATAGAAGAATATCTGCCCGTAGCCCGTAGATATGATATCCGCATGATTATGCTTATTACGCCGGAAACTTCTCCCGAGCGGATACGGCTTATCGACCGTTATACGGACGGATTCATATATATGGTATCTGCGGCCTCCGTTACGGGATTCCGGCAGTTCGGTGTACGGGAAGAAGAATATTTCAGACGCATAGCGCAGATGGGATTGAAAAATCCCCTGATGATAGGCTTCGGCATATCCGATAAACAGTCCTATGAGACGGCCGCCGCGCATGCCTGCGGCGCTATTATCGGCAGCAAATACGTCCGTCTGTTGGAAGAATCCGGCGGGGATGCGCATGCGGCTGCCGTCGCCTTGCTGAAAGCTATCGGGAGAACAGAAGAAGAATAAGCGGGTCAAAACAGGTTCTTGATATCCTGCAATTCAACTAACTTGTTGATAATGGCGTAAATGGTAAGGCCGGCGGGAGAATGGATCTGTAGTTTTCGGGCGATATTCCGGCGATGCGTAATGACCGTATGGATAGAAAGAAAGAGCTTGTTTGCTATCTCTTTGTTGGTCATTCCTTTAACCACGCATACGATGATTTCTTTTTCCCGCTGGCTCAGGGGTTCCTGTCCGTTGTTTTCTTTTTCCTCAGTCTCTCCGGGCCGGTTTAACTGGGAGTTTATTTTGGAAACGATCGTATCCGCATCATCGCAGATGGATATGGTCTGATCGTAATCTTTCAGCAAAGCGGGATTCATGACGGAATAGAGCAAGGCGATACATTTTACCGAAGGATTTTTCGCCTTGAAAGCCGTTATATTGAACCATTCCTCCAATAAGGGATTTACCAACATCAGATCGGGAGTGTGCAGTCGGGTGAAATTATGCAGGGCTTCCGCCGAAACGATTTCCACCGGCTGTATATTCAGATCCGGAACTCTTTTTAAGACGGATACGATTCCGCTTCTTACGATTACGGATGTATCTGCGATCACTATTTTAAAAGGTCCGCTATTTTTCATTTTGCCTCTTTTTTTCCAGTTGCAGCACGGCCGGAACGAACATGTAATCTTCTATCCGGCAATGGGAGAACAGGTCATGTTCGCAATTGTAAATATCGAATAAGACCGCATTGAGCAGGTTGTTGCTCCCTTTCTGCGGATAATATTTGATGATGATGTTTTTAAGCTCGTTCAGTTTCCGGTTGATCTGATTGTGGCGCCTGGCGAAAACGGCGATATTATAATCTTCGGGCGGAGTTCCCTTCAACAAGGATTCGACATAGGTAAAGACCCTGCGGTCTTCGTAATTCATGTGTTTGCGCACTTCTCCCACGTACTCGTCATAAAATTTGAGGATTACTAAAGCTACATCGTTGGCGGCCGAACAGTCGATCGCTTCGATGAGTTTGCGCCGGATGGCCGGCAGGTTGAAGTCCAGAAAATAATTGTGGGCCCTTTTCAGATATTCCATCAGGGCCTCGATGGAAAATTCCGAATCTTCCAGGTCTTCGGGCTGGAACTGTCCGTCTTCCATGAAATTGACCACCGCCAGAAAAGTCTTGTGATCCACGTGCTGGGTCCGGCATACCTCTTTCACGCTTTGGTCTCCGAATCCGAGAGACAAGCCGAAACGGCTCATAACGGTTAGCAATGAGTAATCCTCACAGATAAGATCACTCATCTTATCCGTCTCTTTATACTTATAATGCTTTTTCATTCCGTCTGGTTTATTTTCTCGGCTTTGAATCCCGCTTGATTGATCAGGGCCGCTACGGTTTCATCAGACAGATCCGATGTGATTTCCAAGATTTTATCGGGAGAAGAAAGATCTATCTTCCAGGCATCTCTCGCCACTTTCCCGTTCAAGGATTCTTCTATTTTCGCCACGCATCCCATGCATTTGGCGTTGGTTTTAAATCTGCTTGTTTTCATGATTCGTAATTTTTAGGGTATTATTCTTTAAATCCGGCTCCATTTGAGCCGCAGACTGTTCATTACCACGGAAACGGAACTGAAGGCCATGGCGGCACTTGCCCACATGGGATTCAAGAGCAATCCGTAGGCCGGGAATAACGCTCCGGCCGCTATCGGGATGCCGATAATGTTATAAATAAAGGCCCAGAAGAGATTTTCGCGGATCAGCCGGACGGTTTTCCGGGACAGGCGTATGGCCCGAGGAAGCAGCAGCAGGTCTGAGGTCATGAGCGTTACCATGGCCACATCCATGGCGATATCGGTTCCTTTCCCCATGGCGATGCTGACATCGGCGCGGGCAAGTGCCTGGGAATCGTTGATTCCGTCACCTACCATGGCCGTCGTCTTGCCGTTGCGCTGAAGTTGTAAAATATACTCTTCTTTGTCGGCCGGCAGCACTTCGGCCTTTATCCGGGTGATGCCCGCTTCTTTGGCAACGGAGAGAGCCGTTCTGTATCCGTCTCCGGTAAGCATGTGTATTTCTATGCCTTTTTTCTGCAATTGCCGGATCGCCTGTGCGGACGTAGGCTTGATAGGGTCCGTTATCGCGAAGGCGGCCAGCAGCCGGTCATCGCATCCGTAATAGACTACGCTTTTGCCCTCTTCCTGCCATTGTCGGGATAACCGGGAGACTTCGCCTTCGAGGTCGGACTGGCGGGCGGCGGCGAATTTATAGCTGCCGGCCCAGTAAATCTTGTTTTCCCAGGTAACTTCCACGCCTTTTCCGGTTATGCTGTTGAAGGTGTCCGGTTCGACGGGCGTTACTCCCTCGCGGGTCAGATACTCGGTGAGGGCAAAGGCCAGGGGATGTTCTGACTTCATTTCCGCCGCCAACAGGAGGCCTTTTACCCGGGGCGAAGGTTCGGTATCCCAATAAGAATCTTTTACAGAAGGCCGTCCCTCCGTTAAAGTGCCGGTTTTATCTAATACTACGCTGTTTACATTGCACAGTTTTTCCAGCGCATACGCATCTTTTATCAGAATATGGTTTTCCGCTCCTTTCCCGATACCCACTGTCAGCGCGGTCGGGGTGGCGAGTCCTAAGGCGCATGGACAGGCGATTACCAATACCGACACTGCCGAAAGCAACGCATAGGAAAAGTCGGAGTTTCCCCCGATAGCCCACCATAAAATAAACGTGAGCAGGGAAATCCCCATGACTGCCGGAACGAATACGCTGCTGATTTTATCGGCGATTTTCTGGACCGGCGCCTTGCTGCCCTGCGCCTGCTGTACCATTTTCACGATTTGCGCCAGGACTGTTTCCGCCCCCACTTTATCCGCCCTGAGTACGAAAGCTCCCCGCTGGTTGATGGTACCCGCCAGTACTCTGTCCGAAGGTTGTTTTTCCACCGGGATAGGCTCTCCCGTTATCATACTCTCATCTACATAAGATTCTCCGGAGATGATGGTTCCGTCTACCGGAATCTTCTCTCCGGGGCGGACACTTACCTGATCCGACACTTGCAACAGGGAGATGGAAATTTCCTCTTCCCCTTCTGCGGTTATTCTGCGGGCCGTTTTGGGCTGGAGTCCCATCAGGCTTTTAATGGCGGAGGTGGTGCTGTTTTTAGCCCTTTCTTCCAATAGTTTCCCCAGCAGGACGAATGCAATGATCATCCCCGCCGCTTCGTAATATACATGCGGCTCGATGCCCCGGCTTGTCCAGAAAGAAGGGAATAACGTATTGAAAAGACTGAATAGAAATGCGATGGAAGTACTCAAGGTCACTAATGTGTCCATGTTGGCGGTCCTGCGCAAAGCCTGTTTCCAGGCATGGACATAAAATCCCCCTCCGGAATAGAATAAAATAGGGACGGTCAACGCCAGCATGATCCACGGTGACCACTTCTCGTGCATGAAAATCATGGAAACCGCCATCAGCGGTATACATAGCGCCCATGCCCAGATGACTTTCCGCCGTAAAGATTTATAACGGACTTTTCCGGCCTCTTCCTGAAGCTCCTCTTTGTTGTCAGGAGCGATAATCAGATCGTAGCCGATGCTCCGGATGGCGTCCCGGACTTGTTCCAGACCGATTTTTTCAGGATCATATTCGAGTTGCAGAGTATTGGCTGCAAAATTGACGGAGGCACGGATGACCCCTGGCAGAGATTTCACTTTATTTTCAACATTGGCCGCACAGACGGCGCAGCTCATTTCCAATACCGGTAAAGTACACGTATTCATATTTGTAAATGAATATTGTCGGGATACTTCCCTGAATAGACAAAAAGTTTCCTTTTTTGCAGGATGGGTGCTGCAAAAATCTTACCATTTTGCAGGATGATAGTCGATATCCGCTTTCCTCGCCTGCGAAGACTGGAATGGCCGGGGAATACGGTACAGGTGGCCTTCCTTTATAAAGCGCGCCCCCGTCTGCTTGAACCGGAAGCCGACTCTGTTGCGGATGCATTGTTCCCTGAGGCTTAATATCCATTTATAATCGCAGGGACGGGCATCCGGCCCCGATTCTCCGCCCGCTATGATTTCCTCCACCCATCCTTCCAAAGGTGCCGGAAAAACGATCTCTTCCAACAGCGGTTCGCAAATGATGATTTTGTGTTTGATGGGGGCCTCTTTATAAATGGGAAGCCGATAATCGGCACGCTCCTGATTTTCCATCGTACAGCAAACGGTTACATTTTCGTATCCGTCTCCCCAGTCGGGAGGAACGCATTTCTGCAACCGGTCTATCCGTTTGGTAATGAAAAGGAAATGCACGTCTTTCCTAAAGCGCATCATCTTCCATGCTTCCGGACGCCAGGCATCCGCTTCCTCTATCAGAAAATCGGAACTGAAGCATGTATAAAGCAGGGTTCCCGACGGGATTTTGAACTTCCCGTCCCTTTTCCTGTGCAGAGGCAGTCCGAAATTTTCCGTCCGGGTTATCACGGAACTGTCTTTCCCGTGCCGTCCGTCGATCCGATATACATAACAATTCAGACATCCGGCGCTTACTTTCCGGCAGCCGTGCCAGGGATTCCAGGAAAAGAAATCTTTTTTCATACGCAATGTAAAGATAGAATAAATTGCCCATAAAAACAGTTTAAAAATCAGAAAGTGGCCGGAGTCCTTTCTCAACAACAAGAGATTGCCAAGCTCCAAACCATAAACGTCTCAAAGCAAAATACCTCAAATATTAAAAATAAAGTATAGTCCAAATAGATGGATATATATTCATTTTATTTATATATATCGTAGTTTTATTACAATAATTTCGATTATGATTTATTAAAATAGAATTTTATTTGTATCTTTGAGCCGTGTAACAGACAAATTCAACGATTATGATAGCAGAGTTCAGCATTGAGAATTATTTCTCCATTAAATCGAATCAGAAAATCAGTTTTGAACCGACGACGGACACTTTTATGTCTGATGAATATTCGTATGAAGTCAAGGAAGGAGTAAGATTACTGAAAGTGGGAATAATCTATGGTGCCAATGCGTCCGGCAAAACAAACATATTAAATGCCATCGAATTTTTCAGGATGTTGGTTTTGAGAATGCCAAAAGACAGGAATGAGAAAACCGGGGTTGTCCCTTTCATGTTAGATGACACTTCAAGGAATGAAAAGACAAAGATGTCGATGGTATTCTATATCAATCAGTCGAAGTACATACTCAGTTTTGAGTTGGATGCCAAGCATATTTATTCCGAGACATTGATTGTTTATGATTCCATTCGTCCTACAAAACTTTATAACCGCAGTTATGATGCCGCAACAGATTCTACTACCATCGATTTTGGTGTAAATCTGAAAATGACGAAGAAGAGCCAGGATGTGATTTCAGGCAACACTATCAATAATTGCAGTGTGCTTGCCGCATTTGGCAAAAGCAACGTAGAACGTACCAAGCTGAATGATGTGTACGATTATTTTGTCAAACAGGTAAAAGAGCTATTGGCTCCCGGTATGCTGCTTTCGGGATATGTCAAATCACGATTGGATAAAGACGAAACAGGGGATTTGAAGAAATTCATCTTGAACTTCCTGAAAGCGTCCGATTTCAATATAGAAGATGTGGTATTGCACGAAGAGGAAGAACTGATTACTCCGGAACTGGAACAACTGATTCAGAATGCCCCTATTGGTAGTGAAGCAAAGGCAGAAATGCTTAGAAAAGGAAAAATCACAAATACGGAACTGACCTTCAAGCATAAAGCAGGTGATAAAGTATATGATTTGTCGGAAGAATACGAGTCCAATGGCACCATGAGGTTCTTGGGAATGGCAGTGATACTGAATTTCTTGTTAAAGACCAATCGGTTCGTGCCTATCGATGAAGTGGAAACAAGCATTCACTATGAATTGCTGGCTTATTTCATAAAAGTATTTTTGGCAAACAGCAACGGGACATCCCAGATGCTCCTGACCACGCACGACATCAATCTGCTCAACGAGGATTTCATTCGCCGTGATACGATATGGTTCACTGATAAGAACGAATTTGGCGAAACAAAAATAGTGCGCCTTTCTTCTTTGGGACTGCATAAGAATCTTTCCCCGTATAACGCCTACAAGCAGGGGAAATTGGTAAAGTTGCCGTTCTTGGGCAGTCAGTATATCAACCTAAACGACTGATGATATGCCGGGAACAGTAACAAAAAGTATCGCCATCATAGGCGAAGGAGAAACGGAATGGTTCTATTTCGACTCTTTGAGAATCGCGTGTCGCTATCCTTTCAAGGTCGCTCCGGATTTTCCACAGCACAGCGACATCAATCATATTCTGAAATTGGCGGAATCCTACCTGAACAAGCAATATGATTATATCGTATGCCTGTTTGACATGGACAGACTGTTACAGTTCCCTTCTGAAATGCAGCTTTATCAGCGGGCAAAGAGAAAGTACAGTGCAAAGAAGTATGCCGAAAGAGTGATGTTTGTAGAAACGAATCCATGCACTGAATTTTGGTTTTTGCTCCACTTCCTGCCGAATGTGGTCTGTCGGCGATATGACAGCTACGAACAACTGCTTCCTGAATTGCAGAAATATATGCCGGGATATGAAAAGACAAAGCGATATTTCATACGTATCAACCTCTACAAGTTCTTGACTGAGAATGGAGATTTGGAACGGGCAATGTCAAATTCCGAAAAATTGTGCCAGCTCTGTAAGGAATCACCGGAGGATTTGAGGGCATACTCTGAGATACACAAAATCATTGAATTACTTAATGAATTATAGTTTCATATGACTCGAGAAGAATTTGAACATAAACAACATATAGAACTTCTCTCCAATCATTTTTTAGCAAATGATTGGGTGTGGTTATATAAGAAGCAGCATTACAAGGACGGAGTAATTGATGTTTACTATAAGTACTGGTGTTACTTGGCGACTCCATCTAAAATAACCGATGCATTATCATCATATACCGTGGATATACCTGACAATGTGCGAGGTGCTTTAATTAATGGATGTACATATAAACCTTTTGTACACGATGGCTTTGAGCCATTGACGATAATCCGTGATTTCAAAAATGGAGTTGACCGATTCGTGCAGATTAGAGTAGCAGAAGAAATTGTTTTCTACCATAATCTATATGAGGTGCATAAGGAAAGCACAAGGCTGTTTTTTGATGATAAAGGTACTCTTGTATGTGAAATCACAGATACTTCTGCAAAAATACTTAATAGATACCTTACTGAATTTATGGCAGCGAAGGGAATGGATTTAATCTGCCACTGTCAATCAGAAATTGAATACAATTTGAATGATTATTCTCCAACATTTGAATATAAATGTACTCCTGAACGAGGCAAAGATATAAGTAGGACAGCATTACAGCATTACAATATTATGGTAAATCCGTGTTTTACCAATATGCGTAATTGGTTCAATGGAAAGGCTGTCTTTAAGCACACACCACTTAAAGAGTATATGAAATCGATGAACGCTCGATATATTATTGCAACAGACGAGAATGGGTTAGACATATTGTCTGATGAAAACACATTCCCATATACTCCGATTTTCTTTGAAAAGAAATTACTTTCTCGTTATATGGGACGCGAAAAATATTGTGTTGAATCACTTAGAATCACCACTCCTGATTTCTCTATTCGTTGCGACAACGATAATGAGAGTTATATTGTTGCCTTTCTAAAAGATGTATTGGATCTCCCGTATAGAGAACAAAATACTTGGAAGGGTTACAACATCGCTCCTGACGGACGTGGTTTTAGCCGGCATTTTCAAGAAACAATGTTCCAAGGCAATTGGAATTCTTCTGCCGAATCAATTGACTTCGTTTTTAGGGATACGTATAAAACATTATTACGTAAGTGGGAAGAAGAATATGGATTCCCGCTTATCAAGCCTTTGAATCATGCTCAGAATGAAATTCCCGACAAAATTAATCTTTTGCAGGATAATGATTATTTTGCACTCAGTCCGTTACTTCAACAAATTGGATTGATGTTTTATGATAGTCTAAATAAGGCTAAACTCTATAAAAACATCCTTAATCCTACAGAAGAAGAAAAGAGGGGGGCATCGATTGCATACTTACATAGATTATTTGAACATCTTAAAATTGATGATACGGAATTCGATACTTTCTTAAAAAACGAAAGGACATTACGTTCAATACTCTCACTTGCTCATCATAATGGGGCGGAAATCACGAAAGACAATGAGAAACAAGCTTTAGCCTATGTGGGATTAAGTATTGAAAAATTGAATACAAAAGAGGCTGCAAAGAATCTATTATCAAAGGGCAGTGAGGCAATGCAGAAAATCATAGAACAACTATAAAGACAAAAAGGTTATGGCAACAAATCCACCGTCAGGAGACGGACATCGTAATGGTGCAGTAAGAAAACGTTCTCAGGTTTTTAATCCTAAAACAGAACAATGGGTAAAAAGGGATAAAGATACTGGACGTTTTATTGATGTAAAACAGGATGGTACACCGTTTAAGGGTGTACGAAAAGAAAAGTGAATTTTAACGAGGACAAGAGTTATACTTGTCCTCGTTTTTTACATCGGTTTAATCATTGATTCGATGAAGGCGATTTCTTCTTCTGTCAGATTGTATTTGGCGTAGAGTTGTGTATCTATTTCTGATACGCTTTTGCTCCAGTCAATGTCACTATCATCCACAAAATTCTGCAAAGGAATAAGTGAGAAAGTGGACTGAGAAATGTTAAGAGAACTACGATTAAAGAACAGTAATGCTCTAAAGAATTTCGTTTTTATGTACTTGGCACAACATTCCATTTCTATAGAAGATGTGAAATCTCCAATTTTAAGAAAAGTTTCCGTACACACATCTCCTGGCTGTCCACATATAAATTCTGGTGGGACAGTAGATGTTGTCATATAAGCCTTGGAAAAGAATATTTTATATGCGTCAATACTCGAAGTGGATTTGAGTATTTCTTCTTTTAATATAAATTTCGTGATACGCTTAGCACCGCCCTTTATACCTATAACACCATAAATTGGAACATATCCGTCATTTTCATAATCAGAAATATGGAGATATGAATAATTTTCAGGGCGGTTAAACAAATCTGCATAAAAGCCAAAAGGATTTCTTGGAGACACAATAGTGTCAAAAGTAGGTTGATTCTGACGCAATGCTTTTTCTACAATAGATTGCTGACGGACATCCCTAATGACGGCATTTAAATCTTCATCCGCAAGAACACGTATTGATGTACTCCTGTAACCTGAAAGATCTTGGTATGAATAAGATACTTGTTGAGCCACATGCTTTTTATTTCTATCCCAACGGAAGTAACAAATTCCGCCATCAATATGAATATTCCCAAAACATACACCAGCATCCGCATAATCATAAAGAACAGAAAGACATGGGTCTGAAAGCATTTCTTCTCTAAATTTGAATAATCCTTTGCCACCTTTTAACCAACGAGATGGCATAATCATACTCATGTAGTTCGGATTAATTCTTTTCGCAATGCCAACAAAGAAGTGATAAATAGGTTTAGCACTATCACCAATTCCACCACCATCTACTTCCTGATAAGGAGGATTACCTACAATAGCGTTGAATTTCATCATGTCTATGTTCAAGATGCCCCACTTTGAAGCCTTCGTAACGCGGCTGATAAAGAGTTCGGGCTGGTTTTTAATTTTGTTGATTAAATCTTCCGGCGCCCACATATTGGTTTTTCCTTTGCGGAAGCCAAGAAGTGTACGGCGGGTAATGGCTTTTGCCATAGGCGTCTTGCAGATGACAAAGATGTTTTCCTCCACCACTTTGTCCCAGATTCTCTGTTCATCCTCTATGCTTGACACTGAAAATAAAGAATCCTTTACCCTTGCGCGGTAAATGCTGTATGCCATGTAAAGTGGATATAAGCCGGACTTCGAGTTGATTTCAAGGATTCGGGAATCCGGGGCGAATACATTGGCCGTCACTTCGCCTCGGTCAATGAAACGAGGTTCGGACAATGTGGTTTCATAACCTTTTTCGAAGAAGTTATAACCGCCCAGACAATCCCCAAGGTGCATATTCACCACACGCCAAGGCGTAAGCACCGTTTCCTTGTCGGGATTGCGGAATGTGCTGAAAATATCCGTGATGCGTTCGATGCGCTCTTCCACATTCAGCTTGTCCGCAGCTCGGGCTATGGCGCGAATGCGTTTGCCTGCCGCACAGAATATCTCCGGGTCGTAGTATTTCTTGATGCTGTTGAACTTCTGTTTGGTAACTCCTTTCGGCATAAACTCTTCCCACGATTGCGGGTCGATAAGCGAGGCGAAGTTGTCAATCGTTATTTCTTGAGATTCATCTTGTAACTCTGCGCCATAAATCAGCAAGGGCATACGGATGGAGATACCCCGAAGAATGGAAATGGCGGCTTCACGGTTGTTCTTTTTCTTTTTCAGCTCTTCGAGCCGTTTCTTCTCCTCTTCCGTCAACGGCTGTTTGTCTTTGCCTTTCTTCTTGGATTTCTTTTCGAGGTCTTCCAGTTCCTCATATTGTTCATCGGTCAATCCCTGATTGTTGATGTCCACCTGATTGGTCTTGGGCATGACTTTGGTCTGACCGATAATCTTTTTCAGGTCGTCAAACTCCTGCAACTCCAAATCATCGAGTTTCATCAACTCATCATTATATAGGCTCCTGTCCTCAAAACCGTTGCGGACAACCCTTTCCACATAAACACGTTTGAGTTGCTCCAACATTCTGGGTACATCGAACTGGTTCATCTTGGAGCCTTCGATGGAAATAATCGGGCAGAAGTTCAGGAACTCGCCCATAATCTTGCGGTCGTTGCCGCTGGTCTTTCCTGCCTTGGCTGAAATCTTCGCCGTCTCGGCAATGACTTTCAGTGTCCTGTCCGGTGCGAAATCAAACACATAACACTGCTCCTTAACCCTTCCATTGATAGTAGCAGGTGTCTGCACACGGAAGATGGTCTGCATATAACTTGAGGCGGCGGTATTGTATGAGCCGGACAGCATAAATACGCCTGTCCATGCCTTGACACTGACGCCGGTGGTCAATCGTCCGCAAGACAGGGTGATGGTGCGTGTGGCATCAGGGTCTTTACCGATGGCTTCTTCCACCGCGACAAGCGCATCTTTGCTCTCTTCGTCCTCGTCACCGTTTCCCGCTACATTTACTACCTTGAAATGTTGGAATACAGGGTGTGATTGCAGCATGACACTCATGGCGCGAGCCTCTTTCACGCCCGGCAGCATCCATAGGGTATGTCGGAAGATATTGCGGTATTCCTCGTTGGCAAAGGGATAGCAGCTCTCCTTGTCTTCTTTGGTGATAAGATTCAAGAATGCCTTTACGTCTTTTTCGTGGATAAAGTTCCCGGCCTCATTGACACGGAAAAACTCGCGGAAGTTGAAAGCCACATCCTCATCCACGAACTCATGGAGCAACCGCCCGAGATCGTAGGTGTAGATGTTCATCGTGGGCAGGGAAGCGTATGGATTCGGATCACCGAAATGTATCAAATCCCACGAAGCCTTGGCCCGTTGTTCCATTACATAGTCCCAAGTATATATTTCATCCTCTTTGAAATCATCCAACAGATTGAACGGAGTGCCGGAAAGGCGCAATATCTTGGTATCGGCTTTTGTCAGTTCCTGTATGACCGCCTTGCCCAGTTCCGTCTGTGTCCCCTCGTGTGCTTCGTCCACGATGATGCAATCCCATGCGGTAGCAAACACATCATCGTTCTTGTCAAAGTTGCCGCCTACGAGTTCGGAACCGCGCAAGTCCTGCATGGAAGCGAAATACACATATTTGCATCTGCCCTGTTTCGCTCTCGTTTCTAATGAAACATGGTTATCACCATTGTTCTTTGAACCATATGCAAAACCGGGACTATCATAGAATATCTTGCCGAAATCCTCGAACCAACCGCTATCCACCACAGGGCGATGGGTAAGAATCAAAGTCCGGCCGAAATCCATATCTTTTACCACTTGCAAGGCCGACAACGTTTTGCCGAAACGCATCTTGGCATTCCACAACATCTGATTGCCTTTCTTGAATTGCTTCTTGGTCTTTTCGATGGCTTCCCGTTGTTCAGGACGGAACACAATCGGAGTTCGGTCATGTGATACTTCTGCGGAAGAGAGCGATTCCCGTCCCTCCTTAACTGCTGTTATGGCCCGTTTGACCGTTTCAAGGTCCGTGATGAACCATTTGTTGGCTTTGTTCTCGGTATCGAATATCTTTTTCTTAATACCGGAACGCTCCAGCACATGATGCACTTCCTTATCGTTGAAAGAACACAAGCCTTTTTTGCTGTTGTATAGGGTAAGCTCCGTATATAAGAGGTCGTAGGCGATGCCGGCCGTCTGCGTATATTGGTTAATGCGCTTCTTCGCAGAGTCGTTGAGAGCTTTGCTGTTCGGAGCAAGCCCCAAAACGCTGTCATCGTTACAAGTGGCTTCACCCACCTTCAGACACCCTCTGTGTGCGGCATCGTTGATGCGGAACACATAGATCAGTTTCAATTTTAGTGAAGATGTGAATTTCATGCTGCACTATTTTATGAGGTCGATAAATCGGATTCGTTTTCCCGTTTTTCCCGTTTTAGGGTCTTTTGCCCGCCAGTCCTTGATTTGGCAATAGATACCGTTGTGCCTGCGTATGTCATCTTTCAGACAACCTTCGCATTGACTGACTTCTTCCCTTGTTCCGAACAGGTCGGCAACAATTTCCCTGCGTTCACCGCAACTATTCGGAACGACACCTTTCAGCCCGTCCATCTGCCATACATTCCACGAAATGATGTAGGCGATATAATTGATGGATTTCAACAAGGGCTGCTTGCCGAATTTCTGTTGATAGTATTCGATAAAGGAGATGAGCATTGATTCTCGGGCAATCAGTAAATTGTCGCCTTGCCATTCGTAAGCGTAAGTACTCTTATATGCTTCCTGTGTCCATTCCAACCATTCACCGGAGGTTTCCGTATTTTCACCTACTACCCGCAACTTGCGATCGAGGAGTCCGATACGTCCTTCTATTGGGATAGCCTCTCCGTTTGTGGTATCATACCGGCTTACTATGTAAGGGGCTTCTCCGCAGGATATCTCTAACCGGGTGTCACGAACATAATCCTTCCAAGTCTTGCCTTTCGGAAATTGAATCTTCTCCGCATTGGGCTGCCACCGATGGTATCCTTGTTCGTCCGTGTATTCCGTATTGAACACATCCTTTCTCCCAAACCACGCTTCATCAATCAGATTGTTCTGTGCATTGCATATCCATGACGGGGTAAACACCTCTGCCATGTCCCGTGAACGCGCAGTTTGTGTATCACGGCTTTTAAGAACACGGGGCATGATGACATGTCCGTTATCTCCGGTAATCAGACAAGGAAGAATAGGCGAATCATATTGATAACCATTGCCCAAATATTCATAATCGGAAGTTGCCCAAAAGATATTGTGCTGAATATCCTCCTTGCTCGTGGTATGGTCTTTAAGCAAGATATTCAGTAATTCAGGCGAAAGCAGGAATATGTTATCTTCTAATATATCAATTTCTACAAACATCTCTTGTTAAGAGATATATTATAGGGATATTTGCATTGTAAATCAATTAATTGTGAAATCAATGTAGATTGAATTGCCAAACAAATTCTGATAAAATGTCTTTCATGTCCTATTATAAAAAAGGCAAAAACTCAGATTTTACAATATTATGCGTATCTTTGCAATATCAACTATAACTCTTAACAAGAGGTTCGTCTTTTCGCTCAACATATTTCACCATATACGACTGGTTACAAATCTTTTAAGATAAGACAATTAGCCTTATCTACCGCACTTGTGTCAAGTGAGGCGAGATAGATGCGTGTGGTTTCTTCGTTGTCGTGTCCCATGCCCTCGCTGATGACGCTTAGCGGAATATTTTTCGACTTGGCGATGCTTGCCCAGCTATGGCGGCTGACATACATCGTCAGCGGCGTGGCAATCTTCGCCAATTGTGCAATCTGTTTCAGTTTACGATTGACAAACAGTATCTTATTGAGGTATTGTTTGCGTTCCGTACCGTCTTGCCTCGTGATGACCGGCAACAGATATGGTGTCGGATTTTCGGGGTATTTGTCGATAATCTCCTGCATCGACCGCTCCCAGCGAATCGTAAGCTGCTGCCCGGTCTTTTTGCGGATATAGGTAATATAGCCATTGGCAAGGTCTTTTTTACGCAAATAAGCCAGATCGATAAACGACATTCCACGAAGATAGAATGAGAGCATAAACAGATCGCGGACGAAATCCAGATCCGGTTTATCCGCAAGGTCTAATTCCTTGATCCGCTTGATCTCTTTAATCGATATGGCCCGTTTGGCTGTTTTATCTACGCCTGTATAGACTCTTTTGAACGGATTGTTTTGCTGGGCAAGACCATCCTCGACAGCCCGGTTATAAATACACCGAAGAATCCGCATATAAAAAGAGGTCGTATTGCGGCTCAGACAATTCGCCCGCATATAACTCTCGTACTGCTCGGCCATATCGGCATAGAACATATCGAAATATAAATCAACGCCATTGCGGAACCGCATAAAACTGTGCAATGTTTGCTGATAGGTTTCGCCCGTTCTTGTTCTGCCGAGCTTCTTCATCCGTTCCGACTGATGACGCATGTACTCAAAGACGGTTGTTTTGTCCGATGCAGATTCTTTGTAGCGGTGGATTATCTCATCGGCTGTGTATGGCTGGCCGATATTCTCAAAAGATTTGGCAATCTGCTCCAACTTCCTTTGCTCCCACAAAATCTTGTCGCGGACAATCCTCAATGTCTCGTTTCGTGCCGCCGATAGTGGAAACTCTTTGACAATGTCTCCGCGTCGCTTATCCCACTCGTATTCAAATATGCGATAATCGGTCTTAACCTGCTTGACCACTCTCTCGTGTATGACTTGAAAATACAACGCACCCTCTTTCTTGTTATCCGTATGCGCTCTGAATTTTAATTTGATTGATGCCATATAACTGTTTGTTCATTATGATTTTGTTAGGGTTCTCACTTATATCTACTATCTAAGAACCTTATTCCAAAATACATTAATGGCGGCATTTACATACTTGTATTCGGGGATGTGTTCATAAAATGAGATGGTTATGGCGGCTTGTGGACAGACTTTGTGGAGGATGAAAGCGAAAAAAGTTTGCCGATGCGGTTGTTTCCCCGGCTATATAATGCCATGGATGCACAGCGTCAAAATTATACACTGTCCATATAATAAATCTATTATTGTTCGGGATTTTTGCAAGGCAGATAATCATAAATTATTCCTATCTTTATGTCGGGATGGGAATAATCCCGAGTACAGAGAAGAACAATGATAAAAAGGAGAGGACAATGAAAACAAAAGAGCTTCTCGGAATGTCGCTCGCCATGTGCCTCATGGCGGTAGGGCTGACGGCGTGTCTCGATGATGACAACGATGAAAAAGCCAAAGTAACCGACTATCGGGAGTATGAACTCACTGTAGCTTCAAAAGAGTTGTTGGGCATGGTATTCAGCGGCGGCAATAATTATTTCAGCATGGTCTATGCGGTAAAAAAAGAAGGTGCGCAAGCATGGGAACCGTTTTCGGCCATTCAAGATTTTTCCTATGAAGAGGGGTATGAATATCACATAAAAATAAGCGAAACCTGGTACCTGGACTACCGTATGGGCGATCCGGCTTGGGTGGAATACAAGTTGCTTGAAGTAATCTCGAAAGAGAAGGGCGAATCGGAAGGGCTTCCTGCGAATTTGCTGCCGGACGGTTACAGTTGTCTGGATGTCGAGCGGCGCTATCTTATCGAGGCCGACAAAAAGGAGGAAGTAGAGGATTTTCTCATGAACAGATCCTACCTTTTTTTGTGCAAACAATATGTTTTCAATGAGGAACTTACGGAATTCGCAATATTCAATGAAGACGCATTGTATCCTTTGATGGGCGCCGGTAAATTAGAGAGGAAAACGAGGACGGACGATAATTTCCCGGACAGCTACAAGCTGCTGCCGTTGGAAGGTCAGGTAATGGGCAAAGAGCAATGGACTTTCATTCTCGGCCCTATTACCGATAGAACTTCCCTGACAATGGATGCTTTTATCGTACGTCTTCCCGGCGGCACGGGCAATGGCGGCGGTACCCGTGCCTATGTTTGGCTGTATCAGGACCTGACAGAGTTTGTGCGAAAGAAATTTCCCGATGCAGGCGTGAAGACAGTGGTAATTGCACAAATAATCGGCTATAAGTAGCCTCACCCGGAGGATTACCTGTACAACTGAAGATTCTTTTGAAAGAATGCTTCTATTTTGTCGAAAGGGATGACGGACAGGTTGTCATAAAGATCCGTATGGCTCGCCCCGGGAATAATCATCAGTTCCTTGTTGTCGCCTTTGAGTTTCTTGAACGCATCTTCTCCGAAATAGCGGGAGTGGGCCTTTTCGCCATGAATGACAAGCACGGCGCTTTCGATTTCATCCGCACGGCTCATGAGCGGGAAGTTGATGAAAGGAATGGCCCCTGTCACATTCCGCCCCTGATTGGAATTGAGCGAGCGCTTGTGATAGCCGCGCGGGGTCTTGTAGTAGGCATGATAATCTTTGAGGAACTGCGGGGCATCGTCCGGAATTTCATCGGCTACGCCGCCGGCCGGCTTCGGGAAGCCGTTGCGGAAATCCTCGGTCCGTTGTGCAGACAGCGCCTTGCGAAGCGCGTTGCGGGCTTCGGCATTATCATCGGCATCGAAATAACCGTTGGCACTGACGCGGCTCATGTCGTACATGGTGGAGGCAACGGTGGCTTTGATGCGCGTGTCGGCTGCTGCGGCATTGATGGCCAGTCCTCCCCAGCCGCAGATACCGATAATGCCGATCCGTTCTGAATCGACCTTGTCGTTAGTGGCCAGGAAATCGACGGCCGCCGAGAAATCTTCGGTATTGATGTCGGGCGATACTACGTAGCGAGGCTCGCCGCCGCTCTCTCCGGTGTAGGAGGGGTCGAAAGCGATGGTCAGAAAGCCGCGCTCGGCCATTGTCTGGGCATACAGTCCGGCCGCCTGTTCCTTGACAGCCCCGAAGGGTCCGCAGACAGCGATGGCGGGCAGTTTCCCGGCAGGATTTTTCGGCATATACATATCCGCCGCCAGTGTAATGCCGTAACGGTTGACGAATGTTACTTTGCAGTGATTCACTTTGTCGCTTTTGGGGAACGTCTTGTCCCACTCGTTTGTCAAATGCAGATTTTCCATATTGTTACCGATCTTTTGATAGTTTCCCGTATTGTTTACGGCAGTGCAGGCAGTTTCTATGCAAAGCACCCATGCTGCAAACAGTACTAAGATATTTTTATTCATGATTCTCAGTTTTTATTGACAGATGTTTATGATCATTTAGTTGGTGTGTTACAAAATTAGGGTGTTCTGTCATGCGGCATGATACCTATCTTACGGATAGAAGTACCACGATTACGGGTTTTGCCATGCAATGCTTTTATTATCGGGAAAAATATATTTCCTTTGTACTGCACAGAAAACATTGCGTTTGAAAGAAAAGTTCATAGAATATGGATCATACTGCGGATATAGTAAAAGCGGACACCATCGAACAATATAACCGGTTTTTCGGGTTCGAGACGCTCCATCCGTTGGTCGGTATCGTGCATTTCGACAGTTCCGTGCCTCAACCCACCCATCGGATGACACTGGGGTTTTATGCGTTGTTTCTCAAAAAGACAACCGGATGCATCATCAACTACGGAAAGACCATCTATGATTTCGATGACGAAACGGTTGTCAGTTTCGCTCCGGGACAGACCGTCGGTATCCACCGGATAGAGGACGGTCCTGCTCCGGAAGCTGTCGGATTGCTGTTCCATCCCGATTTTCTGAACCGTACCTCGTTGGGTCAGAAGATGAAACAGTATTCGTTTTTCTCCTACGCTTCCAACGAGGCGTTGCATCTGTCAACCGAAGAGCGTATCGTTCTTCAGGATTATATGGAGAAGATCGTCCGAGAGTTACAGCATCCTATCGACAGGTTCTCCAAATCGCTGATTATTTCCAACATAGAGGTGCTGCTCAACTATTGCATGCGTTTCTATGAGAGGCAGTTTGTTACCCGTGAAGAATTGAACAACGGTGCGCTTGTACGCTTCGAGCGCATGTTGAGTGAATATTGGGATTCCGGTATGGCAAAACTGCACGGATTGCCTACCGTGAAATACTTTGCAGACAAGATCTGCCTTTCGCCAAGCTATTTCGGTGATTTGGTAAAAAGTGAAACAGGCAAGACCGCACAAGAGCATATCCAACTCAAGATTGCAGAGGTTGCCAAAAGTGCTTTGCTGGATGCGAACCTGAACACAAAGCAGGTAGCCGATATGTTAGGTTTCCAATATCCACAACATTTTCTCCGTTTCTTTAAAAAGCAAGTCGGATGTACTCCAAAAGAGTTTGTGAACAGCGCAATCGCATAAAACAATAATCTGGAAATAAGGATGCTATACATCGATTCCTTTCACTACCAGCGATTTCCATTGGGGATGCGCGCTGATGTAATCGGCAATGAACGGACAGATCGGAACTACCTGCAAATGAGACTTCTTGATATCTTCCAGCACCTGTTCCACTAATTCGGTGCCCACTCCCTGTTTCTGGTACCGTGTAGGCACTTCGGTATGCGTAAGCACCATTTCCCCGTTTTTTGTTTTGATATATTCGACCATCGCCGATCCGTTTTCCAATTGAAATTCGTATTGATGGGCTCCCCGGTTGTTTATGAGTCTGTACTTTTTCATGGCAATAATGATTTTCAGTTTTAGCAATTACATAAACAGAGCGGAGCGGTTGTTTGTTTAACCGCTCTTGCGGGGAAGGCTGTCGGGAGATTTTCTGTTATTGCGGAAATTCCCGATGGGCGAATGCCAGGATATTTGCGGGAAAAGAAACTTCCTTTTTCCCTTTGAAAAGGAGGGGCCTGTCGGGATGGAAAGGATATTCGGCGGCCCGCACTAACGGAACGGCTCCTTGCCGGGGCGTCTTTATAAACGGACGGAAAAACAGGTCGGCCAACGGATCGAACCATCTGTCCAAAGTAATGATATTCGTATTCACTATGCCGGGATCGGCGCCGAATACCCGGATGCCGGAACCTTGTAAACGAAGCGATTCGTGCAACCGTGCCGTATGGACGGCCAGCAGCCATTTGGAGTTCCCGTAATTTTTGAGATTCCGGAAATGTCTTTTCTGTTCTTCCAGCAATTGTCCCGACAGTTTCAGGTTTTCCGGCTCCTGCTCCTCGTCTGCCCGGAGCCATTCCCGGATGTACGGATCGGGCGAAGCTATCCGGATGGTGCAGGAAACGGTATTGATAATCCGACCCTCCTGCGGATGAAGATAGGGGAGCAGCCGGCGGATGATCCGGCGGGGAGCCAGGTAATTGACCTGGAGGGAGGATTCGTATCCGTCTTCCGTAACCTCGAAGCGGGGGGCGATGATGCCCGCATTATTTATCAGTATCCCGATAGCAGGGCGGCGGCCGTCTTTTGCCTCCGGCCCGTTGCCTCCGGCGTTTTCCGGTGGTTCCCGGTCATTTGAAAGTTCCTCTCCGGATATGCCGGTTCCCAGCAGCGAGATGATCCGGTCCGTAAAACGGTCCGTGGAAGTGAAGGATTTCAGGTCGGCGGGGATCAGAATCAGGCGGCTGTCCGTTACAGCGGGCGGCAGGTCGGGAGAGAGACTGCCGGCCATTTCCTGCCTGAATCGTTCTCCTTTGGCGGCATTCCGGCAGGCGGCATATACCGTATATCCTTTTTCTATCAGACGGGCGCATACATGACTCCCGATTCCTCCCGTGGCGCCGGTCATGACCGCAATCCTATCGATAGCGGCCGGCTCCTTCCAATTTTCCGTTTCCATAAAATTTTGCGGGCGGCGCGTCATTTCATTAACGTTTTGAGCTTTCTCCGCGCCATCATTTTGAACCATCCCGGCAAAATGGCGAAGAAAGGTTTGTAAAAACGGTTGACAAAACCCGGAATAAATTCGATTTTCCCTTTCGCCAACTTATTCAGGGCTTTATCGGCCAGCCGGCCGGGCCGGTAGATAATCCCTAACCTGACGCCCAGTTTTTGCAAATGCGGCGGCAGGTTGTAAAGATCGGTCGCCACAGCTCCGGGCGATACAGCCACGACTTTCACTCCATAGTCCTTCATTTCATAATGCAGGGCTTTTGTAAAAGTCCTTATAAACGATTTGGTCGCCGTATAGAGCGATATGCCCGGAAAAGGGGTATGGACGGATATGGAGGACATATTGAGGATATAGCCTCTTTTCCTTTTTTTCATATCCTCTCCGAAATACCGGCACAGCATGGTCGAGGTTACCACATGCAGGTTCAGAATGGCCCGCACCTTTTCGGGCGGACAGTCGATGGTATCCTTGAAAAAGAAAATGCCGGCATTGTTGATTAATATATCCACCTCCATGCCTTTTTCTTTGCAGAATTCCCATAATTCGCGGGCGGCTTCGGCCTCCGCCAGGTCTTTGTACAGTCCCATTACCCAGGGGGACTCGGAGAGTGTTCCGTTTCCCGTTTTCCGGGGTTCGGATTCCCGCAGATGTGTCTGATTTTCTGTATATCCCTCCGTGTTCAAGTTCTCCGGCATGGGAGACAGGTCGGTGTATCCGTACTTCGAGGCGATGCGGGCTGCCGTTTCCCGGATCTGCCCGGCCTGATTGCTTATCAACAGAACGTTGCACCCCCTCAGGGCCAGCTGGTCGGCATACTGGCTGCCTATACCCGAGCTGGCTCCGGTTACCAATGCGGTAAGACGCATTGTTCCGGTCTGTGAAAAATTTCTCATTCCTTATATTTTATCATTACAAACACGCTGCGCCTCGGCATAACCCAAATTTCATTTGTTTTCTGCTTCTAACCGCTCGATTTCTTTTTTCAGTTTGGACGGCAGTTCTTCTTGCAGATGCTGGTGGCAGGCCATTTCTATGCTGTACATCCTGCCGATACAATAATTGGAGTGTTTGCACCCGCATCTTTCCAGCCCTTGCTCCTTCATCTTATTTACGAAAGCCGGATCGTGCAGTACGGCCCGTCCCATCTGTACGAATTCGAACCCGTGGTCCAGCACCATGTCTATTTTCTGTCGGGATACAAGTCCTCCTACATATATGAGGGGATAATCCGGCATCGCTTCCCGGAAACGAAGCGCGTCTTCCAAGAAATACGCCTCTTTGAACGGTACGGTAGGGATCATCATTCTTCCCACTAATTTTACCCCGTATTTGAGCCACCAGATATCCATATAATGGGTAAGGGTTTTGATCGGCATGGCGCCGCGCATAACATACATGGGAGCCTTGCTGACGAAGCCTCCGCTCAGCACCAGCGCATGCGCACCGCTTTTGCGCAACTCCCGGGCGATTTCTATCCCTTCGTCTATTTCTATGCCGCCTTTGAATCCGTCCCTCATATTGGTTTTCGCTACAACCGCCATGTCGGAGCCGGCCGCTTCCATCACCTCGTTCATGCACATATTCATGAAACGCATCCGGTTTTGCAGGCTTCCTCCGAACCGGTCTTTTCTGCGGTTGGTATAGGGCGAAAGGAACTGGCTGATAAGATATCCGTGTCCCGCATGGACTTCTACGCAGTCGAACCCGGCTTCCCGGGCCAACCTTACCCCGTTGCCGAAAGCGCGGGCCATTTCCGTCAATTCATTTTCCTTGAGACTGCGGTACAGGGTAGGGGAGTACATATTGAAGCCCCCGGAGGCGGATACCGGCATGCATCCGGTCACCGAGCGGTGGCTCATATTTCCGCAATGCCCGATCTGTATGGAGGCGGCTGCCCCTTCCGCATGGATGGCATCGGTAATTTTCCGCAGCCCCGGCACTGTTTCTTTCCGGAGCCACAACTGGTCTTTGAACGACAGTCCGCTTTGCGTAACGGAAGCGTAAGCGATGGTCGTCATCCCGATGCCGCCTGCGGCAACGCTTTTATGGTAGTCGTAGAGCATTTTGGAGGGATTGTGTCCGGTAGCCATGTTTTCGAAAGCCGCCGAGCGGATCGTCCGGTTCCGTAAAGTGATGGGACCCAGCTTGCCGGGGGTAAAAAGGCGGGATTTTTTCTCCGCAGGACAGTTTGTCTGGATGTTTTCCATATCGGTGTTTTTCATAATCGGTCGATAATCAATAAATGAACGGAATGATCCGCTTGAGATTCTTACCTTCCATTTCCTGTCCGAATTCCATCCGGTACTTCTTGTAAATGGTATGGGCCCGGGGTACTAAATTGGCGAAGGTCCACCATGCGAAGACCGCGCCGGCCCAACTCCAGGTCAGGATGGCGAATCCCGTCCATTCGATGATTTCTCCCAGATAGTTGGCGGAGGTAACGTATTTGTACATTCCTTTCCGGGGCAGGTAGTGGCGGGTGTCGCCGGGTTTGCGCAGACGGCGGATAATGGAATCGGATTGTATGTTGATGAACATTCCTGTCAGATAGATGGCGGTCCCGACAATAAATTGGGGAGAGACGAGCCAGGAGGCGGGATATCTGTCGGGAGAGGAAATATAAAACAGCCACCCTCCCTGCATCAGGGCATTCAATACGTTGAATATGATTCCCATGAACATGATGGAAAGGGGCATTTTGCTTTTCCCTTTGATCAGCAGGGGGAAGATGAAGGATCGTTGAAAATAATGGAGCTGGAAAAGCAGGAACATTACCAACAAGGCCGTTTCGTACCGCCGGGGGCTGCATATCCATAAGACTGTCATTAATATGAATACGGGACTTTCCATCAGCATCCATGCCGGTTTGTTGCCGATCGCCGGACCCCATTTCCGGCTGGCGAATTTTCCGTACCCGGCCGTTATGAAATACAGGGCGATGAAAACGATCAGCGCCGTAATGCTCATCAGTATCAGGAATATGGTAAAGTTGTTTTCCATGACAGTCTTTCAGGTAGGTTCCGGGGCATAAATTTAGGAAGTTTTTTCGATTGTAAAATAAAAACAATGCCGGAAAGCGTATAAAAAGTTTGTCCAGTATCCGATAGCGGATTATATTTGCATACGACTTAATGTGTTTTTATGAAGCAGGTTTATGATTTTTTATGCCGATTGAAAGAGAATAACAACCGGGAGTGGTTCGAAAGGCATAAATCCGAATACAAAGATGCGCAGGCCGAATTCAATTCATTTATCGAAAAGCTGATTGTTGAAATAGCCCGCTTCGATTCCGATATCCGTCCCGATTTGCTGGACGTCAAGGACTGTATTTTCCGTATTTACAGGGACATCCGTTTTTCTAAAAACAAGGCCCCGTATAAGACCTATATGGGTGGATATATTTGCAAGGGAGGCAAAAAGTCTCCTTATGCGGGATATTATTTTCATGTGGAGCCTCTGTCGGACGGTTGGGGTGCGGATCATGTGTTGGAACCGGGACAGGAATTTTTAGGAGGCAATCTGCTGGCGGCCGGCCTGTATTGTCCGGAATCCAAAGTCGTGCAAAGCCTGCGGGATGAAATATCCGTAAACGGAGACAGTTTTCTCCGGGCGTTGAAACGGGCGCGCGGCTTCCGCTTGGATACGTATCAGGTATTGAAGAAAGTGCCTAAAGGATTCGAAGGTGCGGATGAAAAATGGAAGGAACTGCTTAAACATAAAGATTTTTCAGTTAGCCTCCCGATAGATAATTCGTTTTTGTTCGCTCCCGATCTGCTGGAGAGAACGGCGGAAAAATTCTCCCTGACCTGCGAATTTAACCGGATATTGAATATGGCGGTCCAATATGCGCTGGAGGAAATGTAGATATCCGGTAAATAAATTAGTATCTTTGGCACTGGAATCCGGATAATTCTTTTTTAAAATGAAAAAATTTCTTCTTACCCTTGCCTTGGGGCTTTGCGCGTTTTCGCTTTTTGCGCAGGAATGCCCGTTTTTCCCTCGGTTGGGCAAAATGCTCGAGTATAAGGCTACGGCCGCTCTGCCTACGGGAGTTCAGTACATGATTTCGCGCCAGTATATTAAGAATCAGAATGATGACTTTACGGAAGTAGCTACGGAAGTTTATCAGGAAGGAGGGACCGGACCTCTTCAGACGATCACCCTCAAATACGATAATGCCGGAGATGTATATAAAGCGGATTTCAAGGAGATCTTCGCCGACAATCTGTCGCAACTGGGCGATTTCGAGATTCTCGAATCGACCGGCGAACTGATATACCCCAAGAAGATGGAAATAGGGAACCGATATCCGGGAGTCTCTATGAAAATCAAGGCCACGGTCTATGGAATGAGCATGGAAATGGATATATCCCAGGAAGACCGGATCGCCGAAGCGCGGGAAACCGTAGAAGTTCCTGCCGGCAAGTTCGAGTGCATCCGTTTTTCGGAAAAAATGATTATTAAGATAATGGGACAGAATCAGGAAACCGTAAATACCTATTGGTTGTCTCCCGGCACGGGCATGATCCGGCAAACAACGGAGGCGATGAACGGTATGGTCAAAACCACGCTCGAACTTCAGTCCGTTACGGACAGAAAATAAAAAGCAGGGATACGCGGGAGAGTGGATTATCGGCGGGCGGGCGCAGCTATCAGGCAAACGGGTTCATCCCGTTCAAATCCGATCGTCCGTAAGGGGCCTGTTAAAGCGCCTGTTCGGGTATCGATCCGGAAAATCTGAATCAATTTGTCGTTTTTGCAGGCTGCCAGCAGCAGCGATCCGTCGGGAGTAATGAGAAAACTTCTGGGATGGCGACCCGTGGGGGTGAATCCCGTGCAGGCAAGCGTGCCGTCCTGTGCGGAAATACGGTAATGAAAGATGCCGTCGTTAGCATTCCGGGTGGAAGCGTATAGAAAACGCCCGTCGGGACTGATATGAATGTCTCCGCCGGCCCGACCGGGAGCGGTATCGGTTTCGATTTCCTGGATCGGTTCCAGCATAAGTTCTCCGGCGGTTTCTTTCATCCGGAATACGAGTATCATTCCCGATAGCTCCGCGAGTACGTAAAGCATGTTTTTTCCCGGATGAAATGCTATGTGCCGGGGACCCGATCCCTGCGGTACCGGAATGAAGGCGGGGTTTGCGGGTATCAGCCGCAAAGAAGCGGGCTCGTTTTCCGTGATTTTGAGAATATGGATCCGGTCGCTTCCCAAGTCGGTAGCCAGCAGATAGCCTTGTGAGGGGGATGATTCCGAAACGCCGTCCGGTGTAAGGGGCGGAACCACTCTTACGGTGTGGATATGGGAAGATTGCTGCCGGAGAGGATGTACGCTTTTGCCTGTGAACCGGATTGTCTGGACAGGAGGAAGCAGCGCCCCGTCCGGGGCGGTGGGGAAAACGGAAATGCTTCCGCCCGAGTAATCGGCAGTTATGACATGATTCCGGTAATGGATCACGTAACAGGGATCTTTGCCTACGGATCTTTCCGTGTTGATGCGGGACATCCCGATATCATTGCCAAGCGCATGAACGGCCGACCGGGAACCGCTTTCCGTGAGAGCGTATATGAAAGAAGGGGGCCGGTTTTCCGGATCCGTATCGGCGCTGCCTGCCGCCAGATAAGATCCGTTTTCTACTTTCGCACTTCCGTCGGGAACCGCTTCAAGTGTCCGGGTATTGAAAGAGTATCTGAATATTTCATTTCCATAAGTCCCTACAAATAGTGTAAATATATTTTCCATTTCCATGTTTTCCCAATTCGTTTATGATCTCACGCGATTTCGCGGCCATTCTCTCCGATCGTCCCGGACCGGTTTTCAGACCTTTCCGCAATATCCGCTGTAAAAGGTTTCGTATCTTTCTCCCAGAATGTCTTCGAATATTCCGCAAGCTGCCTGGCAAGTGCAGTGGCCTGAGAAAAATTTCATCGCGGATATTTTTCTTTTATTGTAAGGGCCAATTCGCGGGTCTGTTCAATCGTGTCCGGGACATATTCCACCAGATGGGTCCCTCCGATAAAAGCCTTTACAGGCAAGCGGTTTCCCGTGAATTTTTGGCAGGCCTCAATGATATTCAATACTCCGTTATGGGAACAGGGAGAAAGGACGACCAGACCGTCGGGATCTTCTACGGCTACCGCCAGTTCATGATCGAATGTATCCGCATGATCTTCCGCCAGCAGGGTGGCATTTCCGGCCGGAAGAGGCCAACGGGGAGGTATATGAAGCTGCTCCGCCCGGATGTCTATGAGCGATACTTTCGGCGTGAGGCGGCGGCTTCCCCGGATATAGATAATGCGGTTCTGGTATTCTTCCAATACGGCCTGAGATACTCCGATGGACCGGTATTCCCGGAAAACAGGCAGATAACCCGGATCGTTCAAGGGAGTTTCCGGAGCGGTTTCCGGAGCGGTGTCCGGAGCAGTGTCGGTGTCGGACGCGGTTTTCGTGCGGCATGAATAATAATGTGCGCCTTTTACTCGGGCGGATATATAAACCGGAGCGGAAAAATTGCATTCTAAAAACGTGCGGAGCCCGCCCGTATGATCGTTGTGTCCGTGAGATAGGATCAGGCCAACCGGTATCGGCCGGTCTGGTTCCCCGCAGGCAGACGCCCCGGGATGCCTTTTTCATTCGACCGGATGAAAGATTTCCTCCGGAAGCGTTCCTATTCTCCGCCAACATTTCCCAGTTATCCGCAAACCGGCCCGAAGCGCCCGTATCTAACAGGATAAGCTGTCCGTCCGTCTCGAACAGCAAGGAAAATCCGTGTTCGCTCCAAAGCGCTTCGTTTTTTCTGCGATTGTCTATCAGTACGGTAAAATTCATATTACGGTTACTAAAAATGTGCAGGCGGAAACCGGAGCAAAGGTACATAAAAGGCTGTTCCGATAACCTTTTTATGCAGTTTAGTTTAACTTTTTAAGGTTTATGGAATAAAGAGGCGGAAGGAGCCTGGCGGTTTTTGATGTGAATGAAGCTTAGGACAAAATTTGCTATCCGCGGAAATTTTTCTAATTTTGAGGAAATAATCATAATCCTACAAGATAATATTATAACCTTACAATCAGAAATTTACATGAAAAACGGAGGAAAAAATATATTGATTACGGGGGGAGCGGGATTTATAGGTTCCCATGTGGTCCGGCTGTTCGTCAATAAATATCCTGAATATCATATTTATAATCTCGACAAACTTACTTACGCCGGGAATCTGGCCAATCTGAAAGATATAGAGAACAGTCCCAATTATACTTTTTTGAAAGGGGATATCTGCGATTATGAAGCCGTAAAAGAGATTTTCCGGAAATATGATATCGGGTATGTCATCCATCTGGCTGCGGAAAGTCATGTGGACAGGAGCATCAAGGATCCTTTCATATTCGCCCGGACGAATGTAATAGGCACCCTTACTTTGCTTCAGGCCGCCCGGGAATGGTGGAACTGCAGTCTGGCGTTGCGGAAAAAATCGCAGGAAGAAAACGACGGCTGTTTCAGCAGGGACGAAAACGGGAATATAGGCCATTTGTTCTATCATATTTCCACGGATGAGGTATATGGCGCGCTCAAACCTGGAGACGGATATTTTACGGAAGATACCAAATACGATCCCCACAGTCCTTACTCGGCTTCCAAAGCCTCTTCGGATCATTTCGTGCGCGCTTTCGGGGATACCTACGGGATGCCTGTAATCGTAACTAATTGCAGCAACAATTACGGTCCGTATCAATTCCCGGAAAAACTGATACCTTTGTTTATCAACAATATACGATATAATAAGCCGCTGCCGGTTTACGGAAAGGGCGAAAATATACGCGATTGGCTGTATGTAGTGGATCATGCCAGAGCCATAGATGTCATCTTCCATAAAGGCGAACCGGGAGACACTTACAATATAGGTGGCTTCAACGAATGGAAAAATATAGATCTGGTACGTCTTCTTATAAAAGTGACGGATAAGGCTCTCGGAAGACCGGAAGGCGCGTCTGCCGGATTGATTACATACGTGACGGACCGGGCAGGACACGATTTGCGGTACGCCATCGATTCTTCCAAGCTCAAACGGAGCCTGGGATGGGAGCCTTCCCTGCAATTCGAAGAAGGGTTGGAGAAAACCGTCAGATGGTATCTGGAGCATCAGGAATGGATGGACCATGTTACCAGCGGGGCCTATCTGTCTTATTATAAGGAAATGTACGGCGGGGAATAGACGGCCCGCTTATTCCAGCATTTTTCCCAACATTTCGCCGTTTCGGAGTTTGGCGGAGTATTCCTGTACGTTCCGGAACATCTGATCGTATTCTTCCTCCGGAATTGCGGCGATCCGTTCCGGTATTTCGTACAGCGAATTTACGGCGATTCCGAGTTTGTTTTTTTCGATCAGCGGGGCCAGTGCGGCTTCTTTCCATATAATGACGGGCATGCAGGCCGAAAGATACAGGCAGGTCTTATGAGGAATATTTACCCTGAGGTAATTCCCGAAAGGCCCTCCGCAGGTATCCGGAGTATCTCCGTCCCATACTAATCCCCAGCTTCCCTCTAATCCGCTCAGATCGTCGGGATGAAACTTTCCTTTATAAACGATATGTTCCGAGCGGGGCAGATTCGGGGATTCTATGCCGTAAAGGTTAAAACTTGGCATCCCGACAGTGTTGTCCTCCGTTTCGTACAACAGCGGCAGCCGGCGCAGGAAAATGCTTTTGTCGAGGTTTCCCGCATAGCATATCCGGTTGCTTTTGCGGCGCACCCCCGTGTATGGCCGTTCCGCCAAGTAGTCGAATAAATCGATGATTTTCAGCTTCTCGGGATTCATCCCCGCCTTTACCAACACTTCCTTCATCATTGGAGTATGGACAATGATCTCATCGAACCGGTCTATCCGGCTGAAATCTTCCCGGCTCAATTCCCCGCTGCCGCAGCGAAGGGAGTCTATATCGCATACGATGGCGGTTTTCCGGTGTTTTTTCAATGCCAGCAAAGGAAATAAAAAATCGTACTGAAGAATGTCGGGATAGACATATACCACTCTTGCCCCCAGGGGAATGGTGCAATATCCTTTCAGGACGTCTCTTATGAGGAGATACAGTTTTGCCGCTTTGCTTTTCCCTATGGGAATCCGGAACGATAGAATCCGGTATCCTTTGGAAGAAAGGATTTTCAGAAAATCCGCAATCGCTTTGCTGCCTGCATTGTAGCAATTGGTACCGTTGTACAGGTTTACTGTAAGCTTTTTCACGCGTATTCTTTTAAGAGTAAGCAATTGTATTTTGCACGTTTAAAAATCTCCTTCTGCAATATTTTGCCGGATTTCCCGGCATCCGTCGGGATGATCATAACAGCTTTTCCACTATCTGGTGCATGTCGTAATATTTGTATTCGCCTAAGCGTCCCCCGAAAATGACATTTTTTTCTTTGGCGGCCAGCTCTCTGTATTTTTCATAAAGACGGTTGTTCTTTTCGTCGTTCACCGGATAATACGGCTCTCCTTCTTCCTCCCGGGATAACGGGTACTCCCAGGTAATGACCGTTTTGTCCGATCCGTTGGCCGGGTCGCTCAGGTAGGCGTAGGATTGCTCGAAATGTTTATGCTCTATGATCCGGGTGTACGGAACGGAGGTATCCGTATAATTGATGACCGCATTTCCCTGATAATTGGGACAGTCCAGCACTTTATGCTCGAAACGGAGGCTCCGGTATTCCAGTTTTCCCAAACGGTAGCCGTAATATTCGTCTATCCTGCCGGTAAAGAGGATTTTATCGGCTGTTTCTTCCCATCGGCCGCGCTCGTGGAAAAAATCGGTGTTGCATTGCAGATCGGCGCCCGAGAGCAATCCTTCTATCAGCTTATTGTATCCTCCTATGGGGATTCCCTGAAAGGTGTCGTTGAAATAATTGTTATCGAATGTGAGCCGGACGGGCAGCCTTTTTATGATGAAAGACGGGAGCAGGGACGGATCGCGGCCCCATTGTTTTTGGGTATAGCCTTTGATGAGCGTTTCATAAATGTCCCTGCCTACCAGCAGCAAGGCCTGTTCTTCCAAGTTCCGGGGGCGGCTTACGCCCTGCGAGCGCAACAGCTCCGCAATTTCTTTACGTTGTTCTTCCAACTTGCCGGCAGCTTCCTGAGGCGTCTTTACCCCCCACATGGCGTAAAAGGTATTCATGTTGAAGGGCATATTATAAAGACGTCCTTTATAATATGCCAAAGGGGAATTCGTGTATCGGTTGAATTCCACGAAGGAGTTGACCAACTCCCAGACTTTTTTGTTGGAGGTATGGAAGATATGCGCCCCGTATTTATGGACATTGATCCCATGTATATTCTCGCAGTAAATATTTCCCCCCGGATAGGGCCGTTTGTCGATTACCAGCACCTTTTTGCCTTCCCGGATCTTTTTCCAGGTGAACATGGCGCCGTATAATCCCGCGCCCACTACTATATAGTCGTATTTTTTAGTCATAACCTTATTCACATAATCATAATGATACTCGTATATCGCCGCAAATATATGCGTATTTTATTTGCTGCCGGTCAGCATTTCTTTCCCTACCTTGATGAAATGGTCCCTGCACAAGGCCAGATATCCGAAATAGATGCATACTCCCGACGGAATTGCCGTCACAAGGATTTTCCACGGTTCGGCTTCCCATCGGGAAATCAACCAAACCGCTGCGCCCATGATCAGGGTGCCGACAAGGTAGTTGAAATTTTGTCGGGACAAGAAAGAAAAAGGCAGATATTCTCTTCCCATTATCAGGGCAGAGGCCATTACCGTACATTCGGCGGCCAAAGTGGAGGCCGCGGCGCCGTATTGTGCGAAAGGAGGGATCAGCAAAAAATTAAGCGCGACATTTACGGCGGCTCCTGCAGCCGTAGCGGCAATCACCAGATTTTCTTTGCCTAACGGATACAGTATCTGCATTCCGATGAAGCTGCTGAATCCGATAAAAAAGGTGATAGGCGCTATAATTTGTAAAGTAAGGATGGAAGGACGATAGCCCGATCCGCTGAATGTCAGAATGATAGGCTCGGCAAGCAGGATAAGGCCTGCCGTCATGGGCAGGGTGAGGGCGGCTGTAAAACTGATCGCCTTGTTCCCCAGATCTTTGAATTCGGCTTCCCGTTTTTGATGGACTAAATGGGAAAAGCGGGGGAGGAGTACCGCTCCCAAGGCGGTTACGATTCCCAGACTCATTTTAGTGAGTTTCGTCGCAGCGGTGTAATATCCGATGGAGGCCTCGGTATTGAGATACCCTAACATTTGTACGTCCAACAATAAGTATACACTTATAATCAGATTCAAAGGAAATACTTTCAAGGATCTTCCCAAATGTTTGCCCGGATGCAGTTCACGCAGCCCGAATCCTTTGAACGAAATATATTTCCTCAGGCGGAAGAAATTGAACAGATTGTTTCCCACAGTGGCTCCCGTATTTACAGCCGCATACCATAAAAGATCCGATTTCGTTTTCACGAAGATAAACAAGGCTGCGGCCGCTGCGATTTTTACCAGAACGGAGCGGATGGTAATATATTTGAAATCTTCGATCGCCTGATAGAACCATTGCGCCCCGATAGCTGTGAAAAACAGGGAGGCGCTTACGATCAGGAATAAGGGAATATCGGCTTTGATCCGGCTGACGGTACAGGCTACGATGAAAACGCACAGGTAGGCGGCAATGGTAAGAAGCGCATGGAGTATCAGGATCTCCGTTGCGGTTTTGCTCCTTTCAACCGGATTGTCCCGCACTTTGGCAACGGCCCGCACGGCATACAAGGGAATACCTAAAGAGGTGATGATGAGGATATACCCGATGGTAGTATCGAAAAACTGGAAAGTCCCGATCCCATCCGCCATCAGAATACGGGATGCATAGGGAAATGTAATCAGCGGAAACAGCAGTCCCGAAACCGTATTGATGAGGTTCAGCAGATAATTGGTCTTGACGGATGCCGTTTCCATTTTCAGTATCCCGGGTGCTGTTTAATATCCTAAATTCTCTCCGTTCATGATTTTCCCGAATAATTGCAGATGTTGTTCCAGCGCGAAAGTCCAGTAGGTCCAGGAATGATTGCCCGGGCTTGATAATTCTATATAAGGGACTCCCACGGCTTTACATTTTTTCACGAATGCTTCCGCGCAGATTGCATAATAGTCATCGTATCCGCAGCTTATGATAAGCGGTGTTTTCCGTCCCGACAATTTTTCCACGCGGTTTACGGCGCTTTCCAATGCCAGCCTTTCCCTATGCTCTCCGATTATCTTGGAGATTTGCTTTTCCTTTAAAGGGGTCAGCTGCAGGTCGAGCACTCCGCTCATGCTGCCGGCCGTCTTGAAACGGGTGGTATCGTCGAGGAATATATTGATGGCTCCGTGGCCGCCCATGCTCAGGCCTGTAATGAAAGTGCTGTCGGGAGACAGTCCGTATTTTTCCTGGAGAGCCGGATACAGTTCCTGATGAAAAAATTTCCTCCATTGCATTCCGGAAGGATCGGAGCTGTCGAGGTACCAGCTGTTGTAAAATCCGTCGGGACATATAATTCTGAAACCCGTACGGTCGCTTAATTGTTGTAAATCGTATTTTTCACTCCAGTTGCGGTAATCTCCGCTCCATCCGTGCAGCAGGAAAAGGGCCGGAGCCGGTGCGGAATTGCCACGAGGTGAGTAAACCAGAACCGAATCGTTGCAGGCCAGGTTAGGGGATTCGAAAACGATCAATTCCTGGGCGCCGAGAGATGAATATGAAAAAAGAGTAGATACTGCGGCAAGCAAAGCCGGGAGAACAGATAAAAATATTTTCTTCATGATGGAATGATTTGTACAAAAATAATATAATTTTGCGATATGGAAGGCATAAATAAAATAAAATCCGTTTTCCGCAATAAGGGGCTTTATATAAGCCTTGCTTTGGCTTTCGTTTTGTTGATGCTGTTTTTTCCCAACGAAGGAAAATTCAAATACGAATACCAGAAAGGCCGGCCGTGGATGTATGAAACGCTTACGGCGCCTATCGATTTTCCCATCCTGAAGACTTCCGCCGAATTGATGCGCGAGAGGGATGAAGCGGCTTCCAAGGTCGTGCCCTATTTCATTTATAAAGAGGATATGCTTCCTTCCCAATTGGGGGAACTGGCCCGGCTTCAACGGCGTTATCGGATTCCGAGAGATATAGAGGCCAATATAGTAAACAGTTTTACCGCCATTTATAACAGGGGGGTGATATCGGATGACAAATCCCTTGCCGAACTGAATGAATTGAAAAATAATGCCGGATATATTATTGTCCAGAAAGGCCGTAAAGCAAGAGAAGAATTGGTGTCCGGATTTTTTACCCTGCCCAAGGCCGAAAATTATATAAAGGCGGGTTTGCGGGACAATTTTCCGGATATAGACGCGGATTCCCTCTATACCGCCATAAAATTGGGCGATCTGGTGGTGCCGAATCTGATCTATGACCGGCAGACTACCGATTTGTTCCATAAACGGGCCGTCGATTATATTTCCCCTACCAAAGGGATGTTCTACACGGGGCAGCTGATCGTAGCGCAGGGCGAGACCGTTACTGCGGAGATAGAACAGCTGCTGGATTCGTACCGTGCCGAGTATGAATTGAGCTTAGGATATTCCGGAAGTCTGGCCCAGTTGCTGGCGGGCCATGCGATTCTGATCCTGATATTGCTGTTGCTGATCTGCCTGACCCTCTTTTTTACGGACATGGATGTTTTCGTCCAGAACAATAAGCTGAATTTCATCCTGCTGATGATGCTCCTGATGTTCGTCAGTACCATCCTCACGCGGAATGTATCTTCTTCTTATCTGTTTATGGTGCCGTTTGCCGTGTTCGCCCTGTATATGAAATCGTTTTTCCCCTCCCGGGTGGTATTTCCAGTATATATGATTTCGCTTTTGCCGGTATTGCTCGTGGCCGAAAACGGGGTGGAACTCTATATTCTGAACGTATTTGCCGGCGGAGTGACATTGGTGGCTTTTTCTTATCTGAACGGAGGATGGAGGCTGTTCCTGAATGCGCTTATCATATTCGTGGGACTTTTTATGGTATATTGCGCTTTCCGGCTGATGGAGATCAACGAAATCTCCGATATGGATAACCGGATCATCCTTTATATATTTCTGAACGCCCTTTTTGTGGTGGCTGCCTATCCTATGGTATTTCTGTTCGAGAAAATATTTTCCTTGGTTTCCGTTTCTACGCTCAGGGAGCTGTCCGATACCAACAAACCGCTTTTGCAGGAACTGGCACGCAAGGCTCCGGGAACATTCCAGCATTCCCTGCAGGTAGCCAATCTTGCCGAGCGGGCCGCAGTTGCCATAGGCGCCGATGCCCGTTTAGTGAAAGTAGGAGCCATGTACCATGATATAGGGAAACTGGGCAATCCCCAGTGTTTCATAGAAAACCAGGCTCCGGGCATTAATTATCACGAGGGCCTTTCCCCGCAGGAGAGCGCCAAGGAAATTATCCGTCACGTGGAGGAAGGTGCTGCGCTGGCAAAAAAATATAACCTGCCCCAGATAGTTCAGGATTTTATTACTTCTCATCACGGCCATTCCCAGACCGGATATTTTTATATGCAATATTGCAATCAGGGAGGGGATCCCGCCGCTATCGCGGATTTCACCTATCAAGGTACGCTGCCTACGACTAAAGAACAGGTAGTGGTAATGATGGCGGATGCCGTAGAGGCGGCTTCCCGGTCATTGAAGGACTATTCCAAAGAAAGTATCAGCGATCTGGTAGATAAGATTCTCAGCCAGCGGATATCCGATTCCCAACTGGCCCAGGCGGACATCACCATTAAGGAGATCAATATTGTCAAGGCCGTATTCAAAAAACATTTGCAGGCGATCTATCACGCCCGCATTGCCTATCCCGACAAAAAGAAGGATCACAGGCGGGAAGTACCCGTAACGAATGAAACGGAATGATGTCCGTTTTTGTGGAGATGGGCGGACTCGAACCGCCGTCCAGGCAAACCATTCAAAAGCCTTCTACATGCTTATCCTTTCTTTGATTGTCGGGACCCGGCTGCCGAAAGGCAGGCTACCGGGAGCTTATTTCCTGTGTCTTACTGTGCTTTAGGAAAATCCGCACAGGCATCCGGCTTGAATGATACCCCGTTTGCCGCATCGGAGCCGGCGGAAAGAGCGGCGGGATACTCGTCTCCATCGCAACCTTGGCGGCGGAGATTAAGCTATTAAGCTTTGCTTAATTAGGCAGCGAGTGCGTAATTGTTGTTGCCAATTATAGGCTTGAGGGTTAGGTTGAACGGGCTATACCCACAACGCCCGGCATGCTTACTTTCCAATTAATCTGCTGTCAAAACCAAAACATCCCCTTGATCGGAAAGGATTGCAAAGGTAGTAAAAAATTCCATAAGGAATACGGATTTTCTCTATATTTGATGAAGTTTGATGTAGAATTTGTGAATATCAAACCTTTAAGAAGAACTCACGTGAGAATTGGCAATGG
>CANRID010000006.1 GCA_947630665.1 uncultured Bacteroidales bacterium | reverse complement strand
GATGCCCGAAATCACCGAACTCCTCGGCATCATCTCGGCAAACTGCTAAAATGGGTGTCCCATTGAGGAAAACAGGAAGAGTTGGTGAACATGTTGGAATAATTATTGAAAACACTTGTATTCTGAAAATTATACACTATATTTGCATTATTATATGATATGTATATAATAATGCAGAAAAATAATATAATAATTATATGTTAGTAGTCTCACTAAACTTGGTAGATATTCCAAGATCTGAACTTAAAGGTGTTACGATAGATGATTTGGCTAGGTTTATTTTTTATAAGGCATACCTACAAAATACCCCTATTGTTGTTCTTGAACCAAGGCCAGGAGTTAATGTTACTCCACTGCAGTGCAGTAAGATGTCATTAAGATTGTCAAAGGTTTTAGGGTGTGCCATAGTTTTTAAGTTTACTAAACTTGAATACTATGAGAGAATAAGATTGCTGCAGAAAAATGTTTATTTCATTACTGCTGACAATAATATTTATTTGCCAAATCTTGTTTTGACATCTCAAGCCCCCAAGAAAGTTGCCAAGAAACTTTCTCGGGCGGCACAGTATCTTATATTGCACCATTTGCAGAAAGATAATCTGGAAGGTAAATCAATTTCGGAAGTCGCAGAAATGGTTCCATATTCATATGTAAGCGTTGCGAAAGCAGTGGAGGTGCTTGAGGATTTGGAACTATGTAAATGTGAAAAGGATAGTGGTAGAAATAAGAGATTGCATTTTTCTAAGTATGGTAGGGAATACTGGGATTATGTGAAGCGCTATCTTGTGTCTCCTGTTATGAAAGTGTGCTATTGTGATGCAATTTTTAATATGCAATGTCCTAAAGCCGGAATATCAGCTCTTGCTGAATATTCTAACTTAGCTCCAGACAATCAGAAGACAGTGGCTGTATATGACTCTGACTTTAAGAATTTACAGCTTGGAGGATTAAATAATTTTGACGGATTTATAGAGGTGCAGATATGGAAATACCCTCCTATTGTTTTGGAAGATGGTATAGTTGATAAATTGTCGCTATATTTGAGTCTGGAGGGGAATAAAGACCCGCGTGTAGAAAAAGAAAAGAATTATATACTTGACAATGTATGGAAGGTGACGAATTAATAGTGGATGGATTGAGTAGGTTTGAGGCAGTGTTTTCTCCTTATCAAGATTCGTTTGTGATAATTGGTGGGGCTGCGTGTCGTGCTGTTTTGGCTGATGGTCCGGTTACTCCAAGAAAGACAACTGATATTGATATGGTCCTTGTGTTAGAGCGTTTGGACCGTTCATTTATTTCCACATTCTGGTCGTTTATAAAGACTGGAGCCTACAAGTGTGCAAAAAGAAAAGATAATGAGGGAAATCCTAAATATGTGCTATATAGTTTTGTGGGTGGCCAAGGTGATTATCCGTCTCAAGTGGAACTGCTTTCACGTCCAGTAAACGGGTTGGAAAGACCAGAAGAGCATCATATTGAGGTTATTGATATTGATGAGGATTATTCGCATCTGTCTGCGATAATACTTGATTCTGATTATTATGATTATATAGTTGCTCACTCAGAACTTAAAGGAGGACTGAGATATGCTTCTGCAGACTCTCTTATATGTCTCAAGGTGTTGGCTTATCTTAATCTGAAGAAAGAAAAGGAAGCAGGTAATCATGTCAATGATTATGACTTCAAGAAACATCGGCGCGATGTCTTGATGGCAGCAGCAAACTTGAAAGTAGATGAAAAATATATAGTTCCCACACGGTTGAAGAATGCAATTGGCGAGTTCGTGGAGGCAGTATCAGAAGATTCTGTAAAGAAGTCTCTCATAGACTCATTGGGAATCAATGACGTTGTCTTTGCCATGTATCTGGACGCCTTGACTGAAGCCTTTGAATCGTAATACTTTTTGCTATGAAAATACAATACGCATCAGATCTGCATCTTGAACTTTCTGGAAACAGCGGATGGATTGGAAAGAATCCGTTAGAAGTGGCTGGAGATGTTCTGCTCCTTGCTGGTGATGTTGTGTATCTTGGTTCGGAATCTCATATTAAGCATCCGTTTTGGAACTGGTGTTCCGACAATTACAAGCAAACTCTGGTAGTGCCAGGTAATCATGAGTATTATGGCGGTTATGATGTAAGAAAACTTGGTAGTGAGTTTTCGCTGGACGTAAGAGATAACGTGAGATATGTTAATAACAAAGTGGTGGCAATAGACGGAGTAGATATCATTCTAAGTACATTGTGGGCACATATCCGTATAGAAGATGCGCTTATGACAGAACAAGGTATCAATGATTTCAGACGCATCATATTTGGTGGAGAAAGATTGACCTTTTCTGTGTTTAATCGCCTTCATGAAGAAAGTCTGCAATTCTTGAAACAAGCTGTTAAAAACTCAAATGCGCTAAAGAAGGTGGTAGTTACACATCATCTGCCATCTCATCTTTTGGTTGAAGAACAATTTCGAGGAAGCCGTCTGAATGGGGCGTTCATGTCGGAGCAGAGTGATTGGATTGCTGAAAGCGATATAGACTACTGGATATACGGTCACTCTCATAGTAATATAGATGACGTTATTGGCTCTACGATATGTGTCACAAATCAATTAGGGTATATTAGTTCGAATCTGGAACCTTCTTTAGGGTTTGATGCGGGTAAGGTAATAGAATTGAAAATGTAACCTGTTTATACTTATTGGCTTGCAAGATGGTCAAAAGCCATTCGTCATCTCACTTCGTCAATATGTACTTCTCCGGATGCTTACTTCTTTTGAGATTTTTTGATATATACGATTTAATTTTTACCTTTGCGCCTCTAAAACCAACAAATAAAATAACAAGACATGTTAAAACAGTACGAAACCGTTTTCATTGCAACTCCCGTTTTATCTGATGTCCAGATAAAGGAAGCGGTAACCAAATACCTTGATCTGATCAAGGATAATGGCGGCGAAGTTGTCTATGAACAAGATTGGGGGCTGAGGAAACTCGCCTACACTATTCAGAAGAAAACCACGGGTTTTTATCATCTGATCGAATTCAAGGCGGAGCCTGGATTTATCAAGACTTTGGAAACCCAGTATCGCCGGGATGAAAGAATCATCCGTTTCCTGACTTTCGCTATGGATAAGCACGCGATCGCTTATGCGGAAAAAAGAAGGGCGAATCAAGCAGAACAAAAATAATCAAGGAGGTATAAGTTATGGCAAATCAAGTAAACAACGAAATTCGTTATCTGAATCCTCCGACAGTCGAGGTAAAAAAGAAAAAATATTGCCGCTTTAAAAAAGCCGGAATCAAATATGTGGATTATAAAGATCCTGAATTCCTGAAACGTTTTCTGAACGAACAGGGTAAAATTCTGCCGCGCCGCCTTACCGGGACTTCATTGAAATTCCAGAAGAAAGTGGCTCAGGCCGTTAAACGCGCCAGACATTTGGCATTGCTGCCATACGTAACTGATTTATTGAAATAAGGAGGAAGGATAGATGGAAATTATATTGAAACAGGATGTTCCCAATTTGGGACACAAAGACGATATAGTCGTAGTAAAGAACGGTTATGCAACGAACTATCTTATCCCGCAGGGTATGGCTACCATGGCGACTCCTTCCGCAAAGAAAATGCATGCCGAGAACATGAAGCAAAGGGCTCACAAGGAGGCCAAACTTCGGGAAGAAGCTCAGGCTCTTGCAGAGAAATTAGAAGGAATACAGGTAACTATCGCCACCAAGGTAAGTTCTACCGGCAAGATATTCGGTTCTGTCAACAATATTCAGGTAGCGGATGCGCTGAATGAAAAGGGTTATGAAATCGATAGAAGGAATATCACTATTATCGGAGAAGACAAACTTCAGGAAGTGGGCATTTACGAGGCGGTTGTTAAATGCTATAAAGATATAAAAGCCACTATCAAAATAGAAGTCGTAAGCGAATAGTCAAGGGATTCTGCTTTCCCCTTTAAGGGAAAAACGGAATAACAATAAGGAAATGGCCTTTAAGTTCCAAACTTGCGGGCCATTTCTTTTTTATGGGACTTGAGATAGTGGGGAATTATTCCCCGCTTTTTTATACAGATTTATCTATCGGTATTGTTATTAGGTTGAATGTTAGTATTTTTGTGCGACTGTTGCCGTTTCGGAGCGGATGGCACGGGGATTGGGTAAGAAATAAGTATCTGACAAAAGGAGCATTGTAAAAGAAAACGGAAAAGATGAAATCTGATGTAAAGAAAAGAACGGCCGGATTCGGGAAAGGATTTGCCGGCATTCAAGAGAAATTTGTCGGGATGAAAAATAAAATTGCCGGAGCCGGAGACAGGGAAGATGAGGGGAAAATGAATGAAACCGGGGGAGAGGATGGAATGACAGGCGGGGAAAAGAGTAAGGAGGGGAGAAAATTCAGGATTACGAAAAAACAGGGAATCGGTATAGCGATTGTGGCGGCGGGAATCGCGGCTTTGCTGTATTTTCTTCGTCCGCAGCCCCCGGAGGAAATTTATCCGACGGTAGTGGCGCAGCCGGTGGTGCTTCGCGATGTGGAGATTTACGGGGAATATGTGGGACGTATCCGGGCCCAGCAATTCGTGGAAATCCGTGCGCGGGTGGAAGGTTATCTGGAAAAAATGCTTTTCGAGGAGGGAACTTATATCCGGAAGGACCAGACTTTGTTTATTATCGACCCCCGTATGTACCAGGCGAAGGCGGACAGGGTGAGGGCGCAATTGCAAAAGAACAAGGCGTTGGAATTGAAGGCCAAGAGGGATCTGGAGCGTATCCGTCCGCTGTATGAACAAAATGCGGCCAGCCAGTTGGATCTGGATAATGCCATTGCCGTGTATGAAAGTGCGGTGGCGGAGGTGGAAATGAGTCAGGCCGATCTTACGCAGGCGGAAATGGAACTCGGATATACGACCGTGCGTTCTCCTATTTCCGGCTATATCAGCGAGCGGAATGTGGATATAGGAACGCTGGTGGGACCGGGCGGCAAATCGCTGCTGGCCACCATCGTCAAAAGCGATACGGTACGGGTGGATTTCAGTATGACGGGACTCGATTATTTGCGCAGTAAGGAGCGGAATGTAAATCTGGGCCATCGGGATACTTCCCGCAAATGGGATCCGTATATTACCGTTACCCTTCCCGACAATACGGTATATCCGTTCCGGGGATTGGTGGATTTTGCGGACCCGCAGGTCGATCCGCAGACGGGTACCTTTTCGGTGAGGGCCGAAATGGCGAACCCGGATCATATTTTACTGCCCGGCCAGTTTACTAAAGTAAAACTCCTGTTAGATGTAAGGGAGGGGGCGGTGGCTGTCCCCAATAAAGCCATTATCATAGAGAAAGGCGGCGCGTATATTTTTGTCGTGCGTCCCGACAGCATTGTAGAGAAACGGTTCATAGAATTGGGCCCTGAAGTAGGGAATACCACCGTAGTGGAAAGAGGGCTGGCGCAGGATGAAAAGATTATCGTGGAGGGGTATCATAAACTCACCCACGGCATGCGGGTAAATGTGGTGGATCCCGTTGAGGACCCCGCAGGACAAGCGGAGGAAAATCCGGGAAAGGATCAGGAAGAAAGGACCAATGAAAAACTGTATCCTGCCGATTCTATGAACGTTCCGGAAAGCGGTAAGGATGTTTCGGCTAAGGAGAAGTAAGCTATGAGAACCGATTTCTTTATAGACCGTCCGGTCTTTTCCGCGGTCATTTCCATAGTGATAGTCATCGTAGGGATTATCGGACTTAAAATGCTTCCGGTAGATCAGTATCCGCAGATTACTCCGCCGGTGGTTAAAGTAAGCGCTTCGTATCCGGGAGCCAGCGCCCAGACGGTGACCCAGGCGGTGGCCACGCCTATCGAGCAGGAACTGAACGGTACTCCCGGCATGTTGTACATGGAGTCGAGCTGTACCAATTCCGGCGGATTTTCAGCCACCATTACATTCGATATCTCTTCCAATCCCGATCTGGCGGCCGTGGAGATCCAGAACCGTATCAAGCTGGCGGAATCCCGCTTGCCCGCGGAAGTGGTGCAGAACGGTCTGTCGGTGGAAAAACAGGCTCCCAGCCAGTTGCTTACCATTTGTCTGTTATCCTCCGATCCCAAATTCGATGAAATATACCTGAGTAATTTCGCTACGCTGAACGTATTGGATATGCTTCGGCGCATTCCGGGCGTGGGGCGCGTCTCCAATATCGGCAGCCGGTATTATGCCATGCAGATCTGGGTCCAGCCGGATAAGCTGGCCAATTACGGACTGACCGTCCAGGACATACAGAATGCGTTGAAAGATCAGAACCGCGAATCCGCAGCAGGCGTGTTGGGACAGCAGCCGGCTACCGGGCTGGATGTTACCATCCCCATTACTACCCAGGGGCGTCTTTCTTCTGCGGAACAGTTTGAGGATATCGTGGTAAGGGCGAATCCCGACGGGTCCCTGATCCGGTTGAGGGATATCGCCCGGGTTTCTTTAGAGGCCTCCTCCTATACGACCGAGAGCGGGATAAACGGCAGGAATGCGGCAGTGATGGGAATCAACATGCTGCCGGGAGCGAATGCTATGGAAGTGGCGGATGCGGTAAAAGAAGCCATGAAGGAGATCAGCAAAGGGTTTCCCGAAGGAATTACTTATGAGATTCCTTTCGATATGACTACCTATATCTCCCAGTCCATTCACCATGTTTACAAGACCTTGTTCGAAGCGTTGATTTTAGTGGTGTTAGTGGTGTTTTTGTCGCTGCAAAGCTGGCGGGCGACCCTTATTCCGATTATCGCGGTGCCGATTTCCCTGATCGGTACTTTCGGAATCATGCTGATATTCGGATTCTCGCTCAATATGATGACCCTGCTGGGGTTGATACTGGCTATCGGGATTGTGGTGGATGATGCCATCGTTGTAGTGGAGAATGTGGATAGGATCATGCGGGAGGAACATCTGAGCGCTTACGATGCCACTAAAAAGGCCATGAACGGTTTAGGCGGCGCCCTTATTACCATGTCTTTGGTGCTGTGCGCTGTATTCGTGCCGGTAAGTTTCCTGTCGGGAATAACGGGGCTGTTGTACCGGCAGTTTACGGTAACGATTGTGGTATCCGTACTGATTTCAACGGTGGTGGCCCTGACCCTCAGCCCGGTGATGTGTTCGCTGATTCTCCGTCCGGAAAGCGCCGGAAAGAAAAATATCGTTTTTGAATATATCAATGTATGGTTAGCAAAAGGAAATAATGTTTATGTGAAGGAGATCAAAAGATTTCTGGGGAATCCGCGGCGCGTCCTTGCCGGGTTCGGAGTGATGCTGGCGTTGATCTGGGCCTTGAACCGGTTGGTGTCGGAGAGCTTTATGCCGCAGGAGGACCAGGGATATTTTAAAGTGGAACTCGAATTGCCGGAAGGGGCGACTTTGGAACGTACCCGCCGGGTCACGGACCGGGCTATCCGCTATTTGCAGGAAAATCCGTATGTTGAATACGTACAGAATGTTACGGGAACCAGTCCGCGGGTGGGAAGCAACCAGTCCCGAAGCGAGCTTACAGTGATTCTTAAATCCTGGAAAGAGCGCAAGGATACCGATATAGAACAGATTATGGCGCAGGTGGAAAAAGATTTGTCGGGATACCCAGAGAGTAAAGTGTATTTGAGTCTGCCGCCGGCCATTCCGGGATTGGGTACTTCAGGCGGTTTTGAAATGGTGTTGGAAGCCCGCTCGGATGCCTCTTATGAACAATTGTGCCAGGCGGCGGATACTTTTATGTTTTATGCTTCCCGACGGAAAGAATTGTCGGGACTTTCCTCCTCTTTGCAGCAGGATATTCCCCAGCTCTATTTCGATGTGGATAGGGATAAGGTGAAATTGCTGGGCGTGCCTCTGGCGGATGTGTTTTCCACGATGAAAGCTTTTACGGGGTCGGTTTACGTGAACGATTTCAACATGTTCAACAGAATCTACAAGGTGTATATCCAGGCGGAGGCCTCGTATCGGGCCCATAAGGATAATATCAATCTGTTTTTCGTCAAGGGGGCCAACGGGGCGATGATTCCGCTTACCTCCTTAGGGACCGCCCAATATACTACGGGTGCCGGGAACATAAAACGTTTCAATATGTTCAATTCGGCTATTATCCGGGGGGTGGCGGCGCACGGATACAGTTCCGGCGAGGCGATGGATATTCTGGAAAGCATCGCCCGGGAGCATCTTCCGTCCAATATCGGAGTGGAATGGAGCGGGTTGTCTTATCAGGAGAAGAAAGTGGGCGGTCAGACCGGGTATATTCTGGCGTTGGTGTTCCTGTTCGTTTTCCTGTTCCTGGCGGCGCAGTATGAGAGCTGGTATGTGCCTATAGCCGTTATTCTCTCTTTGCCGGTGGCATGTGTGGGGGCCTATTTGGGAATATGGCTCACGGGACTGGAAAATAATATATTTTTCCAGATAGGATTGGTCATGCTTATGGGGTTAGTGGCGAAAAACGCCATTCTGGTTGTAGAGTTTGCCAAAGTGGAAGTCAACAGGGGAACGGATGCGGTGAGCGCCGCCCTGTATGCCGCCCGGTTGCGTTTCCGCCCTATCGTGATGACTTCATTCGCTTTTATCTTGGGATTGGTTCCGTTGGTATTCGCTTCGGGACCCGGTTCGGGAAGCCGTCAGGGAATCGGGACCGGCGTATTCTTCGGTATGCTGGTGGCTATTACCGTAGGGATTGTATTGGTGCCGTTTTTCTTTGTGATCATTTACAAGCTGAAGATGCGGCTGCATAAGGCGGAAAAAGGTGAAAAAAAGAGATGAAAATAAGCTGACGATAAAGGAAAGGGAAATGTTAATGGAGGAAAAATCGGTATGGAAAAAATGAGATCGAAGATAAGAATGAGCGGAATAGCGGGGCGGGCGGTTGTTATATTGGTTGCTTTCAGCCTGAATTCCTGTATGTTGGGAAAACATTACAAGGAATTGGATCTGGAATTGCCGCAAGCGGTCGTTTCCGGGGCTGTCGATTCCCTGACGCTGGCCGATATGGAGTGGTGGAAGTTCTATACGGATACCACTTTGCAGGCATTGATCGGCAAAACGCTTGCATATAATAAAGATATGCTGACAGCTGCTGCCCGGATTAAAGAAATGGCTGCCCTTAAGCGGATCAAGACCGCCGCATTGCTTCCGGAGGTGAGTGCGGCTGCTTCGGGCGACAGGGAACATACCGATTATAACGGGAATGATCTCTCTATCGACCGGGAGTTCGGAATTAAGGGAAAAGTCGCCTGGGAATTGGATTTGTGGGGGAATCTCCGTTGGGGAAGAGAGAAAGGGATTGCGGAATACCTGCAATCGGTGGAATCCCGTCGGGCCATGCAGATGATGTTAGTGGCTGAAGTAGCTACGGCCTATTATGAACTGGTGGCTTTGGACAATGAACTGGCTATCGTGAAACGTACTTTGGATACCCGTAAGGAAGGGGTACATCAGGCCCGGCTCAGATTCGAAGGGGGACTGACTTCCGAAACTTCCTATCAACAGGCGCAGGTGGAGCTGGCCAGTGCGGCGACGCTGATTCCGGATCTGGAGAAACGGATTGTGGAAAAGGAGAACCAGATCGCTTTGCTCGCCGGCGAATATCCTCATGCGATTGCCCGGGGTACGATGGACATTCCGGATATACCGGCGGATTTGCCCGTAGGTCTTCCGTCGGAACTGTTGAAACGCCGTCCCGATTTGCGGGTGGCTGAACAAAAGCTGATAGCGGCGAATGCAGCCGTAGGAATCGCTTACACGGACCGGTTTCCCCGCCTGACTATCAATTTTACCTATGGCGTGGAGAACGGGAAATTAAGCCAGCTGCTGGGATCTCCTTATTCGTATATGATCGGGTCGCTGACCTCTCCTGTCTTCGGGTTCGGAAAGAAAAAGGCGGCCTATAAAGCCCAGCAGGCCGTTTATGAGCAGGAGAGCCTGCAATATGAAAAGAAAGTGCTGGAAGTGTTTAAAGAAGTGAACGATGCGATCGTCAGCTATCGCAGTATCCGGGAGACCTGCCAGTTGAAACGCAACCTGGAACGGGCGGCCAAAAAATATGTGGATTTGGCGCAGTTGCAATATCTGAACGGAGTGATCAATTATTTGGATGTGCTGGATGCGCAGCGGAAATACTTCGATGCGCAGATCGGGCTGAGCAATGCCGTCCGCGATGAATATACCGCGCTGGTGGAGTTATATAAGGCCCTCGGCGGAGGATGGAGCGGATCGGATTATTCATCCTGACCGATATGATATAATTTCATTTTGTTATATAGCGTCTTCCGGTCGATTCCCAGCATCTTGGCGGCTTTGGATTTGTTGTTCCCGGAAGATTCCAGAGCGCGGAGGATGGTTTCCTTTTCCGCTTCCTGATCATAAAGAGTCAGTTTGTCCGGATTGTCTTTTTTTATTTCCACGGGCAGTTCGGCGGGGGTGATATATTCTCCGGAAGCCAGAAGCGCTGCACACATAATCATGTTTTTCATTTGCCTGAGGTTCCCGGGCCAGTCGTACCTCTCGAGAATACGTACGGCTTCCTTATTGAACCCGGTCACTTGTTTCCCTAACTCCCTGTTCGCCTGATCCAGAAAAAAATCGGCATACAGCATGATATCTTCCTTCTGCTGTTTCAGTTCCGGGACTTCCAACGAAAAACCGTTCAGCCGGTGATACAAATCCTCCCGGAAGGTTCCTTTCTTTATGGCATTTTCCAGATTTTCATTCGTGGCGGTAATAAGACGGATATCTACTTCTATTTCCACATTGGTCCCGATAGGACGGATCTTTTTTTCCTGAAGCGCTCTAAGAAGCTGGACCTGCACTTCATAGGAAAGATTCCCCACTTCATCTAAGAAAAGGGTTCCTCCGTCCGCCTCTGCAAAAGCTCCCTTTTTGTCGCTGAGCGCTCCCGTAAAGGAACCTTTCTTATGCCCGAAAAATTCCGATCCGGCAAGGTCTTTGGGAATCGCCCCGCAATCTACGGCGATGAACGGCCGGCCTTTCCGCTTGCTTTCCTGATGGATCAGCCGGGCGATATGTTCTTTCCCGGTGCCGCTGGCGCCCTTTATGAGAACCGGCATGTTCGTAGGTGCCACTAACCGGACATGATTATATAACTTGCGGGCTGCATCGCTTCTGCCTTCTATATATTCGGCCGGAACCGCCTTCTTTTTCCCTCCCGGGACTTTTTCTTTTACCTGGGAGACGCCCTCCTGTCCGAGAGAAGTCCCGACAGCCGTAAGATCGTTCAGCTTTTTAAGCAATTCTTCCGGATTTACCGGCTTGGCTATATAATCCCTCGCCCCGAGCTTCATACTGAGGACTGCATTCTGAATATCCGCATAACTGGTCATGACGATAGCCGGAAGTTCCGGACGGTTTTCCCCGATCCACTGGAGCAGGTAGATTCCGTCCTGATCGGGAAGGCGCATATCGGTCAGTACCGCCGAAAATCCGCTTTGGGACAGAAGCCTTTTCCCGTCCTCCACGTTGCCCGCCGTTTCCACTTCAAACCCGTGTTTGGCAAGCCAGGTCTTTAACATCAGCAGAAAAGTGATGTCATCTTCAACTATCAGAATTTTCCTCATAATGCAAAGTTATCTCTTTTTCCGCTTTTTCCGTTATGGAAAGAATGGCATCCGCTGTATTTTCTATTTCTCCTTGCAGCGCCGCATCCGGTTCTCCCCGGTATTTTTCAAGTTTATTCAAGGTCCTGACAATATTTCTGGCATCTATAAGATTGAAAATAGGGAGCATTTTATGGGCCAAGCGGCGGACGGTTTCCAAGTCGCCGGCTCGGGCCGCTTGCCGGAGCGTTTCGGCATTGCGGTTATACTCTTTTGCAAAAGAAGACAGGATTTGGTTTGCAGCATTTTCATCGTCCTGAGCGTAAGCGGTCAGACATCCGAAGTCGATTTCCGGATCTGCCTTGTCCCGATTCTCTGTTTGTCGTTCCTCTTCTCTTTTTGGGTCGTCGGTTTTCTCTTTTTGTCGCGTAACGGAACGAATGATATCGGCCAGTTCCTGTAGTTTAAAAGGTTTATGGAGTACGGCGGTGAATTCTCCCCGGTTTTCGTCCGCGCGGGCGGAGATAGCTACCACCGGAGTATCCCGATAGCCGGGCAGCTCTCTTATCACACTCAGCAACTCGAACCCCGTAAGCGCCGGCATTTGCAGATCGGTAAAAATGATATCGTATGTATGGGCTGCAAGCAATTCGGGTACGCCCTCGGGGAATTGGCAGATATCCGCAATCAAACCGAGTTTTTCGCACATGCCCTCTGCCAGTTCGAGTTGAAACCGGTCATCGTCTATCAGCAGACAGCGCAGTGGCGGGAGTCCGGCTGCCGGCGGTTCCGTTACGGCGGTTCCGGTTGCCGCCGGTTCGCCCTCCGGAGCAGGAGCAACCGGAATGACTACCCGGAAAACGCTCCCTTCTCCCGGTTTGCTTGTTACCGTAATATCCCCTTTCAGCAATTTTACCAATCGATCGACAATCGAGAGGCCCAGCCCGGATCCCGCCACTCCCTGGGCCGATTTGAGCCGGACGAATTCCCCGAAGATTTTATTCTTTTCTTCTTCCGTCATGCCTTTGCCCGTGTCGGATACCGAAAAATAAAGTTCTCCTTCACTCAGTCCGGTTTCTATCGAGACACGGCCCCGGTCCGTAAATTTTATTGCATTGGAGAGCAGGTTGTCGGCGATCTGGCGGATATGGAACGGATCTCCGACTACAAACGTATCGGCAGCGGCCGTAGAATGGCAGGTGAGATCGATCCCTTTTTCCTGTGCGACGGGGGTGAAGCCCCTGTAAATGGCATCGAACAGCCTGTGCGGATTGAAAATGATCGGCTGAATGTCCATCTTGTTGGTCTCTAACCGATAAAAATCGAGCAGGGTGTTTACGAGCTTCAGAAGATGTCCGGATGATTCCCTCATATTGTTTATATAAAGGTCCGCCCTTTTTTTGTTGGTTACTCCCTCGAGCAGGTCTAAATATCCTGTAATGGAGCTGAGGGGCGCTTTAATATCGTGGGTAATGGCCATCATCAGCTTTTCCCGGGCTTCTAATAAATTCCGGTTGTATTTGTTGGCTTCTTCCAGTTCCTGTTTGTATCGGTTATTCCGGTTGATATCGCGCCAGATGATCGTAACGAACAACAGCATCGATACGATGGCTATGCTGGCGATGATGCCCAGCATATAAGTGGAATGGCGTATTATATGGTTTTGAAGGGCTATCTTGTCGAGGATGCGACGGGATTCCCGCTGTTCGAATTCCGATAGCAGTTGATTGATTTTCCGGCTTATCAGATAATTGCTGTAACTGATGTTCCGGATTTCGGCGCGGATCTGGTCCGCCACTTTCTGCCTCTCCATATTTACATTCCCCTGCAGGTCCCGCAATATGTCCGTAATGGTATCGGCTACCGATATGGGAGGGGAGGGGATGGAATCCACTACTGTTTTTGATGCCACCAACACTACGGAGTCTTTTTTGTCGGGAAAGAAAGCATTGGCCAACCTGCGGAAAAACGATTTTCTTTCTGCCGCCATTCTTACCGTGTCTTTCCGTATGACTATATTGCCTGGCGCGGGTTCTTCTTCCGGCACGGTGTCCGTACGGGAGATGATTTGCTCGATGGTTTTATTATATAGTTCGCTGAGAGAACCCGTATAATTGGTACGGTTCAGATTGGTGAGGCTTTGCTCTTTCAAATGCAGGAAATTCAGGATGCTGTCTAACCGGGCGGTTTGGGATAATTCTCCCGATTTTTCCGCCGAATCGCGCAGCGAGTCCAGATCTCGTCTGACCGTTTTCAAGGCTTGGCGGTACAGGGTCGTATAGCTGTTTGGATCCACTACGGCCAATTGACCGTATCCTTCCGCCTGGTATAGATGGAAAATGGTCTGGTTGATGAAACTTCTTTTATTTTGCAATTCCGTCTGGTCCGAATCCAAAGAGGCGATCTGCTCCACTTTCTGCAATACATAGCAAATGGATACGAAGAAAATCGCAACGATCAGGATATATCCGGATACTACCTTGGCTTTAAAAAACTTGGACGGTTTCACTGTATTTCTGATTTAACAAACCCTGTTTTGCGCAAAACGATTTCTGCCGTCCGTGTTTTTAATTAATTTTCAAAAGCGAAGCGGCACAGCACATTTACGGAGATGACGGTTTTATTTATTTCCAAGGCCGGTGCGCTATCATCCGTCACCTCCATTGTACCGGCAGCCCTCGTTAATTTCATGGAGAAATTCTGGACTTGCGGTTGGGAGAAACTGTAATAGTTCTGGAGGTAAATGACTTTTCCCGCTTTACTCCCGACAGCCTCTGCCAATATTTGCGCATTTTCCTGCGCCTTTTTGGCGGCCGAAGTGAGCAGTTCGTCTTTTATCTCCTTTTGCAATTGTTCGGAAACAGCGGTCTTCTGGAGCCGGATATCGGAAATATTGACTTGGTTAAGAGACTGGAATACCTGCGCCATTTGCCGGGCCGTATTTAATTTAAGGGTGAAAGATTTGGTAGCCAAGATATTGTCTTTACGCAGAAAATAAGTTTTAAGATCGCTGTTCATATCCTGTACGGTCAGGTTCTTTTCCACGTCTATTCCTAAGGATTTCAGCGTTTTTACCATTTCGCGCTCCTGTTGTTCCACTGTGATTTTCCCTTTGCTGTCCGATTCGTTCAGGGTGATAGCCAAGTAGACCTCATCGGGAGTAACCTGTTTCTCGGTACGGACGGATACTTCTATAAAGTTCTGATCTTTTATTTCTTGTGCAAATCCGTTCAGACTCAGCAAAACGACTGTTGCTACTGATAGTAAAAAGGCTTTCATGATGAATGACTGTTTGTTGATTATACTTGAAATGGGGTAAAAACAAAAAAAATGCCAGAAAAATTACCCCTGCTACAGCTATCCGTAACAGGGGTAATTTCCTTAAAAGAGCTTTGACCCTTTCAGATCACATGCTATCGGGTCTTATTGTCTCTTCAACAGATTGATACTGTTTTGAAGGTTCAGGATATTATTCGTCTGACTCGTCAAGGCCTCCGCTTCGGCTTCCAATGTAGCCTTGATGTCGCGTGAAGACGATCCGATGAGGAACTTGTAGTTCCCCGGAGTTACTGTCCATGCCGATGCAGCCTCATCGTAGGAAGCCAGGTCGGCGGCATTCACTTTCAGGGTCACTACAACAGCTTCGCCCGGTTCCAGCTCCTTGGTCTTGGCAAAGGCCTTCAGCTCCTTTTCGGGTTTGTTGGCGCTTGCGGCGTCGGGAGCCGATACATAGAGCTGGACCACTTCCTTGCCTGCCGTCTTGCCGGTGTTCTTCACCTCTACCGATACGGTATAAACCCCGTTGTCAGCCTGTATGGCGGCCTTGTCGTAAGCAAAATCAGTATAGGAAAGGCCGTAACCGAAAGGATAGGAAACCTCTTTGCCGAAGCTGTCGAAATAGCGGTAGCCCACGTAGATGTCCTCCTCATAGTCGGTATAATCCACGTTCCTCACATCGTTCTTCTTCTCGCCCTTGTTCACGAGGTCGATGCTGGCGCGGATATCTATCGGGAAGTTGGCGGAAGAAGCGGCGTCTTCAAACTTCACCGGGAAAGTCATTGGCAGTTTGCCCGAAGGAGAAACCTTGCCGCTCAGCACATCGGCCACGCTGTTTCCTCCTTCCTGGCCTGCCTGCCATGCACAGAGGATGGCATCGGGAGCGGATTTCCACGAAGCGGTCTCTATTACGCCGCCGATATTGAGTACCACCACTACCTTCTTCCCGACAGCATGGAACGCATCGGACACGGCTTTCAGCAGGTACTGTTCCTCTTTTGTGAGGTTGAAGTCGGCTACCATGCGGTCGAGGAACTCACCGGAAATACGTCCCAAAGTCACCAACGCCACGTCAGCCTTGGCTGCCTGCTCGCGGATAACTTGTGCAGACACGGTCATTTCGGCCGGGCGCACCTCGGGCATAAATTGTTCTTTCTTGTTTTTGGACAGACGTTCCTTCTCGGCTTTCAGGTATGCTTCATAGCTGTCTTTCAGCGCTTCATCTACTACATATCCGGCATTTTTCAGACCGTCCAACAGCGAAACGGTGTAAGCGCGGTTTACGTTGCCCGAACCCGTGCCGCCTGCAATGAAGTCGTAGGAAGTGCAGCCGAAAAGTGCCACGTTCTTCACACCGGCTGCCAACGGCAGGACATTGTTGTCGTTCTTGAGCAATACCATACCTTCCGTTGCCGACTGGCGGGTAACGGAAGCATGCGCTTTCAAATCGGGCTTGTTGGAGTATTTATATCCCTTGAAATGCGGACTCTGGAGAATCATTTCCAAGATGCGTTTCACATTCCGGTCGAGGACGGCCTCGTCTAATGATCCGTCCTGTACCCCCTTTACGATGGCTTCGTACTGCTTGGGCAGGCCGGGCTGCAACATGTCGTTGCCTGCCTCCATCTGGGCCACGGCATCCTTGCCTCCGAACCAGTCGGTCATTACCATGCCCTTGAAGCCCCACTCATCGCGCAGCATCGTGGTCTGCAGCTCCTTGCTTTCCGAAGTGTAAGTACCGTTCAGGTAATTATAAGAAGACATCACCGTCCATGGAGCGGATTCCTTCACGGCAATTTCGAATCCTTTCAGATAAATCTCGCGCAAGGCACGCGGAGATACATGTGCATCCGTAGCCATACGGTTGGTCTCCTGATTGTTTACGGCAAAGTGCTTGATGCTGGTACCTACGCCGTTGCTTTGCACGCCCCGTACGTAGGCGGCGGCAATCTTGCCCGCAACCACCGGATCCTCGGAATAATACTCGAAATTACGTCCGCAAAGCGGATTGCGGTGAATGTTCAGTGCCGGACCCAACAGTACATCTACACCGTATTCCAATACTTCATTCCCGATGGCCTGACCTACACTCTCCACCAATTCCTGATTCCATGTAGAGGAGAGCAACGTCCCGATAGGGAAATGAGTGCAATAGTACGTAGCCGAATCTCCCTCGCGTATGGGATCGATACGCAGTCCGGCGGGGCCGTCTGCCAGCACTACGGCAGGAATGCCGAGCCGGTCGATAGGGTATGTGGTTCCGGCGGCACCCGGCACTAATTTTCTCGTGGCTCCGATCACGGTACTGTCGCCCGAGAAGCCTGCCATGCCGGTACCTACTACTATATGCGCCTTTTCTTCCAAGGTCATTGCGCCGATTACATCATCCAAAGATGATTTTCCCAATTGCGGCACGTTGGGTCCGCAAGCCGACAAGACAGCCAGGGCTGCTGCTGCGGATATAATAGTTTTCTTCATAATAAGTTTGTTTGCTTTATGATACGTTTTATTTAAATAACTTAGGAGCGAATTCCGTCAGGTAGATACGCCAGTTTTTCCAGATGTGGCCTTCTCCGGTTTCATAATATTCATATTTGTATCCTTTCTCGTCCAGCATCTTGCGGTACTCGTTATTTGCCTGGTAGAGGAAATCTTTATTCCCGATGGCAATGAAATAGAGTGCCGGCTTTTTGGCGAACTGAATCGCCAGCTTGGCCTCCATGTCGTCGTAAATCGGAGACTTCACGCTCTTGTCCGGCATGATGGCGGCCGAGAACAGACCTACATAGTTGAACATATCCGGATATTGCTTGGAAATGTGCATGGAGTGGAAACCGCCCATAGAGAGACCGGCAATGGCGCGACCCTGCTTGTTGGCCTGTGTACGGTACGTCTTGTCGATGAACTTCACTACATCCGGGAAAGCCGTTTCGAAAGAACCTTCCATCGTCTTGGGCAGACTCATGCTCGGAGCGGCAAAGCCTAATGAAGATTCTCCCGGAGCGGCTTCCAATGCAGCGTTACCGTTGGTCATGACTACAATCATCGGTTCAGCCTTGCCTTGCGCGATGAGGTTGTCCATAATCTGTGCCGTACGTCCCAATTCGCTCCATGCGTTCTCGTCGCCGCCCATACCGTGCAGCAGATAGAAGACGGGGTAGCGTTTGCCGCTTGTCTCATATCCGGCAGGAGTATAGACGGTCAGACGGCGGTCCATACCCAAGGTAGGGCTGTTGTACCATATCTTGGAGACCGTTCCGTGAGGCACCTTGTTTACTTTGTAGAGGTCGATACGCTCGTTGCCGCCGATGATGAATACATTCGTCACGCTTGCCACATCGCGAATCATATATACGTTGGAGGGATCGTTGATTTTCAGTCCATCCACTATAAAAGTGTAACTGTAAAGCTCCGGTTCCAACGGTTCGGGAGTAGTGTATTCCCATACGCCGTCCTGGTTTTCTTTCAGGTCGGCCGCGCCCGGTCCGTCAAATTTACCGAAAGGCGTCTCGATTTGCCGGCTCGGCAAGAAATCGCCGGTCACTTGCACCGTCACCGCCTTCGGCGCCTTCAGACGGAAAGTTACCGTGTTGTCCTCGTGAATCTCCGGCGAAACCACCGGAGCGCCTCCCCACAATGCCTGCTGCGCGAAAGCCATTGCGCTTATCAGCGACATGACTAACAAAATAGAAATTCTTTTCATAATACGTCCGTTATTTTATTGAATCAAAATATTCTTACTTGAATAACTTCTGTGCGAATTCCGTCAGATAGATACGCCAGTTCTTCCAGATATGGCCCTCGCCCGTCTCAAAGTACTCGTACTTGTAACCGTTGTCGTCGAGCAGTTTGCGGAAGTCCGTCACGCTCTTGAACACAAAGTCGCGGTTGCCGCAAGCGATGAAATAGAGTGCCGGTTTTTTGGCGAACTGGGTTTTCAGTTTGCCCTCGAAGTCGGTATAGACCGGACAGGTGGATTTCTCGTTTGCTGAAGCCGTACCCGAAAAGAGACCTACATAGTCGAACATATCCGGATAATACTTCGAGATGCTGCAAGAATGGAAGCCGCCCATGGAAAGTCCCGCAATGGCACGGTGTTTCTTGTCCGGCAGCGTACGGAAATTCTTCTCCACGAAGTTCACGATTTCCGGGAAAGATAGCTCAAAACCTCCCTCCGGAGCGGAAACACGTTCTTTCGGACTCATGGAAGGGCTGATGAAACCCTTGGGAGATTCTCCCGGAGCCGCATCCTGCCAGGCGTTTCCGTTGGTCATGACTACAATCATCGGTTCGGCCTTGCCCTGGGCTATCAGGTTGTCTAAAATCTGTGCCGTGCGGCCCAAGGCGATCCATGCCTCTTCATCTCCACCGGCGCCATGCAGCAGGTAGAAAACGGGATAACGATTTTTGCCGTTTTCGTATCCGGCAGGAGTATAAACTGTCAGCCGGCGGTCCATACCTAAGGAAGGACTATTATACCACATACGTCTCACTGTCCCGTGAGGCACGTTGTTCACCTTGTAGAGATCGGCATAGCCGCCGCCGATGATGAATACATTCGTTACGGTAGCCACATCGCGAATCATATAGACATTGCTCGGATCCATTATTCTCAGTCCATCTACATAGAATGAGTAGCCGTAAAGTTCCGGTTTCAGCGGTTGGTCGGTGGTATATTCCCACACGCCGTCCTTGCCTTCCTTCATATCCACAACTCCCGGAGCATCGTATTCGCCCCTCGGGGTCTGGATGGTATGCGGTGGCAGGAAATCCCCCGTCAGCTGTACCTTTACCGCCTTCGGCGCCTTCAGGCGGAAAGTTACCGTATTGTCATCGTGAATCTCCGGCGAAACCACCGGAGCGCCGCCCCATAATGCCTGTTGTGCAAAAGCCATTGCACACATCATCTGCAGGACAAATAAAAATGTAAGTTTCTTCATCATAATTAATATTTATTTTATTTTCTGTTTGCCATATCCTGTTATCTTTTTATCATCGGATGCGCGGCTATAGGCACCTGCGCCTGCATGGCGTTGTGTACTTTCAATTTGCGTGTCTTTGTCACTTTCTGCACGGCAGTGCAGCGCACATCGGCCGAAGATGCGGCGGCCATCCACCGGTATTCTCCTTCAGCCAACTCCCAAGAGCTGCTTTTCTCGTTGAAAGAGGCCATGTCCATCACGTCCCATTCCAATGTCAGGGTCTGGCTCTGGCCGGGATCCAGCAGACGGGTCTTGCCGAAGGCTTTCAGTTCTTTGGCGGGTTTGTCCATGCCGCCTTCCGGAGCTTTGACATAAATCTGTACGGCTTCACGTCCTGCTACCTTGCCGGTATTCTTCACGTTTACCTTCACACGGCAGCGGTCGCCGTCGATGACCGCCTCTTCCATCGTGTATTCGAAGGTGGTATAGCTCAGTCCGTGGCCGAAAGGATAAGATACCTCCTTGCCGAAAGTATCGAAGTAACGGTACCCCACGTAGATGCCCTCCTCGTAGAGGGTGAAATCCACATTCCGTTCCGGCTCTTTCGGCTTTTCCTCTTTCTTGTCGGACTTGAAGTCCATGCCGCTCCCCGTTGCGAATGATGGCATCTTGAATTCATAGTCGAAAGGAAAATTGGCATCCGAAGGAGCATCGCCATATTTCACGGCAAATGTCATAGGCAGTTTGCCGTTGGGATTCACTTTTCCCGTCAATACATCGGCAATGCAGTTGCCTGCTTCCTGTCCCGGCTGGAAAGCGCATACCACCGCATCGGCCAGTTCTTTCCATGAAGCGGTCTCCACGGGGCTGCAGATGTTCAGGATCACCACTATCTTTTTGCCTGCGGCACGATAGGCGGCAGACACCTGTCTAATCAGAGCCAGTTCATTTTCCTTCAAAAGGAAATCCTCCACACGGCGGTCGCAGCCTTCACCGCTGACACGTCCGATCGTAAGCACTGCTATGTCGTTGGTTTTCACTTGTTCAGCCAGTTCTTCGGCTGTGGGCAGGAATTCCTCTGCACGAGGCAGCGGAGCGAATGAGAAAGGAGGACGACCGTGCGGAAAGAGACGTTGCTGCTCATCGGCCAGATGCTTCCGGTAGCGGTCCAGCAATTCCTTATCTACCGTATAGCCCGCATTGCGCAACCCTTCTACCATAGATACCGTGTAGTAGCCGAACCCCGTACTGCCGAATCCCATACCGGCGGGAACCATGTCGTAGGAGGTGGTGCCGTAAAGTCCTATTTTCTTGATGCCGGCGGACATAGGCAGGGCGTTGCGGTTATCCAAGAGTACGATGCCCTCGGCGCCCACCTGCCGATCTACCTGCGCATGGGCCTTGAGGTCGGTTTCGTTGGGATAGTCGTAACCGGCAAAGGTGCGGCTTTTTACCACGAATTCCAATACGCGCTTTACGCTGAGGTTGAGAAGCGCCTCGTCCAGCGTGCCGTTCTTCACGGCTTCCAAAATGGCATTGTACTGGCGTTCCTGTCCCGGCTGCAACATGTCGTTTCCGGAAGCGATGGAGGCCACCGCATCTTTTCCGGCATTCCAGTCGGACATTACCAATCCCTTGAAACCCCATTCATCGCGGAGAATGTCTTCTGTCAGCCCTCGGTCTTCGCACGTATATGTACCGTTCACCTTGTTGTAGGAGGTCATGATGCTCCAGGGCTGAGACTTTTTGACGACAATCTCGAATCCTTTTAGATAAAGCTCGCGCAAGGGACGCTGCGTCAGACGCGAGTCGTTGTTGTTGCGGTTGGTTTCCTGATTGTTCACGGCGAAGTGTTTCACGCAGGAGCCGATGCCTTCGCTCTGGATGCCGTTGATGTAGGCGGCGGCCATATCGCCCGCCAGCACGGGATCTTCGGCATAATACTCGTGATTACGTCCGCAGAGAACGTTGCGCATCAGGTTGATGCCGGGAGCCAGCAGCACATCCAAACCGTAGTCCTTTACTTCGGTACCTAACGCCTGGCCTACGCGGTAGGCGGCATCGGGGTCGAATGTGGCCGCCACCGTGGTGCTTGAAGGAAATTCGGTGGCATGATAGGTACGGCTGTCGAACTCACGTTTTGGAGCCATTACCAGCCGGTGCGGTCCGTCGGCAAGATAAACCGGTGGGATTCCTAAGCGGGGAATGTCGTAGGTGCGCCCGGCAGTACCGGGGAATTTGGTGTCACTGCCCATCGACATGCCGCAACCGATGACAAGGTGTACCTTTTCTTCGAGGGTCAAGGCGCTGACCACTTCATCGATGTTGTCGGCACGCAACACGGGCAACTTGATAGCGGACACCGGCTGTGCATTCACAGCCAGCGCCACGCAAAAATTGAAAATGACAGGTAACAGAGATATCTTTTTCATACATGTTTTCTTTAACATTATATGTACGGGAGATTACCACCCCTGATTCTGCACCATGTTAGGATTCAGTTCTATTTCCTTACGCGGAATAGGCAGCAGATTGTGCTTTGCCTGGAATCCGTATGTGGAATTCGTACTGTGGACGGACGTACCTTCTACCGTAAACTTCATGACTTCCCTGCCTTGGTCACCCAATGCGGATTCGCCGTCGCCCCAACGTACAAGGTCTTGGTAACGTACATATTCCATGCAGAGTTCCAGCCGTTTTTCTTTCTTCACGTCATCGAGGGTGACATTGGCGAGCGGTGTCAGACGGGCGCGATCGCGTATTTGGTTGATGTATGCCAACGCCTTCTCCTGACTGCCTCCCATTACATGGGCCTCGGCGGCCAGCAGCAGCACTTCCGCATAACGCATCACACGCAGGTTGATGTACTGCAATGCCTGGAAATAAGAGGCATCGAAAACGCAATCCTCCTTTAAGGCGCGGTTTTTCCAGTTGAAGTATCCTTCATGCCCTACCAATTCGGCACCCGCATTCAGGGTAACACCGAATTGTTTCGCCTGCTCGTATGTGCGGACAGTCGCATTCAGCCGATAACCGTCTTTTCCCTCCATGGCGACAAACGCATCGTAGAGCGACTTGCGGGGATTCATAAATCCGTAAGTACCCGTTGCGATAGTTGCCTGGGCCTCTCCTGTAAGCGTGAGTTTGTCGGTCCGCCATCCCTGCATGATGAAAGTCATGGTCATCAAACTCCATGCCTGTTGCGCATCATTGCGTTTCTGCACCTCGAGCATGGATTCACAACTGCCGTTGGCTGCTACGTGCTGCAATTTGTCGTAATCCCCTTTCCACAAGCTGTATTTCCCGGATTCGATCACCTGATCCAGGATAGAGGCCGCATCCGAGTATTTTTTCTGGAAAACGTATGCCTTTCCCAACATGGCTTGCGCCACTTCCTTGGTCACCCGGATACCGGTCTCGGCATCGTCCGCCGTCTTCTTTGAAGGGAGCGCACCGGAACTGATGGCGTCGTTCAGGTCCTGTTCCACAAAGCTCCACAACTCTTCGGGAGTGCTGTTCGGCTGGCGGTATTCGTCCGGAGTAAGCAGATGATCCACCTTGGGAGCGGTGCCGAACAGGGTGACAAGCTCAAAATTCGCCCATGCACGGAAGAACTTGGCTTCCGCCACCGCCTGTTTCTTTACCGGCGTGTCGGGCTCCATCAATCCGATAATCAGGTTGGCATTGTAGATGATGTTGTACATGCCGGAATACAATCCGGATATCATGCCGTGATCGGTATCGAAAGTATATTCGTTCAACCGTTCCATATCCGCGTTGTCTCCTCGTCCGCCTCCGCCGCACCACACGTCATCCGAGAGCAGATTTTTCGACAGGGACCAGTTGTAATAATTGTTTCCCCAGGAATTGTAGAGAGAAGCCAATGCCTGCATGGCGTCCGCATCCGTCTTGTAGAAGTCATCCTGACCTCCCATGTTACCATGTTTGGGTATATCGAGCCGGCTTTCGCAAGAAGTGGCGAATACAGCCAGCAGCCCCAATACCACCGCATATATATATCTTGTCTTCATTGTTCGTATCAATTAAAAGGTTCATTAAAATTCTATGTTAAATCCAAATACCACTTTCTTGGAGCACGGATAGGCTCCCTTATCTACGCCCATACCTGCCGTGGCGTTGGCAGCGGCCTCCGGATCGAAACCCGGATATTTGGTGAAGGTGAAGAAATCGTCCAGCGAAGCGTAGATACGCAGATGGTTGATATGCACCTTTTCCAACAGATGTTGCGGAATGGAATAACCGAGCTGGATCTGTTTGATCTTGAAATAAGAACCGTCATAGACCAAGGCATCGGAAATGCAATATTTGTCCATATTGACGGCACCGGCGCGAGGAACGGTTCCGGCCTTATTGCTTTCTGTCCAGCGGTTGTCATAGAATACCTTTCTCATTTTGTTATAGGTAGGGATGTCCGGACGGTTGATGCAATTGAAGATGTCATTGCCCGATGCACCGGTAGCGAACACGGTCAGGTCGAACCCTTTCCATGCAGCGGTCAGCGTAAGACCGTATGTCAGGTCGGGAATGGCATCGCCGATATAGTCCACATCTCCATCGTTCAGGTCGCCGCTATTGTCGAGATCATAGAATGTAGGGTCACCGGTTTCCGGATCCACTCCCTTGAACTTATATCCGCGGAAATAGTAAACCGGATAGCCTTTTTCGAAATAGGTGATGGTGCTGGTATGGAAGTTCACCCCGGCTAAACGGGTCAGGGACGGATCGAGATAGGTCACTTTATTCTTCAGTGTGGCAAGATTTCCGCGAACGCTGTACTGGAAGTCGCCGGCATTGTCGCGCCACCCTAATTCGATTTCCCAACCTTTGTTGCTTACATTGCCCGCATTCATAGGTGAAGTAGTACCTCCTATGATGAGCGAAGGAGTGGTGCCTCTTACCAGCAGGTCTTTGGTCTTCTTATCGAAGTAATCCAGGTTGAAAGTCAAGCGGTCGTTAAAGAGACGGGCATCCAAGCCTATGTTTATCTGTTCGGACGTTTCCCATTTCAGCTTGTCATTACCCATGGAAGTGGGGGCCGCACTGGTGAAATAGCTGTTGCCCAGTACGAATGGATAAATACCGCCTAAAGCCATGTCGGTGCTGTAGGCATAGCTGCCTAAAGCGGCAAGGCTTCCGTTTTGTCCCCAGCTGGCACGCAGTTTCAAACTGTTGATATGCTTTTTCAGCGGTTCAAAGAACTTTTCTTCAGAGATGGACCAGCCCGCAGATACAGCAGGGAAGTAGCCCCAGCGGTTGGTGGAAGGAAGCATGGCCAAGTCGGCGGCATCGGCACGCAGCGAAGCCTGCAACAGGTAGCGTCCGGCAAAATCATAGCTTATACGGCCGAAATAAGACAACTTGGCTGAACGGGTCTTCTCACCGCCTACGCCTTTGGTCGCGGAAGCGGAACCATAGTTGAGGAAGAAGAACAACGGGTCGTTCTTCTTCACGGCGTCTTCGCCGTTGGCAGAAAGGCTGCCGTTTACATAATCATAGGTTTCTTCCTGATAAGACATACCCACCATGCCCGTTACGGTGTGCCTGCCGAAACTTTTCGTATAGTTGGCGAAGTTCTCCCACTGGTAGTAGATATTGGTGGAAGAGGTGGCGTTATGACTTACGAAGTCGCGGCTTTGCGTGGCGTTCCCATAGAAAGGCAGGTCGGTGTTGCTCTGTCGGGTGCCGGAGAGCCGGTAACCGAAGCGTGAAGTAATGGTCAGATCCTTGATAGGATTGAAATCGGCATAGATAGAACCGTTGACATTGAATCCGCTGTTCTTCCCGATAGAGTTGTCGCGCATTACCATCGGATGATAGGATTCCCCGGCGGTGAATCTTGAAACGGCGTAATAGTTGCCGTTGCCGTCGTCTATCAAGTGCTTGCCTTCATTCATCGCTTTCAGCATGTGGTCGGGCAGTTCGGAGTATGTATAGGAGAACGGAGTCAGCGGATCGGCCTGCAGGATGGAGGCCAGCATGGAGCCATACTCGTTGTTGGAAGATACGCTGCGTACATTGTATTTCTCAATCTGGTTGGTGGTCCCCACTTTCAGCCACGGTTTGATTTCATATTCGGAGTTGATGGTGGCGGTCAGACGCTTGTAAATATCGGCATCTCCTTTGACAATACCGTCGTTGTCGAGATAGGTCAGAGAGAGGTAATAGTTGCCTTTCTCGCTGCCGTTAGTGAAAGCGAGGCTGTGCTTCTGCATAGAGCTGTTCTCGAAGGCTTCGTCAGACCAGCGGGTATTGGTCACACCATCCCAGTTCTGTAACATGTAGTCTCTCGTATAGGTTTGCGATTCAGACATGTAGTCGATGTATTGATCGGAGTTCAGCATCTTGGGGATGCGGGCCAATGATTGAATGGTCCATTGGAAATCGTAGGTCAGCTTTCCTTCTCCGGCCTTACCTTTTTTAGTGGTGATAAGGATCACTCCGTTACCGGCTTCTGCACCGTAGATAGCGGCCGAAGCGGCATCTTTCAGTACCTCCGTGGAGGCGATGTCATTCGGGTCGATACCGCTGATGTCACTCATCCGGACGCCATCCACTACGTAAAGCGGATTGGAAGATACATTGGAAGAGTAACCGCGCACGCGTACCGTAGGACTGCTGCCCGGAGCAGCCGAAGTCTGGATAACCTGCACGCCGGCCGTCTTACCCTGCAAGGCTGCGGGAACGTTGCTGATAGTACGGTTCTGCATATCCTCGGCCTTTACCTGCGAGATGGCACCCGTCACGGAGCTTTTTTTCTGCACGCCGTAACCTACCACCATCACTTCCTCCAGTATCTGGATATCTTCGGCCAATACGATATTCATCACACCGGCAACGGCTTGTTTTTCCTGAGTTACATAGCCGACCAAAGAATAGACGATTGTGGCTCCGTTAGCCACATTCAATGTATAATTACCGTCTTCATCGGTAGTACAACCGTTGGTGGTACCTTTTTCTACGATAGATACACCAATCATCGGTTCGTTCAGATTGTCAGTCACCTTGCCTGTTACTTTCATGGTCTGGGCTTGTGCCGGACAGAAAGGAAGGCAGATTAGGAGAAAGAGCGCCATGGCGGCAAGACTCTTTCGGGCTGCTTGATTTATGATTCGTTTCATATCAGTTAGTTTAAAATTAGATTGAGTATATATTAGTTACATTTTATTCAGAATCCGCGTGTCGGGAACGCCCGTACTACATCCAACAACTCCTTGTCGTGGTGTTTTTTTATTTCGCACGTATTGTTGAAAAACATGGTGGCGCCTTCTTCTGCCGTATAAGGTTCCCATTGGGGCAGCCCCTCCGCGTTAGGATCGCCCGTGCGGGCGAAGTTCAGCCATGCGCTGCTCATCTTATCGGCCAGGACCCGTGCTTGGACTCCTCCACCCGTCATGGAGGCATGGCGCACCGCGTTGTTGAAAGCGAAAGGTATCTCCATGCAGTGAGTGCTGCGGAACATGCCGTCCAATACCGGAGACTCCCATGCGAACATATACATATAGACCGGGGCGCCCTGCTGGGCGGCTTTCAGTTTGGCTTGCTCTACGGCATTGGGACGGAACACGAAATCTATATCCACCAAATCTTTGGGCTGATAGCCGGGGTAAGCCTTCTCGAAAGCGGCAAGAAAATCATCCGTACGGTTACCGTAGCGCTCTTTCAGAAATTCCACGGCTTTCTCCTTCGTAATGGTGCGGAAAGCGGGAACATAGGTACTCATGGTGAATTCGTGCAACGTGGTGCCTATTATCATGGGTACATCCTTGCTTTGTGCGGGTGCCTGCGGGTCGAAAGGCTGTGCGGGCAGCACATCGCCATCGACAGTGGGCGCCCATCCGAAGATGAAAGCGGAAATGCCGTCTTTTTTCTCGGCTTCGGCCTTTACCTTGGCAATCGCCTTTTCGCCCGCGGCCAGCAGCCGTTCATAAGGCATGGTCTGCAATTGGTCTATCTGCGAGGCTTTCAGCCCCAGTTCTTCCATCACGGCGACACCGATGCGGCGGGAATATTTGGCGTCCATCGTGCGAAGCATGGAACCGCTCTGAACGATGGCCTTATGGAAAAGTCCCTTGGCCGCCGGGGTTGCCAGCAGTGTGGAGACCTTTCCGCCTCCTCCCGATTGTCCGAAAATCGTTACATTCTGGGCGTCTCCGCCAAACGATGCTATATTCTTGTTTACCCATTGAAGTGCCGCTACGATGTCGAGCAGACCGGCATTGCCGGATTTCGCGTATTTGTCGCCGTAGGAAGAAAGGTCGAGAAATCCGAGGACGTTGAGACGATGATTGAGAGAAACTACTACTACATCGCCTTTCTTGGCAAGATTGAATCCGTCGTATGAAGGCAGCTCCTGACCGCTGCCTGCAGTGTAGCCGCCGCCGTGGAGCCATACCATGACCGGACGCTTCTTGCCGTCCTTCAGCCCCGGTGTCCAGATGTTCATGCGCAGGCAGTCCTCGCCGGGAAAACCGTCGTCCCAATGAAAGGCGAAGGCCTGCTCATCGCTGCGCCAGCCCGCACGTACTCCCTGAGGGCAAGTGGGACCGAACATACGGCTGCTGCGCACGCCTTCCCACTTATCGGCGGGTTGCGGCGGCATGAAACGTTCGGCTTTAGCGTAGGGAATACCCTTATATATATAGATACCGTCTTGCAGGTATCCTCCCACTTTGCCGGACTCGGTTTTGGCAATAGCTGTTTTATCGGAAGCGATAATTTCGTCTGCCGTTGTCCGGCCATCGGAAATTTTCGTGCCTGTCTGCTCTCCGCAAGAACTCCAAAGAAGCATGGGCACAATCGCCAGTACACAAAGAGATCTTTTTTTCATATGATAGTGCAGTTTTAATTAAAAAATATCCGTTGTTTTTTCGAATGTAATATTAGGATGATTCGTTTGGAATGATTATCCGATACATATAATCTATTTGTCTATGAATCCAAATTCGCTTGTCCATGTGTTCAAAAGTTTGCATTTTTGTTCAAAATGTTACAATCCGATAGTTTTTAATTTATTTTTTATAATTATTTTCGCATTAGAAAAACTTATTGATATGATTTATTTGTCGGGACGAGGCATACTGTTCAGAATGTTATCCGTCATTTTATACGCAATTGTCTTGCTGGCCTGCGGACAAAAGCCGGAGGTGAACGAAATTCAAAAAACCGGGATACAGAGTCCCGTTATCACCGAAGACATTTCCAATCAGAGAATTACCGCCATCGCAGAAGACGCGCAAGGTCATATATGACTGGGAACTTTCCGGGGACTGAACAAGTACAACGTGTACGAATATCACCAGTACTATTGTACCGATGATTCATTGGGCCTGCCCGATGATCAAATCACCCATTTGCTGCGGGATTCGAAAGACAGACTATGGATCGCTACCGTGAACGGGGTCTGCCGATATACCGACAAGGACAATTTCAAGACATTCCCCATCGAAGCTCCCAATAAAAACGTACAGCAGATCATAGAAGACCGTAACGGGCGTATTTTTCTGAATACCTTCTCGCAACTGTATGCCTACGATCCTGAAACGGAGAAAATAATCTGCGTGTTGCCTGAACTGGAACCGAATTCATATTATGCACAATGCCACATCGATGCCGAAAACAATTTGTGGATAGTGACTCCTGCTGCGCTTTACCGTTACGATTCCGCTCTTCTGCAGAGGAAAGACTCCATTGCCCTCAACGGCTATCCCTATTGCTCGTATCTCCACAACAACGACCTCTGGATTGCCGGGAACCATACTATCGCCATTTTCGATGTGCGGGCCGGCATGTTCAAGCAACTGCCTTCTTCCATTAGCCGGCACCCTGTGCTTCGCAGCGCCGACATCAATTATATATATCCTTACGGAAGCAACGGAATGCTGCTGAACACGGCAAAAAACGGCATGTTCTACTACATGCCGGAATCCGACTGCGTGATCCATCAAAGCGAAAGCGGCTTCCCGTTCAAAGTTCCGCACTTCAAAATCAGCAAGATGTTTGTCGATTCGCAACAGAACCTGTGGATAGGGTCCGTGGATCAGGGATATACCGTGTGCTACAATTATCAGGAGCGTTTTAATAACGACAATTACCTGTGTAATATGTTAAGCAATAAGTCCGTCGTGTCCCTCAGTACGGGAAATGACCGCAGACTGTGGATATCCACGCTCATGGACGGGGTATATATGTACGATATGAATAAGTTGGAAATCAAGAATATAAATCCTAATGATATCTTCATAGAGGAAAAGCAGAAAGATGTTTTCGTAAGCCGGCTGATGGTAGATAGGAACAATGACGTCTGGATGATTGGAACCAACAACGAGGTGCTGAAAGTACACTGTACAGAGAACGGGCAACTGAAAGTGGAAGAACGGCACTCCATCTATCTGCCGATGTCTATTGAGCAATCACCCGATGGAACCGTCTGGATAAGTACCGCCACCGTCTATATTTATGCGCTGCGTCCGGGAGAAAAGAATTTCCGCCCGTTGAAACTGTTCGAGGGCTTTACTTTCATCTCCGACCTGACCATGATAGACAACCGGCAGATGATGGTGGCAGGCTTTTACCAACCATTGAAAAAAATCGACACTGAAAGCCTGATGGTCAGTCCGGTAGATATTTCGGAGGAAGACTGGCAGGCCTGTATCCGTCGTTCCGTATTTATCCCTACAGTCCTTTATAAAGACATGTACGGCGTTGTCTGGATAGGCACCGTCAGCAACGGACTGATATGCTATTCTCCCGAAACGGGGCGCGTGACTCCTATGGCCGGCATTACCTGTCTCGATATCTCCGGTATTGAAGAGGATGCGCAAGGAAATCTTTGGGTCAGCACGCAATATGGACTCAGCAAGTGGGACCGTACCATAGAGGGGGGAATTTTTACCAACTACTATACTGCTGACGGCATCGGCGGAAACCAGTTTTATGACCGTGCTTCCTGCCGTCTGCCTGATGGGACGATAGTATTTGGAGGCACGCATGGCCTGACCTTTTTCAATCCCATCGATGTCCCCGTAAAACGCAATGTCCCGTTGCTGTTTTGCGACTTGAAGATACACAACAAGCTGATACATCCGCAAGAGTACGGAAAAATCATCGGCAAACATCTTTCCTACTGTCCCGATATACATCTGAAACACGATGAAAACAGTTTCAGCATTTCCTTTGCCGCATTGGACTACGGTGAACATGACCGCATACACTATCAATACCATCTGGAGGGTTTCGATAATTATTGGATAGATGCCCGTAACAACAGGGAGGCCTATTACTCCAACCTGCCTGCAGGAGATTATGTCTTTCGCGTGAAGATTGCCGACAATGCCAGAAGCACTGTGGAAAAAGAAAAGTCCATCCGTATCAAAGTATATCCCGCCCCTTGGCGCACCTGGTGGGCTTACGGCCTCTACTTTCTGTCGGCAGTTGCGGTAACCCTGCTTTTCCTGCATATTCTGCTGCGTATCCGAGCCGAAAAGAAAGCGACCCGTCAGGCTCGGCAGGAGAAGGAGCAAGAACAATGGGTAAACAAGATGAACATGAGTTTCTTCGCCAATATCTCGCATGAGTTCCGTACCCCGCTTACCATGATTGCCGGCCCGGTAACGCAACTTTGCAACAATTCCCGCATCGAGGGCGAGGACAAGGACCTGCTGCATATCGTACACCGCAGCGTGAACCGTATGCTGAAATTAGTCAACCAGATGATGGACTTCAACAAGTTGGAAAACGACACTCTGCACCTGCAAGTGAAACGTGCCGATATTATTGCATGCCTGCTGCGGCAAGTGGATATATTCCGGGTGAATGCCGGGCATAAGGGGATAGCCTTGAACATATACGGATTGGAAGATACGTTCCTGATGCTGCTGGACGAAGACAAGATAGAGCAAATATTCAATAATTTGATGTCCAATGCCTTGAAGTTCACTCCGCAGGGCGGGAAAATCAGTGTGTCCTTCGATGTGATAAACCGTGAACAGGCCTCATCGTTTTTCAGCCTGTCCCCGTCCGACCCGGCCACGCAATACGTCAAGGTATCCGTAGCCAATACCGGGCCGAGCATCCCGGAAGACAAGCTGGAAAAGATCTTCGAACGGCATTACCAGATAAGAAACCATTCTGAAGGCACCTACAACAGGGGAACCGGCATAGGCTTATATTATGCCCGCAGCCTAGCCGTACTTCATCACGGACAATTGAAAGCTATGCAGCCCGAGGAAGGCAGCGGGGCCGTATTTACTTTCATTCTGCCCGTCAACGATGCCGTATATGCCCAAGACGAAAGGGTTGTGGAGCCAAGCAACCCATCGGGAGCTTTGCAGCTGCCCGCCTCTTCCCATGAGCCTGCCGGAAGTACGACGGAGATCACGGAAGAACAACCTGCCGTGTTAGTGGTAGATGATGATATTGAAGTGGCCTACTACCTGAGGACGCTGCTTTCCTCCCATTACAGAGTGATATGCCGCTTCAATGCGGAGGATGCCCTGAAAGCCATGCAGGAGGAAACTCCGGACTTGATTCTGAGCGATGTCGTCATGCCGGACAAAGACGGTTACTGGCTATGCCGGGAAATCAAGGAAGACCTGCAGCTTTGCCACCTTCCGGTGATTTTAGTAACAGCCAAGGCCACTGTCGAGAACCAAGTGGAAGGATTGAATACCGGCGCCGATGCCTATGTAACCAAACCTTTCGAATCGACCTATCTGCTGGCTCTCATCAAATCCTTGCTCAAGAACCGTGAAAAAGTACGGAATATCCTGGGTCAGGCTACCCGGACAGACAAAATAGAAGAAAACATCCTTTCTTCTCAGGACAACGCCTTTATGACTAAACTTTATCAGTTGATGGAAAGCGAGCTTTCCAATCCGGAATTGGACATTGCACGGATGACAGAGCTGTTGAGCATCTCGCGTACAAAGTTCTATTATAAAATTAAAGGACTGACAGGGGAGAATCCGGGCGCCTTCTTCAAGACCTACCGGCTGAACCGTGCCGCCGAGCTGATAGTGGAAGGGGAATATACCATTTCGGAAATTGCCGACATGACGGGGTTCAGCACGCTTCCTCATTTTTCCAGGAGCTTTAAGAAGCATTTGGGAGTGACTCCGAGCGATTATGCGACAAAATATAGAAGAAATACGGTGATATCCTGATTTTTGGGGTCATTTCTTAATATTCCATTCTCGAAATATCGACTTCCGGGATGTTTCTGCTTTGTAGTTTCCTACAGTTTTTTGTCTTCGGCATTTGGAAAATTCCCGATCTGTACCATTAAACAATGTCTTGACAAAATTGTTATTGCTTAAAAGCGAATTGGATCATGAATCGTATAATTAACATTTAAATAATTGGTTATGAATAAAAAACAGTTAGTAAAAGTCCTCTCTCAGGAAACCGGTCTCACTTTGGCCGAGAGTAACGGCTACTTGAATTCGGTGCTTGGCATCCTTACGAAAACATTGCAAAAAGACGAAGACGTTTTTTTAAGAGGTTTCGGTTCCTTTATGATAAAGGATAGAAAAGAACGGCGCACCATGAGCCTTAACACAAAGAAAATGATTACGATTCCCGGTAAGAAAGTAGTTAAGTTCAGGACGCAGATCCTGGACGGGTCAACGAATTCCAAATCTGCCAGGAGGTGATGATATAAAAGCCATATTTACAAAAAGATATCCCCGTTAAGAATATACACTGACGGGGATTTCTTATTTGAAGAGGGCTGATAAGATTTGTTTAAACTGCGCTAAAAAAGAAAAAATAATCGATTTTTAGCTCGGTATAAACGGAAAATGATTATCTTTACAACCGCAAATAAAGTTGGTAACACTATGATAATCGGCAGAAAAACAGAACAAAAAGAGTTATTGAAAGCATACGCATCGGAATACTCCGAGTTTGTGGCGGTAACAGGTCGGCGCCGTGTGGGAAAAACATTCCTCGTGCGAGAAACATTCGACTATAAATTTGCTTTTCAGCATTCGGGATTGGCAAATCAGAATACCCGCGCACAGCTGCGTGAGTTCCGTCTGTCGCTCATTAGGTGCGGTATGAAGAAGTGCCGTATTCCTGTTGATTGGTCCGATGCTTTCTTCCTGCTGTCCCAACTGCTGTCCCAACAAAAGGCGGGCAAAAAAGTGGTCTTTATCGATGAATTGCCGTGGATGGATGCACCGCGCTCAAACTTCGTTTCGGCAATCGAACATTTTTGGAATGGCTACGCATCGGCACGAAAAGATATATTGTTGATTATCTGCGGCTCGGCGACTTCATGGATTATCAACAATGTATTCAAAGACCATGGCGGACTGCACAATAGGGTTACCTACAAAATCAATCTCGCACCGTTCACACTGAACGAGTGCGAGCAATATGCCCGGAGCCGACATTTGGGCATGAACCGCTATGGAATATTGGAGTGTTATATGGTCATGGGTGGCGTTCCTTTCTACTGGTCCATGTTGGAACGGGAAAAAAGTGTAGCCCAGAATATAGATGCACTCTTTTTCTCCCCGACGGGCAAACTGCACTATGAGTACAGCGAATTGTATAAATCCCTGTTCAAAAATCCGGAACCGTATATCAAAGTGGTGGAAAAGCTCGGTACCAAACGGATGGGCATGACCCGTGAGGAACTTGTTCACGAAAACGGCATACCAAACAATGGCACTTTGACAAGGGTATTGGAGGACTTGGAGGCGTGCGGATTTATCCGCAAGTACAATTATCAGGGCATCAAGTATATGACAGCGATTTACCAGCTAATTGACAACTATACGCTGTTCTACTACAAGTTCCTGCACAATCGCGCTGGCTTAGACGAGAATTTTTGGAGCAGCAACCTCAATACACCGGTTCGTAATGCGTGGGAAGGTCTTGCATTCGAACGGGTATGTTTCGAGCATATCCGGCAGATAAAATCGGCATTGGGCATAGCCGGAGTTACAACGCAAATCTATTCGTGGCGTGTAAAAGATGATCCGGTATATGGTGACGGTGCGCAGATAGATATGGTCATCGACCGCGCCGACCGGATTGTCGACCTCTGCGAGATGAAATTCTCTACGACGGAGTATGCCATTGAGAGATCCGATGATGAAAGTTTGCGCCATAAAGCCGGCCGATTCCGTGAAACAACACAAAAAAGGCATAAGGCGATACATACCATACTGATTACCCCTTTCGGCATCAAACCGAATATGTACCAATACAGCGTGCAGAACGTGGTAACGGCGGAAGATTTGTTTCGAGAAGGAGATTAAAGCATAAGACAATGTCATTTTTCCATCTGAATATTCTATTTGCCATAAGTTTGCGATGAGGTAAACTTATGACGAACTTATAGCAAACTTTAGAGATGATTAGGGCGGATATCTGAATAATAAATACTATATTTGTAAAGTCTAAGACATAAATATAGTATGCTGACTGAGAGTGATATAAGAGAATTAGTACATGGCGGCGAAGGCTTTAATGTGGATTTCAAGCGGAGTGTCCCCTCAAAAGTTCGCGATATAGCAGAAGAAGTATGCAGCTTCGCCAACTCTGCCGGTGGATATGTATTGATAGGTGTGGATAATGGCAATCGGATTGTCGGGATAGAGATAGACAATAACAAACGTTCTGCCATTCAGGATGCTATCGGAGAAATTTCACCGATGCTTCACTACGATATGTATCGGGTGGAGGTTGACGGTAAAAGTGTTTGGGTGATTGATGTCCCGTCGGGAAAAAGCAAGCCTTATTTCTTTTCGGGGGCGACCTATATACGCGAGGGGGCAAATTGCCAGAAATTGACCAATGTCGATGAAATTCGTAATGTTTTCCAGAAAAACGACCGTATCTATTTCGATGCCATACCGCTTCCGAGAGTGGATTTGCGCAAGGAATTGGACGAAGATAACTTTCGGGAATTCCGATATGCCGCCGGCATAGGTATGGGTATCAGCGATGAACAGATATTGGAGAATCTGCAGGTCTATGATGAGAACGACAATGTAAAGAGCGGCGGTGTGCTGTTCTTTGCCAAACATCCCGAAAATATCTATTTCCACGCAGTTATCCGATGTGTACTGTTCAAGGGTACGGATAAAGTCTATATTCTGGACGATAAAACCTTCGGAGGCCCGTTGCTTCAACAGTACAACAGAGCGATTGAATGGCTGAAAGGTAAATTGCAGGTGGCCTATGAGATGGAGGGAACCGGTCCGCGAAAAGAGACTTGGGAGATTCCGTTAAGTGTGTTCAAGGAGTCGATAATCAATGCGCTTTCGCACCGCGATTACTATGAACAGGGAGCCAGCATCATGATTGAAATGTACGATGATCGTGTCGAGATTACCAATCCCGGCGATTTGCTTCCTGTGGTAGCAAAGAATTTCGGACGTAAGAGCCTTTCTCGCAATCCTCTGATATTCGGATTGTTCACACGAATGCGCTTGGTCGAACATATCGGCTCCGGCATTCCTCGAATGAAAAAGGATATGCTTGATGCCGGGCTGCCGGAACCTGTATTTGAGACAGAAGGTATGTTTACGGTGATTTTCAAGCGTCCGACAGCAACGCAAGTTATAAATCAGGAGGTCAATGAGTGCCAAATTACACCGATACAACAGGGAATATTGTCAGCTATCGCAGATAAGCCGACCATAACTATGAATGAACTCGGTGCAATGCTCGGTCTTGGACGTTCTTCGATATACAAGAACATAAAGCAACTGAAAGAACAAGGTATCTTGGCGCGCGAAGGACGAAAAAAAGACGGCCGGTGGATTGTACTTTAGAAGGGGTGCTACACGAGAACCAGAAAAACGGTCGGAGTTTTTGGAATGAAATTAAAGCATAAAGATAATGTCATTTTGGAATTTTCTCGGTGAATTGGCGTTGATCGAATGGCTATTTGGTCATAAAAAACAGGATGGGGTGGCATCCTCGACGTTGAGACAATCGTATGATTATGGTCGGGAAGATGAGTATTTCGATAAGGTGCAGGCGTTGGAACGTCGTATCGATGAACTGGAACAACGTCAGGAGCAATGCGATGTATACTCCGACCGATACGATGAACTGCAAGACCAAATAGACGACTTGCAGGACGAACTCGACGAATTGGACGACTATTTCGATGACGATTTATAGACAGGTGATTCGTATTAAGTGTGAATTATTTATCGTACCTTTGTGAACGATGAACTTCATTTTAAGATTATCACGAAGCCATTGAGTAACGCAAAATAGAAGAACTATTTCTTGTTTTATGGGACAGGAACTGAATAAAAGGATGAGTAAAATTCGGTTAAAAAGAACACTTGGAGGCGTTGCTTAACTAGGGTGTTATTTATATGAATAATATCGACTATTTTCGCAAATATGAAGAGTCTCAACCTGAGCATTTGCGTGGAGATAAGTACGAATGTTTTGACTATATCAGCCAAAACAACAAAGCAATAATCTTCGATGAACCTTCAATAGAGCTTAATAATGTAACTATATTTGAAAATAGGAAAACATATCCGGGTTATGACACAATCTCAAATTGACATACGGGAGAATGATATTTTCAGACGGTCGCCCGAACTGCTGTCCACGTTGCTTAAAGACCACACATTAAGCACGGCGGAGAATCAGGTCAATATCTTTTGGGCGACGAACAATTATGCCGATTTGGGTGCCGGCTACCAATATAACGACCCGATTACGATTGCCGCCATTACGGGGAAAAACGGAGGTATTATCCAACCTCGTGCCGTCAAAAGCCGCGAAATGCAGCAGCGGCGCAGCCGCGAAATGGCAGAGGTTTTCACCCCGTCGTGGATATGCAACAAGCAGAACAATCTGGTGGATAACGCTTGGTTCGGTCGGGAAAATGTATTCAATACAGAGGTAGATAATCCCGATGGTCCGCATTCGTGGATTCCGACCGACGGGAAAATCCTGTTCTCCGAGGGCAGGACATGGCGTGATTATGTCCGGGAAAACCGCCTCGAAATTACCTGCGGCGAGGCTCCGTATTTGGTAAGCCGTTATGACACGGTAACCGGAGAGCCTATTCCGATTGAACACCGTATTGGCTTGCTCGACAGGAAACTGCGTGTTGTCGGCGAGAACACGGAAACGTCAGGCGAATGGCTGAAAGCTGCACAAGCGGCATACATGAGCATTTACGGCTACGAATGGCAGGGCGACAACCTGGTGTTGGCCCGAGAGGCGTTGCTGTACACGTTTATAGACTATTACAAAGCCAAGTTCGGTCGCGAGCCGCAACTTAAATCATTGTTGTATATTGCCTATATCATCTCGTGGAATATCTGGCAGATGGACGGGCTGAAATGCGTTGTGCCGGACAGCTGCCGAACGGTTCGGACCACGGTCCAGAACCTGTTTGATTCGACCGAAACGATCCAGGCGTGCGAGGGTTGTCAAAAAAACGATATGCATAAGCATAATGGGGTTTACTGCAAGATTATGGATTGGGGCCAAGATGAGATTATACCTTTTGTGTCATTGATTAAACAAGAGTAACATGGAAAGTGTAAAGGCAAAGATAGATACAGCCATTCTCGACAATTTGATTGTCGGTCGGGTCGAGCCGTATATATATGCGTTCTCAACGGAAACCGTTCCGAATTATTTGAAGGTTGGCGACACCTCGCGTGGTGTCCGAGTGCGTTTGGAAGAGTGGCGAAAGATCTTTCCGAACTTGATTCAGCAGTATGAACATTCTGCCCAGATTGATGACGAGACGATCTTTCGTGACTTTGCCGTTCATGCTTTCTTGGAACAAGAGAGGGGACGAATCCGCTTGCAGCCGAGCACGTTTGCCAATTTGCCATACTATTCCCGAGAATTTTTTAAAGAAGCGACAGCAAAAGATGTGGAGGATGCCGTAGGGGATATTATTCTAAGCGCCCGCGAAAAGAATGGTAAATATCCGCTTTATTCTTCCGATCGCCTGCCACAAATATTCACCTACGAGCGAACGGAGGTTTACCCGCCGCGCGAAAATCAGCAAAATGCCATTGACAATTTCAAGAAGGCGGTCGCGGATGGACGAACGAACCTGTTGCTCTATGCGGTTATGCGATTCGGTAAGTCGTTTACTTCGATGTGCTGCGCCAAGGAGATTCATGCGCGGTTTGTCGTTATTGTCTCTGCAAAAGCCGATGTAAAGGAGGAGTGGAAAAAGACGGTCGAGAGCCACAAGTATTTTGAAGGTTACCACTATCTTGACAGCGAAGCGTTGAAACGGAATGAGACAGTTATTGCCGACACGTTTGCTGACCCGAATAAGAGCGTCGTTTTGTTCCTCACGTTGCAGGATTTGCAGGGCGAAGATATAAAGGAGAAACACAAAGAGGTGTTTGAGCATCGGATTGATCTGCTGATTATTGACGAAACCCATTTCGGCGCACGCGGTGCATCCTATGGAAAAGTATTGCAGGAACAACATCTTAGCAAATCAGAGATCGCTAAAGAGTTAAAGGACATGGATGGCTTTGAGACATTGGATAGGGTTGAAGATGCCGTCAAGACGTTGGACGCAAAGATCCGTCTGCACCTGTCGGGTACGCCATACCGCATTCTGATGGGCGATGAGTTCAAGAAGGAGGATATTATTGCTTCCGTTCAGTTTACTGATATTATTGATGCGCAGCAGCAGTGGAACGATGAACATCTGAAGGAAGACGACCGTGATGAGTGGGAGAATCCTTACTACGGATTTCCGCAGATGATTCGTTTTGCCTTCAATCCCAATGAATCATCGCGCAAAAAGATGGAGCAGATGCGCAAGGATGGTATTACCTGTGCTTTCTCGGCACTCTTTCGTCCGTTTTCGATGACACCCAACGCAGACGGTCGCCACCGCCAGTTCGAACACGAAGCCGAGATACTTGATTTGTTGGAGGTTATCGATGGCACGAAAGAGGACGAAAACCTGCTCGGGTTCCTCGATTATGACAAAATCAAAGAGGGTAAAATGTGCCGTCATATCGTCTGTGCATTGCCGTTCCGGGCTTCGTGCGATGCCATGTCGGTTTTGATACAGAAGAATAGAGATAGGTTCAAGAATCTCGGTGATTATGAGATAATCAACATTGCAGGATTCGATGATGAACGTAAATACAAATCGACGGGCGATGTCAAACGAGCTATCAAAGAGTGTGAGAACCAGAATAAAAAGACGCTGACTTTAACCGTCAACCGGATGCTGACCGGTACGACCGTGCCGCAATGGGATACGATGCTCTATCTCAAAGGTACAGCCTCGCCACAGGAGTATGATCAGGCGATATTCCGTTTGCAGAATCAATACATTAAAACTTACAAGGACGAAAGTGGCAAGACCATCAAATACAATATGAAGCCGCAGACACTGCTCGTCGATTTTGACCCGAACCGCATGTTTGTTCTGCAGGAATTGAAATCACAGTTCTACAATGTCAATACGGAGGTACAAGGAAATGCGCAACTTAAAGAACAGATTGAAAAGGAATTGGCGGTTTCTCCGATTATTGTGCTGAATAAAAATAAGTTGCAGAAAGCTACACCGACTAATATCACCGATGCCGTCCGTGAGTACTCACGCACACGCAGCATTTTGGACGATGCTTCGGAGATACCAGCCGACAATGGTTTGCTGCAATATGATGAGATGGTAACTATCCTGCGCGATGTTGAACCTATCGATTCCCCAAAAGGGTTGCGGATTAAACCGATACATGGCGAAGGTGATGATATAGATGCACCGGATGGTGGTGGAATAGACGGTCTTTCCCAAAATACCGACCAAAACGACAATCCTCCGGCAAAACCTAATCAACCTGCGGAGCCGGAAGAATGTGATAAGATTGAAAAACGTCTGGCGGCCTATTATGCACGAGTACTTTTCTTTGCATTTCTTACAGAATCGACGGTCAAATCGCTGGAAGATGTGATCGCGCAAATTCTGGCAACCGACGATAACCGTCGCATTGCCCGCAACCTCGGTTTGAAGGTGGGCATTCTCAAACTGATTCAGTGCAAGAGCAATCCGTTTGTACTGCGTAAGCTCGATTACAAAATCGAGAATACCAACGACTTGATGTGCGATGATAATTTGGTTTCAATTGAGCGTGTAGAAGTTGCGACGCGAAAATTTGAGCGCTTGTCTAATTCCGAAGTGGTAACGCCTGCAAAGGTGGCTGATGAGATGGTGTCGATATTACCGTTCGATGAACTGAACGCAAAGGAGAATGCCAAGTTCCTCGACATCGCCTCCAAACAGGGTGAATTCACGATTGCACTTTACAAGAAGTTCGGCGACAAGGCAAAGGAGCATATCTATGCCATACCGACCTCATCGCTGACCTACGAATTCACGCTAAAGACCTACAAATTGTTGGAAATGCCCGTTGAGAACGTATTTACCGATTTTGTGTCGTATGACCTTATTGGAGATAATAATGAAAAGATAATAAAGAAATTAAAAGATATGAAATTTGATGCAATCATCGGTAATCCGCCGTATCAAGTTGTGAAAGAGAAAACCAGCGATGAACCAATTTATCATTTATTTTATGATCTATCTTTCAATCTCTCTGATAAAGTATCCTTTATAACTCCTGCTCGATTCTTATTCAATGCGGGAAAGACGCCCAAAGAGTGGAATAACAAAATACTAAATGACCCTCATTTTAAGATCATTTGGAACAAGAGCAATAGTACAGATGTATTCCCAAATGTAGATATTCCAGGTGGCGTTGCTGTTGGATATAGAGACGAGAATCAGGAATTTGGGAAAATAAATACATATACAGCTTTCCCACAGTTAAATTCTATTGTGAATAAAGTCGTAAATTATGGTTACGATTCTATAACAAGCATTATTTTTCCACAGAATAAATTTAATTTGTCTGCACTTTATGCAGATTATCCGGAATATCAAACGATGATAGGTAGTAATGGACATGAAAAAAGACTAACGACCTCTATATTTTCACTGAATCAATTATTTTCTGAGCAACCAACGAGCGTTGATGACATTTGCATTTTGGGGCTTATTAAGAAACAAAGAACATATCGATATGTGAAACATAAATATATTGAGGAAAGTGACAATCTTAATTTTTATAAAGTAATCGTACCAAAAAGCAATGGTTCTGGTGCAATAGGGGAAATTTTAAGTACACCCTTGATTGGGGAACCTTTGATAGGGAACCCCTTGATAGGGTTCACTCAATCTTTTATAAGTTTTGGGAAATTTGAGACACAAGAGGAAGTCGATGCAGCGTATAAATACATTCGATCCAAATTCGCCAGAACATTATTGGGGGTATTGAAAGCTACACAGGACAATAGCAAAGAGGTATGGAAATATGTTCCTCTTCAAGATTTTACTGTGGGGAGTGATATAGATTGGAGCAAGAGCATCGGTGAAATCGACGCGCAACTCTATGCGAAATACGGCTTATCCCCCGATGAAATCGCCTTCATCGAATCCATGATTAAACCGATGGAATAAATGTAACAACTATCATAATATGGGTCATGAGAGTAGATAGAGAAATACATGAAAAAACATTTGATGAAACGGACGGGAGTTTTGAGGCTCGCAAATTGTGGTATTCGTTCAAAGAGACTGTATTTTATAAAAATCGGTTCTTTTTAAGGCATAAATTATTGGATATTCTTTCGGAGTATATAGATAATAACATTCTTAAAATAGAATCAGGGCAAATTTATTATAGAGCGAGAATCATAGACGATAGTTCTATAAATGACCATATGATGTATAAATGTTATGGCGCACCTGAAGGAGAAAAACTAAATATCAAATATGTGGGTAAAGCAAATCCTTTTAAAGGACTTACAAAAGAAGCTTCGTTTGTTCCACCCAAAGGAGTTAAAATTCCGGCAGGACGTGCAAATCCTCAATACATTAAGTATTTATATGTATCAGAAAGTCCTACAACATCAATGTTCGAAGTGCGTCCTTTTATTTGTGATGCAATAAATATAGCACAGATACGGGTAAATGAACCTCTTAAAATCGCGAATATTGCAGTAGACATAAATTTATCCGATAATAAAAGTGCGACAATGGAAATGTATGTAATGGGAATGATACAAGGGGCATTCTCAAGACCTACCAATAATTCAGAGGATTATATACCGACTCAGGTAATCGCAGAATATATTAAAAGCCTTGGTTATGACGGAATACGATTTAATAGTTCTCTACACTATGGAGGAGTAAATCTGACAATATTTAACTATGAAAAATGCGAGGCGATATCTTCGCAGGATTTAAGAATGGAAGATATAAAATTAACAGCAAGGGCGGCAATTGGTTCTGCTAATTATCAGGGTGATTTATACTGTATTAAAGATAATAAACCAAAGTATCGTGATTACAAAAAACTCCCAATTATAGAAAAAGATGATGAAAGAAGACAATAAAATAATCATCTACCAAGACGACAACGAGGTAACGCGAGTGTCAGTTCGTTTTGCCAACGAGGTAAAAACCATTGACCCCGCCACTCCCCCATAACCCGCGAAGAATACGAAAACAAAATATAAATTATATGAAAGACATAGAAAATAAGGAATATCCAACAGCGTTTGTATCATATTCACACGATAACCAAGACCATAAAGATTGGGTTCGAAAACTATCCTCTGACCTCAGAATGCATGGCGTAGATGTGATTTTAGATCAATGGGATATACGTCTTGGGGATGATTTGCCGTTTTTTATGGAGCACGGTTTAACACAGGCCCATATAGTTTTATGTATATGTAGTGATAACTATACAAAAAAGGCTAATGCCAACAAGGGCGGTGTAGGATATGAAAAAAGAATATTGACGGCAGACTTAATAGAAGACGGGACCGCCAATTACATCATTCCGATAATAAGAAATAGTGAAACAGGGAAAATTCCTAAGTTTTTGGGAGCACCATTCTATGTCGATTTTCGCGATGATAGTAAATACTATATTTCTTATCGAAAATTATTAGATCGTATTTACAATAAAGATTGTCTTGATAAACCGGTGTTAGGAGAAAATCCATATCAAGCAAGCCATGATGTTGATAAGAAGATAGGTGTCAATTTGAGTATAGATAAAATTAAATATTCAAACACATTATTTTGCGCTCATGTGTCATTTGATTATAGTCAAAATAATGGCGAATATATAATTGGAACCAATGAATACCAATTTGTTACAAAATGGAGTACTGCAGGACAAGGGCGCATATACAGTTACAAAGATAAGGTTAAGAGACTTGGATACAATCCGACATTCACAGAATTTCCTTCCTTAAAAGAAATTGACAGTTTCGATTTCAGTTCTAGATGCAGAACTATATCTGAAGGTCAGATTTTTATTTTGGAAAATGAAATGATAAATTCGTTGCAATAAGAGTTACAAAAGTTATTCGTAATTTTGTAGATATAGGCCATCTCCTAGAGTTTGATTATCAGATATATCAAGATATTTAATTCGATCCTTATAATTACTGTGCGTGAATGATAAATAATAAGAGTGCTACATATAACGAGGCAATGGCAAAATTGGCAGAAGCGCAAAACTACCAAACTGAAATTATCAATTGTAACAATGAGTTACAATCCATACGATCAAAGAAGACTTGTGATTGGATTAGAAAGCGGGATGACAAACTGAATGATGCTCTTGCCAAGGCATTGGACCTCGTTGATGATGAAACGGACAAAGGAGTGTTCTATCCCAATTCATTGGGTTCACAAGCGTTGGGCAATATATACAATTTCATGGTATTGTATAATATCCGCCTCCAATATTCCCCAGAAGTTCAGGTAAAACTCTCAAAAATCACAGCCGAAGAGATGGCTAAATTCCTGTTCGACATAAGAAGATTTGGTTGGTGACGGTTGCCGAAATTCAGGTTGTTTTTAGAACGAGATAAAAGTATGATTCAATTATGATAACGAAAGCCGAAATACAAACCCTGCTGCACAGTACGGAGACTTACCGGATAGAGCGAACCATATCTACCGGCAATATGGACAAGTTCTGCGAGGCGATTTGCGCTTTTGCCAATGATTTGCCTGATTCGCGCAAGAAAGGGTATCTGTTTATAGGCGCGAACGAAGATGGCAGTTTGTCGGGATTGAAGGTAGATGATGCTTTGCTCAGAAAGATTGCCGCTATTCGGTCGGACGGCAATATCCTGCCATTACCTGTGATGACGGTCGATAAAGTTACATTTCCCGAAGGTGATTTACTTGTAGCGGAGGTTTCGCCGTCGTTGCTCCCGCCGGTCCGTTATCGTGGCAGAGTATTCGTCCGCATCGGACCGAGACGGGATATTGCCAGCGAAGCGGAAGAACGTCTTCTGACTGAGCGTCGTACCGCTTATATGGCCACTTTTGATGCGACACCGTGTTTAGGCTCTACGCTTGATGACTTGAATCTGGACTATATCAAAGATACCTATCTGCCGTCGGTCGTAGATGCGGATATATTGAACCAGGACAGGCGGGATATAAAAGAGCAAATGGCCTCTGTCCGTCTGTACGACCGCACACACGATTGCCCCACCTACGGAGCGATTATCTTGTTCGGCAAGAATCCCCGCTATTATATGCCCGGAGATTTTGTGCAGTATGTGCGTTTTGCAGGTAAAGAGAAAGGGGGTGAAGTGCTTAATGAGAAGCGTTTTCAAGGTCCGTTGTACAGTATGCTGCCGGCGTTGGAGTCGTTTGTCAGCGATGCCATTATCACACAACGTCCGGTAAGCGCCAGCCTTTTCCGCGAAAAGACAGTTATCAACTATCCCAAGAACGCATTGAGAGAGTTGATGATGAACGCTTGTATGCACCGCGACTACCAGTCCAATATGCCGATTCGCCTGTATCAGTTCGATGACCATGTTGAGATTATGAATGCCGGAGGTCTGTATGGCGAGGCTCGTCCGGAAAATTTCCCGATGGTGAATGACTATCGCAACCCGATTGTGGCAGAGGCGATGAAAGAGATGAAATATGTCAATATGTTCAATCAAGGTGTAATGCGCGTGCAGGATATGTTGCGCGAGAACGGCAACAAGGAGGCGGAGTTCGATGTCTCAAAACTGACGGTCTTCTGTGTTAATGTTTATTCAAATGAAGATAGGGTTTCGCAAGTTACTACCCAGAAAACTACCCAGAAAACTACCCAGAAAACTACCCAGACAGTCGGTAATGCACTTTCTGATATACAGTTAGCCATAATTGAATATATACAGAACCATCCTAATGCCAGCCGTAAAGAGATTGCGGCAAACTTAAATAATATCACAGAGAATGGGGTGAAATATCATATTCAAAAGCTGCAGAAACAAGGAATTATCAAACGTATAGGGGCCGATAAGGGCGGTCATTGGGAGATTATTGTTCCAAAAGAATAATGCATGACTGTCGGCTAAAAGCTGAGGCATTGTAGAATATCATGAAAGAAGATAATAAAATAATCATCTATCAGGACGATAACGAGGTAACGCGAGTGTCTGTTCGTTTCGCCGACGAGGATTTGTGGCTTACGCAGAAACAGTTGGCAGAGATCTACCAGACAAGCGTGTCCAATGTCAGCGAACATATAAAGCATATCATTGAAGATAGAGAACTCGACGGAGAAGTGGTCGTTCGGAAATTCCGAATAACCACTCAGCACGGGGCTATTGAGGAAAAAACTCAAACACGCGATGTGGCTCATTATAACCTCGATATGATTATCGCGTTGGGTTATCGTGTTCAGTCTCAAATCGCCACACGTTTCCGTCGCTGGGCAACGCAACGGCTCCACGAATATATCCAGAAAGGCTTTGCGATGGATGACGAGCGGCTCAAACAGGGAGGTAATCGTTATTTCCGTGAACTCTTGCAGCGCATTCGCGACATTCGTAGCAGTGAACGCAATTTTTACCAGCAGGTAACGGATATTTACGCGACAGCCATTGATTATGATCCTCGTAGCGCAAGGTGCTGACCGGCAATGGCAATATTTCACATAAGGAGGCGATAGAAAAGGCTGAAAAAGAGTTTGAGATATATCGTCAGCGTGAAATGAGCCTGTTCGAGAGCGACTTCGACCGGGCTGTCAAGATGCTGAAGGGAAAAGATGAATAAATGATGTGTGATTTTTGAGAGATATCGCTATTCCGATTTTCGGATGAAGCGGTTTATTCGCTCATTAACGATACGTTTATAGTTACGTTATGTATCAAACCCTTCTTGAAGGGAAGATGGACAGTTTTTAACTTCAGTCATTGTTCATCCTCCTTACATTTACGGCTCCAATGAAGTCCTTGTCTGCCATTGCCTTGAGCAGCCCGAAAAAATCATTCTCGTCGATCCTCTGTGAACGGCATATAACCCGGCGGTTGGCACCTTCGGGAAGCATATTTGAAAAAAATGGGAAAAGGTGTTCCGAATTATAAGCGGCGTTTTGCTTAGGCAATGTCGTTGAAATCGGAGGCATTGTAGAATTGAGGTATTCTTCCTTGTATTGGAAGGTGTACCCGGCTCCGGGATATTGCTCGGTAAGAATCCCGGCTTCTGTATCATTGTAATATACTGCCAACTTTCTCATCTTTCAATAAGATTATATAGTCTGTCTTATTCGGTAATCAATCTCAATGCCGAGAACCTCAAGAATTTTCTTGACGGTGTTAAGTGCCGGATTTCCTTTACCTCGTTCAATGTCCTTGATTGTGGCAAGTCCGACCTGCGCCATTTCAGCGAGATCCCGTTGCGTTAGGGAAAGTATTTCCCGCCGTTGCTTCATTATATCTTTCAGCTCCATGGTATGACATAATAAACTTTTGTGCAAATCTATTAAGAAAATTCGATGCAATCAAGTAAAAGTACAATAAAATATACTTTAGCTATGCCGAATACGAAGAGGTTAGGGTGTATTAGTTCTTCCCAATACCCGTTGGCTTCATCTCGCAGTAGCGTTCATACCATTGCCGCTTTGCGGGAGTATCGATAGGGTCGTACTGACTGATGATACAGCCCGTCGAGAGGTCATCGGCAAGTGCAAGGATGATTTCCGAGAGTTCGAGGGTATCTTCTATCTTTTTACCGTCGGGACAGAAAATATTGCGCTCTCTGATATGCTTATAGCCATAAATGGCACCCATAATGTTACCGCAGATGGAACCTGTGGAATCGCTATCCCCGTCGTGGTTGACCGAGGCTACAATGGCATCTTCCACGCTGTCGATATGGCGCACTGCCGAGTACAGCGCAATGGCCCAAGCCTCTTCGCCGGACCAACCTTCCCCTAATTGACGAATGGCGTCTGCGTCGGAAGTGTCGGAGTGGGCCAATTGCATGGCCTTTTCGGTTAGCGCTTTCAGATATTCCTTGTCCTTTGCATATTTGTCCCGATAGATTACATTGAGAATGTCCAATGTTTCGGCCACTATGCGGTCGATTTCTTCTTGAACTTGCCTTGCCGACATCGGTACAACCTTGTATAGCAACACCGTAAGAAGTGAAGCGGGCAAGAAACCGAGAGGATGTTTGTGGGTACACTCCGCAATCTCGCCACCTGCTTTGGCAAGTTCTTCTATTGTATAGCCATTCTCGTTTCTTGACGTGTATCCCGCATTGAGCAATGCCATAGGAGCGACACGCATAATGCCACCGCAGCCTTTGCTGTTGTTGTGTACTTTTTCTTGTCGGGACAGACTCTCGCAAGCGCTCAGGCAGGTATTACCGGGAGCACGGAGGTGAGCCATTTCGGGCAGGTCGCGAAGCCAGGTGGAAGGCCAATCGTCTGTAAGCCTTTCACTTTTCCTGCCTGTCTGTGTGTAGTACCAATCGAGATATGCTCTGTCAACATACTTTTCGGGGCGGCCACCGATACCGCGCATATAACCGCGAGTCAGCCCCATCAGCAGACCGTTTGCAGTAAAGAGCGTCATCTGCGTATCGTCGCTAATCAAAGCCTTGCCGTTGCCGTCAAGGACGAATCTGGTAATTCCCTGCTCTCCGAAGTGGGAGAGTATTGCCCGGCGGCTTATAAACTCCACCGTATAACCGAGTGCATCGCCTGCGGCGCCCGCCATCAGGCAACCACGGATCTTATCATTTGTCATCATATTATAATTGGTCTATTCCGTATATTTCAAAACATATTTCCTCTCCGGTTGCATCTTCTGCACATCTTCGCATCGCTTTCATGGGTGTCAATGCTAAAATTCCAACCTGAATCCTTTTTGTTTCAATTCCGCATACTTTTCCGCATTAAAGCGATACTTGCTTGGCGTTCTGCGAGCAGCATTCGCCGGACGAGGTTCCGCTTCTTCGATAATACCAAGTTTGAGCATCTTATTGTAGAAATTACGGCGGTCGAATGTCACCTCCAAAATAGCTTTGTAAAGGTTTTGCAGTTCGGTCATGGTGAAGACCTCCGGCAACAGTTCAAAACCGATAGGTTCAAAGCAAATGCGTTCTTTCAAGCGATTCACCGCTATACGCAGGATGCGGTCGTGGTCGAAAGCGAGGCTTGGCACCTCGTCCATAGAGAACCAGCGGGCCGAGGTGGCATCGTCGCCCCCCTTGACCTCCGAGAGTTTTACCAAGGCATAATGCGCTACGGTAATCACGCGCTCACGGGGATCACGATTTACATCGGAGAAGGTATAGAACTGCTCGACCGACACATTTTTCAGTCCTGTTTCCTCCTCCAATTCTCTTTTAGCACATTCCTCAACCGTCTCGTCGATATTCATAAAACCACCGGGGAATGCCCACTTGCCCTTAAAAGGTTCGATTCCTCTTTGAATCAACAGTACCTTGATAGTTGTTCCATCAAAACCGAAAATTACACAGTCGGCAGTCACCGAAGGATGCGGATATTTATAACAAAAATTCTGTTCGCTCATATTTATTGCGTCAATTTTACGCAAAAGTAAACAGAATTTCGAAAACAGCCAAATGATTTGCGTTATTTTTACGCAATGGAGTTGTTTTTGTATTTTATCGCTTCCCGACAGGCTAATACGATAGCCCGTGATACGCTGTCAGGCAAACAAATATTCAGTTAAGTCCGCTCAGATCAACCTTATAGAATGTCGGAGCATCGTTTTTCTTCTCGATAAACATCGCCATGTAGATGGGTGCATAAATATATTTACCTTTGATCTTAATGTTATCGTTGGTAAAAATTATTGCTTCAGGAATATCATACTCGCTACAATCTATAATGTTTGTAAGCGCACGATGTACCTCGTAATCTTTTCCCGACTTCACCTCGATTGGTACGACTTTTCCATTAAGTTCAATGACAAAGTCCAGCTCTCCACGCTTTTTGTTGTTGTAGTAATAGGCATCGATACCGTGTGCTACCAATTCTTGTGCAACCGCATTTTCGAAGATGGCGCCAAAATTGATCGACTTGTCTCCACTGAGGATGCGCAACTGTATGCCCTCCGCATATTGTGCTGCAAGGAGACCTATATCGCTTTGAAACAATTTGAAAAGATTTCTTGAGCGAGACAGCAATAATGGAAGTTTTGGTTCTTCGATATTATATACCGGCAATGCTACACCGGCATTTTTTAGCCACAGGAAGCTGTTCTGGTAGCGCTCGAATTTTGCATTTTCATTTAGACGTTTTAATATAAAACGTTTGTTCTTTGCATTCAGTTCTGGCGGAATTAAGTCAAAAACCTCCTCGATGTTCAACTTATTGTTGGAATCGTACTGGGCTATATCACGTTTATATAATTTTATAATATCTTTCTGTACCGCCATAACCTCTTGCAGGTTATTTGTTTCAATATACTTACTGACAGCAGCAGGCATTCCGCCTACCACCAAATAGAGTCGAAAAAGTTCCATGATTTTGGAATGAATAAAATCATCTACGGGAGTCCTGGTTTCCCACGTGTTGCGAAGGGAGTCGATTACTTGTTGATTAATGCCCACGCAACTGATAAACTCCTCAAAGTCCATTGGAAACATATCTTTAACCCCCATATATCCTACAGGTTCAGAACGTAGATCGTTTAGTTCAACACCCAGTAAAGAACCGCTCAGAATATATCTGTATGAACCTTCATCTACCAGGAACTTAATGGCTGTTACAATATCCGGACACTTTTGGACTTCATCAAAAAAGATAAGAGTCTCACCCTTAATAAGCGGTTTTGTTGTGATTGCTGAAAGTCTTAGCAAAATATCCGAACTATTCTTGGCCCCTTTGAATATAGCGATCATATCGGGATTCTCAAAAAAGTTGATTTCGATGAAACTTTTGAATGTTTTTCCAAACTCACGAATAGAGTAAGTCTTGCCAATCTGACGGGCTCCGGTAATCAAAAGAGCATTCCGGTTAGTAGCGTAATAGTTGTTTAGATATAAGTCTATTTTTCTCTTCAACATAATGCAATATCTGTATTTGCCACTTTTCTATGACAAAAATAGATAATTTTGCCGTTTTTCCAAGGTGAAATATGGATATTTTGCCGTTTTTCCAAGATTTATTGTTTTTATCCGCGGCCTTCCATGGTGTGCGGATCGGGGTTCAGCATGGTAACATCCTGTTCCATACGTTCTTCTGCCGCTCTTCTTTTTTCTGCCGGTACGGTGGAATTTATCATGTCGTCCGGGGTGAGCTGGGTTACGGTCCGTATCCATTTAGGCCCTTGGCCCGTTTCTTCATTATTTATATCGGGGCTTTTTACTTCTTCCGGTTCCATATTTTTATTGATAATGTTTTGTTTAGAAACAATGACGGCCGCCGGAAAGTTCATAAAAAGGTAAAGCCGGAACAGATATAAAAAAACTGCCTGACTTTTATTGTCAGACAGCTTCTCGATTTTCGCTCCTCAACTAGGACTTGAACCTAGGACCCCCTGATTAACAGTCAGGTGCTCTAACCGACTGAGCTATTGAGGAAGATTTTCATACTATCGCCGATGGCGTTAGCGGGTACAAAAGTAGGACATTTTTAAATATGTTGCAAATGTTTTAAAAAAATTTTTTCTAAAAATTCTACCTTTGCATACATCAATATAAAAATCATCGTATGGATCAGATTCTCCTGTCTTCGCTTTTGCAAAAGCTGGTAATTGATAATGAAAAGGTTTGTCTTCCGGGGATGGGCAGTTTCGTGGCGGAGGAAATCCCGTCCGTCTTTTTAGACGGGGGAAAAAGCATTACGCCTCCCGGCCGGAGAATCCTGTTCAAAAGTTCCTTGATGCTGAATGACGGCCTCTTGGAGACGGAGTATGCCGCCGCCAAGGAGCTGCCTTTGCCGCAGGCGCGGGAAATGTTGATGGAAGAAATCGCCGGTTTGAGGGGGGAGTTGGAAGAAAAAGAGGAAGCGGAATTGCCGGGATTCGGCGTTTTCCGGAAAAGGGAAGCGGGGCAGTATTTTTTTGTGACGGATCGGAATTTCGTGGCGGCTCCCGACAGCTACGGACTCGAGACGCTGACTTTAAAGATAAAGACGGAACCGGCGGCAACGGAAGAAGAAAATCGGGATATCGAAAACATCCCGAAGAAGGATGAATCCGGAACGGTTGACCGGCCATCCGGAGAACCGCATGCGGAGGGGGAGGATATTCCGGAACAGGAGGACCGCGGGGATACGTCTGTCGAAACGCTTCCAGCCGATTCGCTGTCGGGAGAGGCAGCATCGGGAGAGGGAAAAAATCCGGAACCGGAAAACTCCCTGCCAAATCAGGAGGCGGTTGGCGGACCGGTTTCAAAGCAAGCGGAAACTCGGGAAGAAAAAAGAAAAAAGACCAGAATATGGACAACCGTTCTTTGGATAGTCGGAATCCTTGTGATTGCCATATTATTAGTATATATTTTCAGAGACAGTCTGCGCCCGCTTCTGGAAAAAATACTTTACAGTCGGGAAGAACTCGATATTCTGCACAGAAGCGGACTCTAACCTTAATTAACGCACGCTCCGTTGTCTACGGCTTCTGCAGGCGTAATAAAACGCATGCGGCCGCTTTCGTCTTTGGCCATAAGGATCATGCCTTTGGATTCTATCCCTTTTATTTTGCGGGGCAGAAGGTTCGCCAGGATGCAGATTTGTTTGCCGATCATCTCTTCCGGCGAATAATGTTCTGCGATTCCTGAGACGATAGTGCGGATATCCAGACCGGTATCGATGGTCAGTTTGAGCAGTTTGTCCGTTTTGGGAACTCTGACCGCTTCCAGCACGGTGGCCGTACGGATATCCATTTTCATGAAATCGTCGAAAGTGCATTCCTCTTTGCCGGGCAGGGGAGAAGTGGAATGTTGTCGGGATGAAGAGCCGGCTTCTTGCATCTGATTGGCTTTTTTCGTGGCGTTCAGTTTGGCGATCTGGGCTTCCACGGCGGCATCTTCCACTTTGGAAAACAATAACTGCGCCGGATTCAGCGGATGGTTTTCCTCCAGAATATGCGCCGATCCGAATCGTTCCCAACCGGGATTTTCCAAATTGAGCATCTGCTGTAATTTGGCAGAGGAAAAAGGCAGAAACGGTGCGAAGGCGATGGACAGGTTGGCGCATAATTGCAGCGAGACATTCAGAATGGCGGCTACCCGTTCCATATCCGTTTTTGCGAGTTTCCACGGCTCGGTTTCCGTCAGATATTTATTTCCCAGACGGGCTAAGTTCATGGCCTCTTTCAGGGCCTCGCGGAATTTATAGCTTTCCAAATCCGCTTCCAATTGTTTCTTTATCAGCGGAATCTGGGCCAGTACTTCCTTGTCGGCATCCTGCAATCGCCCCGCTGTCGGGACCTTCCCTCCAAAATATTTATGGGTCAGCACTACGGCGCGGTTTACGAAATTTCCGTAAATGGCAACCAGCTCGCTGTTATTGCGGGTCTGGAAATCTTTCCAGGTGAAATCGTTGTCCTTGGTTTCGGGAGCATTGGCGCACAGTACGTACCGGAGTACATCTTCCTGTCCCGGAAACTCTTCCAGATATTCATGCAGCCATACGGCCCAGTTGCGGGAGGTGGATATTTTTTCCCCTTCCAAATTGAGAAATTCATTGGCCGGCACGTTTTCGGGGAGAATGAACCCGTCTCCGTAGGCTTTGAGCATGGACGGGAACACGATGCAATGGAATACGATGTTGTCTTTCCCGATAAAATGCACCATTTTGGTATCTTCGCTTTTCCACCATTTTTCCCATTCCTCCGGGAGAAGCTCTATGGTGTTGGAAATATATCCGATAGGAGCATCGAACCATACATACAGCACTTTTCCTTCCGCTCCCTCGACGGGAACCGGAATCCCCCAATCTAAGTCGCGGCTGACCGCACGGGGCTGCAACCCTCCGTCCAACCAGGATTTGCATTGTCCATAGACATTCGTTTTCCACTCCTTATGTCCTTCCAATATCCATTCTTTCAACCATTGTTCATATTGGTCTAACGGCAGATACCAGTGCTTGGTCTTCTTTTTGACAGGCTCGCTTCCGCTGATGGCGGAACGCGGATTGATCAGTTCATCCGGGCTGAGGGTGCTTCCGCATTTTTCGCATTGGTCGCCATAGGCTCCCTCCGCCCCGCATTTAGGGCAGGTCCCGGTAATATAACGGTCCGCCAGGAATGCGCCGGCTTCCGTATCGTAATATTGCTCGGTTTCTTTCTCGATGAATTTGCCGTCGTCATATAATTTCCTGAAAAACGCCGCTGCGGTTTTATGATGGATTTCCGAACTGGTGCGGGAGTAAATATCGAAGCTGATTCCGAATTTCTGGAAAGAATCCTTAATGATGGCGTGATATTTATCCACTACATCCTGCGGAGTGCATCCCAATTTCCGCGCTTTGATGGTAATGGGTACTCCGTGTTCGTCCGAGCCGCAAATAAATTTCACGTCTTCTCCTTTCAGTCTGAGGTATCTGGCATAAATATCCGCCGGTACATACACGCCGGCCAGATGTCCGATATGCACCGCTCCGTTAGCATACGGAAGCGCCGCCGTAATCAAATGTCTTTTATAATTTTTCATATTCCGAATCGCGGTTTTAAAGACCGGATACTGGATTCCGGCCCGCAGAACCGCCGTTTTATAAGGTTATTTATTTTATAATCATTTTATTCATTATCAAAATGTTATCCGGTTCAGCTCTTTGGAGAAAACATTTCTTACCTGCATAAGAGTATTCAATTGTTCCATGAGCCGTTTCTGTTTTTCCGGATCGTTTTCTTTCTGGGCTTTTCCCAACTCTTCCGTCAGATTCATGGCGGCCTGGGCGGTCACTTTCGCCTTATATATGAGGATGGATTTGGGAACTGCTCTCCCCAATATGTTCTTTTCGGGGATCAGGGACTTGGCGAACTGCTTTATGGTCAGGGTATAAGGCAGAATCGTCAAATCCAGCACTACCCGCGAAACGGAAGGGTCCGGATGATTGATAAAATACCGCAGGATCTTCTCTTCTTCCGTCTCCCCCAACCGGAAATACTCATCGAAAATATTCTTGTATACCAGATTCTGCAATTCCAGATCATCGTTTTGCAATTGTTCCAGAATATATTGCGCCACGGTCTGCTCTTTTTCCGGCGGGGCTCCGTATATGAACTGTTCTTCTAAATGGATAGGCAGATGCCCGAATTTAATCAGATAATAAAGGATTTCTTTTTCCGCTTCTTCGCAGTAAGTGTTCACTACAAAGGAGGGCATCTGGAAATTGGCTCTCCCGTCATTCCCTTTCCTCCCGCTTTCTTCCCGATAGGTTCCCGTCCCGCTTATGTCGGCGATGTTCCGGGAAGATCCGTTTCCCTCCGGATTTTCTTTTCCCTCCGGATTTTCTTTTCCCTCCGGGTTCTCTTTTGCCGGGGATTCTCCTGCCGGTGCCGGACGGATTCCCGTATAACTGCCGGCCGGAATATTACCACCTCCCTGCATCCGATCTTCCCGATAGGATACTCTCTGGGAAGATTGTTCCCAGGAAGGACTTTTCCGTACGGAATTTTTATACCGGACTTTGGCTACTTCCTGCTGCAGGATATCTTCTCCGATATTCAGTCGCGAGCTTGTTTCCGCAATATATACGCTCCGGGTGATCGCGTCGGGAATTACCGCAATGCTTCCGATGATTTCCGTAATCAGCCGCGCCCTCTGGATGGGATCGCGCTGGATATCTTTGCTTAATATTTTATATTTGAAGCTGATGAAATCCTCTTCCTGTTCCGACAGGAAAGTCCTGATCTCGTCTGTGGTGTGGCTTCGGGCATACGAATCGGGATCCTCTCCGTCGGGAAACAAAGCCACTTTCACTTCCAATCCTTCTTCCAGCAACATATCGATTCCTCGCAGCGAGGCCTTGATCCCCGCGAAATCGCCGTCGTACAATACCGTTACTTTATTGGTAAACCGTTTGATCAGACCGATCTGCCCCGTTGTGAGGGAGGTGCCGCTGCTGGCCACTACATTTTCCACTCCCGCCTGATGAAAAGAAATGACGTCCGTATATCCTTCCACTAAATAACATTTCTGTTCCCGGACGATGGCCGCTTTCGCCTCGAAGATGCCGTAAAGGGACCGGTTCTTTACATACACTTCGCTCTCGGGAGAATTAATGTACTTGGCGATCTCCTTATTGTCGTTCCGCAACTTTCTGCCGCCGAAAGCGATTACTTTTCCGCTGATGGAACGGATCGGGAACATTACGCGTTCATAGAAACGATCGAACAGTTCTCCGGAACTCTCCCTTTCGATGGTAAGACCTACGGCTACCAGATGCTCTTTTTTATATCCCGCTTTTTGCGCCTGGGGGGTAAAGGCGTGCCGCTCGTTGGGGGCATATCCCAATTGGAATTTCCGGATGGTCTGGTCCGTAAAGCCCCGTTCCCGGAAATAACTCAGTCCTATCGCCTGTCCTTCGGGGTGTTCCCATAACGTGCGGGTATAGAATTGCTGGGCGAAATCGTTTACGATAAGAAGCGACTCGCGATACAGACGCTGCTCGATATCCTGCGCGGTTTCCTCTTTTTCCTTTACTTCTATGCCGTATTTGCGGCCCAAGTATTTCAGAGCCTCCACATAGCTCATTTGCTCGTGTTCCATTACGAAAGTCACTACGCTTCCCGCCTTTCCGCATCCGAAACATTTATAAATGCCTTTGGCGGGAGATACCGAGAAACTGGGAGTTTTTTCGTGGTGGAACGGACAACACGCAACATAGTTGGTCCCTCTTCTTTTAAGAGCCACGAAATCGCTGATTACCTCCTCGATGCGGGCGGTATCCAGTATTCTGTCTATAGTCGCGCGGTCTATCATATATTTTGCCGGATAGAGTGAACCTGCAAAGATAGCAGGGAGCCTTGCTCCATTAAAAAACTTTGAATCCTACCGCTTTTTTTGCCAGCGCCAAAGTGGCGGCGGCACTTTCCCGTGCTTGTTCCGTACCCCGGCGGACCGCTTTGCGCAGATATTCGTCATCGTTATAAATAGCGTCTATCCTCTCTTTAATAGGCAGGGTTTGCTTGCAGATATCGGCTGCAAGCTGTTTTTTCAGATCTCCGTACCGGATAGAGCAATCGTTGTATTTTTCCCGGAAATATTCTACGGTAGAAGGTTCCGATACGATGGAAAGGAGGGTGAAAAGATTTTTTACGGAATCCGGCATTTCCGAATTCGGTTTTGTGGGACCCGCATCGGTTACCGCCTTCATTACCTTTTTCGTGATGGTCTGCTGGTCATCGTTCAGATAGATCCCGTTCCCCTCGCTTTTCCCCATCTTTCCGCTTCCATCCAATCCGGGTACCTTTATCAGATCTTTCCCGAAGCTGAGCGCGTGCGGTTCCGGAAATACCTCCGTTCCGTACAGGTTGTTGAATCTCCGTGCCAGTACCCGCGCGATTTCCAGATGCTGCTCCTGATCTTTCCCGACAGGCACCTTGGTGGCGCGGTGGATGAGAATGTCGGAAGCCATCAACACCGGATAAGTCAGCAGGCCTGCATTGACATTGTCCGCCTGTTTGCGCACTTTGTCTTTAAACGAGGTCGTACGTTCCAGTTCTCCCTTGTAGGCCAGCATATTGAGCAATACGTATAATTCGCAGATTTCGGGAATGTCGCTTTGTACGAACAGGGCCGATTTTTCGGGATCCAGCCCCGCAGCCAAATATTCGGACAGAATGATTTTTACGCTCGAATGAAAATCATCCGGGTGCGGATGCGTGGTTAGCGAATGGAGGTCGGCAATGAAAAAGAAACACTTGTATTCGTCCTGCAACTTGACGAAATTCCTGAGCGCTCCGTAATAGTTTCCCAAATGAAGATGGCCCGTAGACCGTATTCCGCTTAAAACAGTTTCCATGAGTGTCTTTCAAAAAATCTTGATGTCGTTTTCAGACCGCAAATATAACTTATAACCGTACACGATATGAAATTATTCTTTCGGATTCTTTCCTCTCGGAGGCTAATCGGTAATATCCTTGATCTTTTCCCGGATTTTCTGTTCGATTTCCTCGCTCAGCTGCGGGTTGTCTAAAAGGATCTGTTTGACAGACTCACGGCCCTGGCCGATTTTGGAGTCGGCGTAGCTGAACCACGATCCGCTTTTCTTTATGATGTCGAATTCCACGCCCAAGTCTATGATCTCGCCTATCTTGGAGATTCCTTCCCCGAACAGGATATCGAATTCCGCTTTGCGGAAAGGCGGAGCCATTTTGTTTTTTACCACTTTTACGCGGGTGCGGGTGCCGGTGGCTTCGTCTCCGTCTTTAAGCTGCGTGGTCTTGCGCACGTCCAACCTTACCGAAGCATAGAATTTCAATGCGTTACCGCCGGTAGTGGTTTCCGGATTCCCGAACATGACTCCGATTTTCTCCCGCAGCTGGTTGATGAATATGCAGCAAGTATTGGTTTTGCTGATATTGGCGGTGAGTTTCCTCAAGGCCTGGCTCATCAGACGGGCCTGAAGCCCCATTTTGGAATCTCCCATTTCCCCTTCGATCTCTGCCTTGGGAGTAAGGGCCGCTACCGAGTCGATTACGATAATATCGATCGCTCCCGAACGGATCAGGCTGTCGGTGATTTCCAGCGCCTGTTCCCCGTTGTCCGGCTGGGATATTAAAAGCGTGTCCACATTGACCCCGAGTTTTTTTGCATAGGTCCTGTCGAATGCGTGTTCCGCATCTATAATGGCGGCGATTCCCCCTGCTTTCTGCGCTTCCGCAATGGCATGGATGGCCAGCGTAGTCTTACCGCTGGACTCCGGCCCGTAAATCTCAACGACTCTTCCTTTCGGATATCCTCCGATTCCCAAAGCGTGATCCAGGGCTATCGAACCGGAAGGAATCGTGGAAACTTCCCACTTAGGCTGGTCGCCCAACTTCATGACGGTCCCTTTGCCGTAATCCTTTTCGATTTTGTCAAGAGTCGCCTGCAACGCCTTCAGCTTCTCTGCATTCACCTCGGCGCTCTTATTAACTTCTGCACTTTCTTTAGCCATAAATACACTTCAATTAAATAGTTTGTAATAACATGCAAATATACCAAATAAGAGTGGATTCTTAAAGTATTTTTTTAATAAAACAGAGCCTATTTAAAATTGTTTTTAACTTTGTAAATCATGAAGAAAAAACTACTCGGAAATACGCTTCCCCAGCTTCAGGAGATTGCTGCCCGGCTCTCTCTGCCCTCTTTTGCCGCCCGGCAGATAGCCGATTGGCTATACAAAAAAAAGGTGGATTCTGTGGAGGGCATGACCAATCTGTCCAAAATCGCCCGGGAAAAACTCGGCAGCTTGTATGATATGGGCCGGGTGGCTCCCGTGCAGGTGCAGATCTCCTCGGACGGCACTAAAAAATATCTTTTCCCATGCCATACGGGAGGGTTTATCGAGTCCGTTATGATTCCCGACGGGGAAAGAGCCACCTTATGCGTTTCTTCGCAGGCCGGCTGCCGCATGGGATGCAAGTTCTGCATGACCGGTCGCCAGGGGTTTAAAGGAAATCTGGAAACGGCGGAGATTATTTCCCAAATCCTGAGTATCCCGGAAAGCGATGCCCTTACCAATATCGTGTTTATGGGCATGGGAGAGCCGCTGGACAATTTAGAAAATGTACTCCGAAGCATAGAGATTCTGACCGCCGACTGGGGGTTTGCCTGGAGTCCCAAGCGCATTACACTGAGCAGTATAGGTGTCATGCCCGCTTTAAAGGAATTTTTAGACGGCAGCCGTGTGCATCTGGCTATCAGCCTTCACAATCCGTTTCCGGAGCAAAGGCGGGAATTGATGCCCGTGGAGAAGGCATTCCCCATAATGGAAACGCTGGATCTGATCCGGCAGTACGATTTCACTGGACAGCGGAGGGTGAGTTTCGAATATATCATGTTCGACCGGCTGAACGATACCAAGAAACATGCCGATGCACTGGTACGCATGCTGCGCGGGATAGAGTGCCGTGTGAATCTGATCCGCTTCCATGCCATTCCCGATTCGCCCCTTTCTCCGTCTCCTTTGCCGGTGATCGAACAGTTCCGCGACCGCCTGAATGCCTCGGGCATTACCGCTACCGTCCGGGCGTCCCGGGGAGAAGACATCTTGGCCGCCTGTGGCATGCTCAGCGGAAAATCATCTCCGGACAGCTCCATGTAATAAAATACTTTGATAAAAAATTGCAGATGATTGACCATAAATATACCTGGCTATGAAGATTTTCTCTTTTCTGTTTTTCGTGTTCTGCTGCCTTCCGGCTTTTTGCGGTTCGGCTTCCTGTCTCCCCGGACCGGATCAGGATTCCGTCAGGCTCCGTATGCGGAAACCGGTGGAATACCGGGCCGGAGAAGATCAGCTTCTTCAATATTTTTTAGATGCCAGGCGTCCGAAAGTGGCTTTGGTATTGTGCGGGGGAGGAGCCAAGGGGGTGGCTCACATAGGGGTGCTGAAGGTGCTGGAAGAGATGAAAGTCCCGATAGATATGATCGTAGGTACGAGCATGGGAGCTATCATCGGAGGTATGTATTCGATGGGATATACCGCCAATGAAATGGATACCATTATCAGCCGTTTGGACTGGAATTTCTTGCTGAGTGACAATACGGAGCGCCGGGACGCTTCTTTCCGCAGTAAAATGATGGACGAAAGATTCTTGATCCAGATTCCTTTTTACACGATACGTCCCGACAGGGGAGATAAATCCAAAGATTCTCCGGTTACTCAGTTGCCCGGAGGAATCGTGAACGGACAGAATGTACTCAATCTGCTGAACGGACTGGCGGTAGGCTATCAGGATTCGATTAAATTCAGGGATTTGCCTATCCCGTTCGCATGTATGGCGACGGATCTGTCCACAGGCGAAGAGGTCTTGCTGGAAGAAGGCTATCTGCCGCTCGCCCTGCGGGCCAGCATGGCCATCCCCGGATTTTTTTCTCCGGTAACACTCAACGGCAAGGTGCTGGTGGACGGAGGGGTGGTGAATAACTTTCCGGTAGATGTAGCCCGGAAGCTCGGCGCCGATATCGTGATAGGGGTGGATGTGCAGAACGCCCTGGCCGAATCCGATCAGTTGAAATCCATCGATCAGGTTTTTATGCAATTGGTAGGGCTGGTGGGGAATGAGACGTATCTGAAAAACGTAAAGGAAACGGACATTTATATCAAGCCGGATGTGGAGGGTTTCACTACGTTCAGTTTCAGCAAACCGGATATCGACTCCCTGATCGTAAACGGGTATAAGGCGGCCGGGGAGAAACGCAATGAACTCCGGTTCCTGGCGGACCGGATGAAAAATTACGGAAAAGGCATCCCCCGCCTTCAGGCTCCCAAAGCACGGGAGATAGCCAAAGACACATTCGTATTCGCTCAGATAGAGATGCGCGGTATCCCGGAAAAAGACGGCCGCTGGCTTCTGCGGCAGGTCAGGCTCAAGGAAAATACCAAAGTATCCGGACAGGATATCAACCGGGCCATTTCCATTTTCTCCGGCACGAATGCCTTTTCTTCCGTGCGATACTATATACAGAGCGGTGAAATACAGAGCGGTGAAGGCGGAAGGCAGGACAAGCTGATTATCGAATTTAAAAAGGGACCGTCCAACATATTCGGGTTCGGGGCGCGGTTCGACTCGGAGGAAGCCGCCGCCTTGCTCGTATATTTAGGCGTCAATACCAATAATCTGTACGGCTCCAAGTGGAATGTCGGGGGACGGCTCAGTTATAATCCGTACGGCCGGTTGGGATATACCTATGTTTTCCGCGATTTTCCCCGGTTCGATATGGAATACATGTTCAAATCTACGGATATGAATATTTATAAGAACGGGGAAAACAATAACAGTATCTCGTTCTATTATAACAGAATAGATATGTCGCTGGCCAACCGTTATCTGAGGAATTTCGATTTTCAGCTGGGAGTGCGGTTCGAATCGTTCAATTTCACTTCCATTCTTTCGTCCGCTCCGGAAGACCAGATCGATCTGAAGGGACAGGCCTATCTGAGTTATTACTTGAATGCCCGGATGGACGACAGGGACAGCAGGTATTTTCCCACGGACGGGATGTATTTCGATGCGGGGGCGTCTTATTACCACACCAATTTCCATAAGCCTTTCGACCCTTTCGCCACACTCTCCTTGGGAATCGGCGGGGCCGTGAAAGCGGCGGACCGCTTTGTGATCTTGCCGGCGTTATATACGCGGGTGCTGATCGGCAAGAACGATCCGCTGCCGTATCGCAATTTTTTGGGCGGCTCCGAACCCGGACGCTATTTGGAACAGCAGATTCCTTTTATCGGGATCAATTATGCCGAGGAATTAGGGAACAGCATAGCGGTACTTCGGACGGATTTCCGGGTAAGGATGGGTGCCAAAAACCATTATCTGTACGGTATGGCAAATTATGCCCGCAGCGGAAAGAATTTCGGGAATATTTTCGACAGCGGAGGCCAGGGGCTTTGGGGCGTGGGGTTGAAATATGCTTACAGTACGAGGTTAGGACCTGTCGGCATGAATGTGCATTGGTCGGATTACAATAAAAAAGTGGGGGTTTATATTAATCTGGGATACTATTTTTAATTTTTATTCCGGTTTTATATTTTCGATGTCCCGATAGAGAACTTGAAAAAACGGCCGGAGAGGCGATAACCTTCAGAAGGAGAGGGCGAATATGAAAGTAAAGCAGGCATTGGAAAGACTACGGATGCGTTGCGGCCGGAGCGAGCATTCCCGCTCCCAGGCGGAGAAATTGCTGCGCAGATGGATAGCGGCTTCTTCCGGGCGTACCCAAAGGGCGATCGGTTCCCGTCGGGAGTCCGGTTCCGGAGTGGAAAGCAGAGTGGGAAACAGCGTGGAAAGCATAAGGGAAAGCAGAGTGGAAAATGGGGCCGGAACGGGCATGGTGCCGGAACGGAAAAATGGAAGGGATGCCGCGGAGAATCCGGAAATGCCCCGGGAGCGGGAGGAAAAGCAGTTGACAGCCGAGGATATCCCCTATATCCTGCATCTGTTGGAGAAAGAGAAGTTTATAGACGACAGACGGTTTGCAGGCGCTTATGTGCGGGACAAGCTGAGGTTTAACGGATGGGGGAAAAATAAGATTTCGTATATGCTCCGCTCGTTGGGAGTAGAAGAGGATATTATCCGGGAGGCGCTTGTGGAGAATTATCGGGAAGCAGACACCCGGAAAGAGCCGGATTGTCCGGATGCCGGAGAAGTGTTACGCAAATTGGTGGAAAACAAATGGAAATCCCTGAAGAAAAGCGAACCGTTGCAAAATAAAAAGATGAAAGTCCTCAGATTCGCGATCGGCAGAGGATTCGAGTATTCCCGGGTATTGGAGATTTTGCAAGAGATAACGGAAAATGAGCGGGAGAAGCGAGATTATTTTTAGTAACTTTGCAAGGTGGATTAAATAAATAACATATAAACATTAAACGAATTGATAGATATGGTTTTGCAAGAACAAATCAAAGAGTGCAAAGATCGGTTGGATTCGTTGAGGAGGTCTCTTTGACTATGCCGGTAAGGCGGCTCAGGTAGAGGAGGGGGAGAAGGTGTCCGCCGCTCCCGATTTCTGGAACGATGCGAAGGAGGCGGAAAAATTTCTGAAAAAACTGTCGGGAATCAAGTATTGGGTGGAGGCCTTGCAATCGTTGGAAAGGAGTATCGAGGATCTGGAGGTTCTGGCGGAAATGACTCAGGCTGAACAATCCGCGGGTTCCGACGAGTCTGCGGTGGCCGAATATGAACAGGAGATGGACCGGGCTTATGCGGCAGTTGTCAAACAGTTGGAAGAGGTGGAACTCAAGAGCATGCTGGGTGAGGAAGGGGATAACTTGGGAGCGCTTCTCAAAATCAATTCCGGAGCCGGCGGCACGGAAAGCAATGACTGGAGCATGATGCTGTTGCGGATGTACACCCGCTGGGGGGAGCGGAACGGATATAAAGTTTCCGTGTATGATGTTATCGACGGAGATGAGGCGGGTATCAAGTCGGCTACGGTGGAATTTGAAGGAGATTTCGCCTATGGTTATCTGAAAGCGGAAAACGGGGTGCATCGGCTGGTGCGTATTTCCCCTTTCAATGCGCAGGGGAAGCGCCAGACTACTTTCTCTTCCGTTTTCGTTTATCCGTTAGTGGATGATTCCATAGAGATTACCATCAATCCGGCCGACTTGGAATGGGATACGTTCCGTTCGAGCGGTGCCGGAGGACAGAATGTAAATAAGGTGGAGACAGGAGTGCGGGTGCGGCATATTCCGAGCGGGATCGTTGTGGAGAATACCGAGACCCGTTCCCAATTGGATAACCGCCAGAACGCCTTGCGTATCCTCAAATCCCATCTCTATGAACTCGAATTGGAGAAAAGAAGACAGAAACAGGCGGAGCTGGAAGGGCAGAAGAAAAAAATCGAGTGGGGTTCCCAGATACGCAGTTATGTGCTGCATCCGTATAAGATGGTCAAAGACCTCCGTACGGGGTATGAAACATCCGACACCCAGGCGGTATTGGACGGCGATCTCAACGAGTTTATGCGTACCTATCTGCTGGAGAATACCCGCAAATGACAATGAAGCAAACATTAATTTAATCAAATAACGGCTATGGAATTTAAATATCAAGAAATGTTTCCCTTGGGGGAAGACAAAACCCAATACCACCTGATTACCAAAGATTACGTATCGGTGGCCGAATTTGAAGGAAAACCGATCCTGAAAGTGGATCCGGAGGGATTGCGCCTGATTGCCCGACAGGCATTCCATGATGTGGCCTTTATGCTGCGTCCCGAACATAACGAAATGGTGGCCAAGATTTTGAACGATCCGGAAGCCAGCCCTAACGATAAGGCGGTGGCCCTTACCATGCTGCTGAATGCCAATGTATCCGTGCATGGACAGCTGCCTTTCTGCCAGGATACCGGTACCGCCACCATCGTGGCTAAGAAAGGCCAGAACGTATGGACAGGCGGAAAGGACGAAGAGTATCTCTCCCACGGAGTATATGATACCTATACTACGGACAATCTGCGGTATTCCCAAACCCTTGCTATCAGCATGTATAAAGAGAAAAATTCGGGGAACAACCTGCCTGCCCAAATAGATATTTATTCGGTAGATGGTCAGGAATACAAGTTCCTTTTTGTAGCCAAAGGTGGCGGTTCCGCGAACAAGACTTACTTTTTCCAGGAAACCAAGGCGTTGCTGACTCCTGAAAAGCTGGAGCCTTTTTTAGTCGAGAAAATGAAAAGCCTCGGCACGGCGGCATGTCCTCCGTACCATATCGCATTCGTTATAGGAGGGACATCTCCGGAACTCAATCTGAAAACCGTGAAGCTGGCTTCTACCAAGTATTATGATGCGCTGCCTGTTGACGGAGGGGAAAACGGAAATGCTTTCCGCGATGTGGAATTGGAGAGGAAGCTGCTTAAAGCCGCCCATTGTTTGGGAATCGGGGCCCAGTTCGGCGGAAAATACCTGGCCCATGATATACGTGTCATCCGCCTGCCACGTCATGGCGCCTCATGTCCTGTCGGGATGGGAGTAAGCTGCAGTGCAGACCGTAATATAAAGGGGAAGATCAATAAAGACGGCATCTGGTTAGAGACTCTCGATTCCAATCCGGCCCGGCTCATTCCGGAGAAATATCTTACGGGAGCGGCCCATTCCGCCGGCGTGAAAATCGATTTGAACCGTCCGATGAAAGAGGTGCTGGCCGATCTGAGCAAATATCCGGTATCTACTTTCCTGCTGTTGAAGGGGACCATTATCGTCGGCCGCGATATCGCGCATGCCAAATTAAAAGAGCGTATCGACCGCGGAGAGGGGCTTCCGGAATATATGAAAAATCATCCGATCTATTATGCCGGTCCCGCTAAAACCCCTCAGGGAATGCCGAGCGGGTCATTCGGTCCTACCACTGCCGGGCGTATGGACAGTTATGTGGATCTGTTCCAGGAAAACGGCGGCAGCATGATTATGATCGCAAAAGGGAACCGCAGCCAGCAGGTAACGGATGCCTGCAAAAAACACGGCGGATTTTATTTGGGCAGCATCGGCGGTCCGGCGGCTATTCTGGCTAAAGAAAATATTAAAAAAGTGGAATTGCTCGAATATCCGGAATTGGGAATGGAAGCTATCTGGAAGATTGAAGTGGAAAACTTCCCGGCCTTTATTCTGGTGGATGACAAAGGAAACGATTTCTTTACCCAGATTCAGCCGATTTGCTGTAAGGACTAAATCAAATCACCCGCATCGCAGGATTCTGTTATGCGGGTGATCTGTTTTTCGGAATGGCGGTGCGGTTTTATTCTTTTGCCAGCTCTGCATTGATGGTTTCCACCATCCGGCCGAATTCCTTGGGATCGTACAGGCGGGTCAGCATGATGATCTTGCCTTCCCGGTCGAGGATGATATTCCGGGTAACGCCTGCATCCGGCGTGCAAAAAAGATTGAAGATAGCTCCGTCGGGATCCAATGTAATCGGGTAAGTGACCGGAATGGAAGCTGCGAATTCTTTGATTTGCTCCTCATTTTCCTTCAGGTCGATCCCGTAAAGGGCGAAATCAGGGTTGTCTTTTAATTTCAGCCAGATATCTTTTTCTATGAAAGGCATTTCCTTGCGGCATACTCCGCACCAGCTGGCTGTAAACTGGAGCATGACCACTTTCCCTTTTAGCTGGTCGATAGGAATCTTTGTCCCGTCTGGCAGTTGCAGATCGAATTGGGGAACCGTTTCTCCTGTTGTTACGATGTAGCCCCGGCTGTCAGCCGTTTGGATACTGTCTGCAACGGGAGCGACCGTTGTTCCGTTGTCTGAGTCTTGTCCGGCGCCGTTGTCGGTATTTTGTCCGGAATTGCCGCAGGCCGCCAAGGATAGAACCGTTATGGCGCATGCCGCATAAACGAAAGATTGGATCAGTGATTTCATGGTGTTTCGGTGGTTTGATTTGTTATGAAATGTCAATATATTCCGCAATAATCAATGCAATAATAGAAATAATTATAATAGTAAACAAAATAATAATCAACAGTATGTAAAACATAGACAAAATGAGCCTCCAGAAGGTCCCGGAATAACTGTTCCGGAAAAGTTCCTTGCATACCCAGAAGGTACAGATGAAGCGGGACCATCCGATGATCCCGGAGCCTGTCAGATCGAACAGGAGAACCGCTAAGGCGATAATCAGCATCTGGCAACTTATGAAAGCGCCGGCAAAGGAATATTCGATAAAGTTCAACCGGTTGTTATATCTGTTTTTCCGGAAAGCCCATTTCATTCCCAGCGCCATGAAAGGGATAATGAATATTTCCTGCAAGGCTCTGTTGGAATGGTACCATTTATACAGCAAATTCAAAAGGGCGTACAGGAACGGGGATTCTTTCATTTTTTCTTTCCATCTGGCTTTTACCGATTCCAGAATCCGGTCTGACTCCTCTTCCTCTTCATTCTTTTGGAGTTCGGCCGGAGGGCTGTCTTCCTCTCCTGCGGTTACGCTTTCTTCCGGAGCCTCGGCAGAGACGTCTGCAAACGCGGACTCCGCCTTGCTTTCCGTCAGTATCGTACTCTGTCCGGCAACGGACTCATTTTCAGGGCTCGCGGGATGTCTCAGCTGTCCGCACAAAGTATATATGGCGGCCAGTACGAAAAGCATCTGAAAGGGTTTGGCGAAAATGATTCTTTTTCCTTTGATATAATCGTTGATCATGTATCCCGGACGGGTGAACAAGTTTATAATCGTGAAAAAAGAACCTCTGGCCACGTTGGTGATTCCATCCAGCAGGTTATCCAGCACGGAAGAAAAGTTCAGTCGGGTTACTGAGGCGCTCTGTCCGCAATTATAGCAGTATTTGCCTGTGAACCGGGTCTTGCAGTTGCGGCATATATGCTGTCGGGTGTATATGGGACAAGATGCGGATTTACCCTTTACCCGCAGCTGTATGAGTCTTTTCCGGATCTGAACAATCCGGCGGATGAAATTCCGTGCTGGTTGATCCGTCATGGCTCGGTTTCTGATTCTGGAAATGGACGGGTGCGATGGAAATTAAATAATCATTCCGTTCAGTTTCCCGGAGAACTTCCCTTTCTCTATGGTATGGTCTCCGTTAACTAAAACGTGCTCTATCCCGGCAGGGAATTGATGCGGCTGCTGATAGGTAGAGCGGTCGGCGATGGTGGCCGGATCGAAAATCACTATGTCCGCCCAATATCCCGGAACGATCATGCCTCTGTCCGTGAGCCTTAATCTGCTTGCCGGCAGTGCAGTTGCCTTATATATGGCCTCCGGAAGTTCCATAATTTTTTCATCCCGACAATATTTGCCGAAGAAGGTAGGGAAGGTCCCGTAAGAACGGGGATGCGGAATTTCTTTTCCTAATTCCCCTTCAGGCGAATATACGCTTCCGTCCGAAGCCGGCATGCAAAGCGGATGTGAGTAGAAAAGTTTCAGGTTTTCCTCTTTCATGGCGAATCCGGCGATCTGTACTCCCAAATTTTCCGTAATGAGCAGATGCCTGATCATCGGCCAGGTATCCATTCCGGATATTTGGCAGCATTCCTCTATATTCTTTCCCGAATAAGCGGCGTTTTCCGGATTTTTGCAGGCGGCTATCAATACGTTCTGCGGGCCTCCCAACCGTTTGATCCGGCTGTCCGCATATTTCCCGATAGCATCCGATTTTACAGGATCCTTCAGCCGCGCCAGTATGTCCGCATTCGATCCTTGCCGGTCGTCCAGCGGAATAAAAGAGGTAAGGCCGGTAGAGAAGGCGGTATAAGGATAACGGTCGAAGGCGATATCCAGGCCGGAAGCCTTTGCATCGTCTATCAGTTTCAGCATATTGGGTCCTTTATGCCAGTTGGCCGCATTCTGGGCTTTCAGATGGGAGATCTGCAACCGGACTCCCGCATTGCGGGCAATGGAGATCGCTTCGGAAATGGCTTCTTCCACATGGTCGTCTTCGTTCCGCATGTGAATGGCGAACAGTCCGTTATGTTTTGCCACCACTTTGCATAATTCTATGATTTCCTCGTCCGACGCATACGAACCCGGCGCATATTCCAATCCGCAGGAGAGTCCCAGACTTCCCATTTCCATTTCCTTATCCAAGATGGCGCACATCTTTTTTATCTGATCTTCCGTAGCCGGTACATTATTGTCTCCCACTACCGCAGACCGTAAGGAACCTTGTCCGGTATAACTTTTAAAATTGATGCCTATTTTATTTTTCCTCAATGCCTCGTAGAAACCGTCGATGTCCTGCCAGAACGGATACCCGTGGCGGAGCGTGTCTTTTTTGGTCGCGAAGTACTCGTCCGAGTAAGGGAACGGAGAGTCGCCGCAGTTGCCTGCGATGTCCGTGGTGATTCCCTGGAAAATCCGGCTGTCTCCCAGCGGCGCCTGGAAGAGATTGGTATCCGTATGGGTATGGATATCTATAAATCCCGGGGATACGGCCATGCCTTGGGCATCTATCATTTTGTCGCAGCTATTGCCCAATTTCCCGATAGCCGCTATTTTCCCGTCCTTTATCCCTATGTCTCCTTTTACGGGAGCTTTTCCGTCGCCGCAATAAATGATTCCGTTAGAAATGATCGTATCGAATTGTTCGCGGGTACGCACGCAGCTCCCCAATATTCCGGCGGCCGCACCGGATCCCATAAGCGCGAAACCGGAAGCGCAGCCGGCTGCAAGGGATGTCTTTAAAAATCCTCTTCTGGAAATTTTCGACTGATCGTCGAGGAGATGTTCGGGATGCTTTTTCATAATATTTTACAGTTAGATTGGATGAAAGAGTAAACTCCGTAAAGTTACGTTTTTCTTCGGAAATCCGGAATTTTTTCGGGATTTTATTTGTTCCGGAAATTCCGGGCTAATTTTTAACCAATTTCTTTTCAAGTCCGGGGGTATAATACACCTTCATGTCTTGCTGGTCGCCATATACCAAATATGCTTCCATTTCCGGAATGCCGGCCAGAATCTCCCGGGCCTTTTCAAGACCTACCACCATAAAGTAAGTCGCGTAGGCGTCCGACAAAGTCGCGCTGGAGGAAATGACTACGGCGCACAATAAATTGTGTTCTACCGGATAACCGGACAGAGGATCGATGGTATGGGAATATTTTTTCCCGTTTTCCATATAGAATTTCCGGTAGTTCCCCGATGTAACCAACCCCTGATCCGAAATCCGGATGATCTCCTGCAAATCGGCTCCCTGGATGACGTTTCCGTCCACGGGCTTGTCTATGCCCACCGTCCATTCTTCCCCGCGTGCGTTCATCCCTTTCGCATAAACTTCTCCGCCTACCTCTATCAGATAATTCGGAATGCCCATGGCATCGAATCGCCGGGCGATGTAATCGCAAGTGTATCCCTGGGCTATGGCGTTGAAATTAAGAGCGGTGCGTGGGTCTTTCTTTTTCAGGTAGAATGCCGAGCTGTCGGGAAATTCCTCGCTTCCGTCTCCCTTTATTATTTCCAGCTTGTCCATTCCCACGAATTGCCGGATGCTGTCTATTTTTTCACGGGTTACCTTTTCCCGGTCCTTGAACCCGAATCCCCACAAGTCGAACAGAGGGCCTGCCGATATGTCGAAATATCCCCCGCTCAATTCGTACACCCGTCGGGATTCATTGAAGACTTCTATAAAAATCGGGTCTAAAGGGACATTTTCCCCCCGGTTGAGTGCCGACAGAACGGATTCCCGGTTATATCCCGACACCGATCGGTCCAATTGGCCGAAGTAGAGAGCCAGACTGTCCTCTATGGAAGGAGGCGTGTTTTCCCGGAAAGAGGCCGGTTCTTCATACACGATATGATAGGTGCTTCCCTGGGCAAAACCGTCTAAGGTTTTATAATCCGGATTCTTCCGGGGCTGGCAACCGCACAAGGCTGTCAGACAGATCAGCAGCAGAATGAATTTTATATTTTGCATGGCATGATTTTGGCACAAAGGTAGAAAATTATCAAATAAATTGTTTTACGCATAAAAAATGTGCAATTTTGCGTAGTTTTATCAAATCGTTGCCGAATGAAATCGAGAAGACCAGAAACAAAAACGTTTAAAACCATAAGTTTCAGATCATCTTTTTATATATTCCTGCTATGTCTCCTGACAGCTTCCCTGACGGTCGGTTCCTGTAACAAAGAGGAGGAGGAGGAGGGGGTAAACATGCCTTCCATGTCCGGTTCGTTAGTATTCGATCTGCCCGTTTATGCCCGTATCGGCGACAGACTGACTTTGACCGCGAAGGGGATCAGTTATCCTCAGGAATCGGAGTTGTCTTATATCTGGACCGGTCCGGATGTTTTCAGCGATACCCTCAGGACCAAAGAGATTACGATTACGGTTCCGGATTCCTTAGCTGTCTATACCATTAAGGTTACTGCCTCTTCGGATGGCTATTATACCCAGACATCCACGCATGATATTACTTCGGTCGATCCTGAGTTCGGCAAGTCCCTTACCGGAATACCCGTTCCTGCCCGGTCTATGTGCGATCTTCGTGACGGGCAAAATTATTTCATAGAGGAGATAGGAAGTCTCAGATGGTTTCTGCAAAATCTCAATTATAACGGACCCGACAAGGATGCCGGTATCGGAGCGGGGTATGCCAGAACCGATGTGATGGGCCAGGTTATGGGTCGTCTATATACTTGGGAGCAGGCTACGGGAGGCCAAAGCGGCAGCGGATTGGGCCAGGGACCGCAAGGGTTGTGTCCCGACGGCTGGAGCGTTCCTACCGACCAGGATTGGGAAGATCTGGCGAAGGCCCTGAACGGGGGAACCTCTGTCCCTTTCATCGACAACTGGACCGGTCTGGGGCAGAAAGTCATGGTAAACGCCGAATTTAACGGGCAGCCCGTGTGGCCGTATTCCCCGAATACCACCATCGAGAATAAATTCGGCTGGGCCGCCTTGCCGGCCGGAAGCGCCACCAATAATTTCAATAACTATTCGGGAATCTTCCAGTACGGTTTCTGGTGGAGCGCCACCGAGAAAAATTCCACGCAAGCCAATTACCGGTATATTTTTTACGACCAGGCGGATTTTCCGGTGAATTTTACGGATAAAAACAGTTTCGGCGCATCCGTACGCTGTGTTCAACTTATCGATTAAATTCTTGTTATAATATTGAATTTCCCGACAAAGGCTATCCGGAGCGGAAAACCTTTATTTTATGCGGGAGAAATTAAAAATGTCATTATGAAAAAAGGTCTGATTGCAGTTATTGTCATCATTGTAGTGGTTCTGGGTATTTTCGCCTGGACGAAAGGGTCGTATAATTCGATGGTAAGAGAGGATGAAAGCGTTCAAAGGGCATGGTCCCAGGTAGAGAACGTGTATCAACGCAGAGCCGATCTTATTCCCAATTTGGTAGCTACCGTAAAAGGGTATGCCGCCCACGAGTCCCAAACGCTGGAAAATGTGGTGAATGCCCGTGCGAAGGCTACGCAGATGACGGTAGATGCGGATAATCTTACGCCTCAGACCCTGGCCGCTTTCCAGGAAGCGCAGGGAGAACTCGGGGCCGCTTTGGGAAGATTGCTCATGATTCAGGAAAATTATCCGGATCTGAAAGCCAACCAGAATTTCCTCGAACTCCAGTCCCAGCTCGAAGGTACCGAAAACCGTATCACGGTGGAGCGCCAGAAATACAACGAGGCGGCCAGGGCTTATAATACCCTGATCCGGCAGTTTCCTAAAAATCTGCTGGCCGGAATGTTCGGGTTTGAGAAAAAACCTTATTTTCAGGCGGAAGAAGGCGCACAAAACGCTCCTAAAGTCGAGTTTTAACTTTTTCCGGGCGTTTTAGATTCCGGTAAAGGCACTGCTTGGAAACGGAATCGAAAAGAGCGGCTGGGGAAGGGAGTTCGGATTGTGCCGAGGCACCGCGTGATTGTAATGGAATAAAGAAGTTAATAAAGTGAAAATTAAGAAATTCATACCGGCGGAGGAACAGAAGAGGATCGTGCAGGCGATCGAAGCGGCGGAGTTGGATACTTCGGGCGAAATAAGGGTGCATCTGGAATCCAAATGTGCGGGTGATCCTGTCGGGAGAGCCATATATATTTTCAAGTATATCAAGATGTACGAAACCGCCCAGCGGAACGGCGTCCTGATTTATGTTGCCGTCAACAGCCGTAAGTTCGCCATTATAGGAGATACGGGCATTAACGAGAAAGTCCCCGATGATTTCTGGGATTCCATTAAGAATCAGATGGGTTCCGATTTCAGCCAGGGACGGTTTGCGGAGGGGATTTGTACGGCCATCCGCTCGGTGGGCCTTTCGCTGAAGGAGTATTTTCCGTATAAAAGCGATGATATCAATGAACAGAGCAATGAAATTTCTTTCGGAGAATAAGGATACCGGCATGCAGACAACTTGCATCCGCCGTCCGGCAAAAGGCCGGGCCGCGTTCTTGTCGGCTGCGGTTCTGCTGGCATCGGTCTGTCTTTGGATATCCCCGCTTTTTTCACAGGTCCCGTCCAGACCGCAGCCGCCCAGATTAGTGAATGATCTGGCGGGTATTTTCACTGCCGGACAGATTGGACACTTGGAGCAAAGGGTAGATGCCTTTGCCGATTCCACCTCCAACCAGATAGCCATCGTAACCGTTCCGCAGCTTTATGGAATGGACAAAGCCCAATTGGCTTATTCGATCGGGCAGGATTGGGGCGTAGGACAGAAGAAATTCGATAACGGGGTGGTGATCCTCATAAAACCTAAAAAAGGGAATGAACGGGGCGAAGTCTTTATCGCTACCGGTTACGGGCTCGAGGGAGTGCTGACGGATGCCATATCCCGGCGGATTATCGAACAGGATATGATTCCGGCTTTCCGGCAGGACGATTATTTTGCCGGGGTGGAGAATGCGCTGGATATCATGTTCCCTTTGGTGTCGGGAGAAATATCTACGGATGAATTTGCAAGAAGATATGAAGATGAGTCTGTCCCGATAGGAGCCATCGCTTTTCTCATCTTTATCGTCGTGTTTGTGATCATTCTGGCGGCCGGAGGGAAGGACGGCCCTAAAAATATGGGAGGAGGCAATGGCCGGAGAGGTCCCAGCGGGTTGGATATGCTTTTGTTAGGCTCTATTCTGGGCAATGCCGCCGGCCGGGGACGTGTCGGGGGATTCGGTTCCGGCATGGGCGGAGGCTTTGGCGGTTTCGGAGGCTTCGGCGGCGGAAGTTTCGGGGGCGGCGGAGCCGGCGGCTCCTGGTAAACTAACTTTTTATTGTCGGGAACAGCAACAGAATAAAATCCTTTGATTTATCAAGGTTTTTCGTTTTAATTGGCTCGATTTATAATGAATTATATGAATTTTCGCAGGATTGTTTTTATTTTCGCTTAGCTTCCGACCTACCACAAAAGTAGTTGTCTGCTGTTTTATGAGCCCAGAAAAGGCATTTCAGAACCGACGCTTAACTATTATCAGCCAGACAAACGGGAATTTGTTAATCGATTCCAAAGGCTGAGTCATATTTGACCAGGCCCTTAACTTGAGGCGCGTCGTCTTGCAATTTGAACGCCATGAAGTATTCGTTCTGCACTTCAAAAGGCGCTTCTATTCCATATAAACTCGCTGGAAGATAGCCAGCACGAGGATAATATGTCGGGGAACCCAGTACCACCGAGTAGTCATACCCCAACTGTTTGGCAATACGGTGTCCCTCACGGATAAGCGCCAGCCCGATTCCTCTCCGCTGATATGCTGGAAGAACAGAAAGGGGCGCAAGAGCAAGTTCGACGTATTCCCTTATGGTGATTCTTGTAAAGAGAATATGCCCTACGATTTTGCCATCTTCCATTGCCACAAGGGAGAGTTCTGGAATAAATGAAGAACTGGCTCGCAACAGGGTCACAAGCTCTTGCTCGTTTCCATCGCTATGTTCAGCATGAGAAAATGCTTCTGTTATGACCTGAAAGACTGTATTATAATCGTCTGCTCGTTCTTGCCTTATTTCCATACAAGCACCGCCTTTTTAGGAAACTCTTTATACTGTCAACTCCCGATTTATCGTTGCTTTATTCTACCACACCCAGCCACAAAAAGCAATGTCCGACGGAAACACGCAGTGTTCCCGTCGGACATCCTTGGGACATTATCTTTCCCTTTCCTCTCTATCAATGGTAGGCTCTACGCCCCTGTCATGTTGCTCTAATTGCCTGTCTGGATTGTTACGCTCCTGCTCTTCGAAAACCTTTACGATTTTACTCACCAACGGATGCCGTACGATGTCTTCTTTGGTAAAATGAACCACCGATATGCCGCGGATTCCTTTCAGCAATTCCACTCCCCTGAGTAGTCCCGAATCGTTTTTATTGGGCAGGTCTATTTGGGTGGCATCTCCCGTCACGATGAATTTGGCATTGTTTCCCATTCTGGTCAAAAACATTTTCAATTGTCCTATACTGGTGTTCTGCGCTTCGTCCAAGATCACGAATGCGTTTTCCAGCGTCCTTCCCCGCATATAGGCTAAGGGTGCGATCTGTATGATGCCTTCCTCCATATATAATTTCAGTTTTTGCGGAGGAATCATATCCATCAGCGCATCGTACAACGGTTGAAGATACGGGTCGAGTTTGTCTTTCAGATCCCCCGGCAGGAATCCTAACCGTTCTCCGGCTTCTACGGCCGGGCGTGTAAGGATAAGCCTTTTCACTTCCCGGCTTTTCAGGGCCCGCACGGCTAAGGCTATGGCCGTATATGTTTTTCCCGTGCCGGCCGGTCCTAAAGCGAAAAGCAGATCATGATGATAGTAGTCGCTTACGAGTTTTTTCTGCCTTAATTCCGCAACATGATTGATAATTATTTTTATAAGTTCCTGGGCAACAAAATGTTGCCCAGGATTTTGCCATG